>DATIVR010000100.1:0-3119 GCA_035465695.1 Gammaproteobacteria bacterium
GGCTTCGACACCAGCTACGAGGACTACAGCTTGGGCCTGGCCTACACCATCCGCTTCTAGGCCCTGCCGGGCCGTCCCTGAACCCTTTATAATCCAGGGCCCAGCGGAGACCCTTCCGCGTCCCTCATCCGGAACCGCCATGGCCAAGAAAGCCCAATCCAAGCCCGAGACCATCGAAGAGAAGCACGACCGGCATTTCTACGACAGCTTCATGCTGGTGCTGGGCATCCTGGTGGCCTTCGCCTTCTGCATGTACTGGCTGGCCAACGGCATCGCCGACGCCAACCCGGGCGCCGCCGGCCACGACGCCATCGCCGAGCAGCAACTGGTGGATCAGCGCCTGGCGCCGATCGCCGACGCCCAGATCTCCGGCGACGCCAAGAGCCAGATGGCGGCGCCCGCGGCCGCGGCTTCCACCGCCGCTGGCAGCTCCGGAAAATCCGGCAAGGAGATCTGGCAGGGCACCTGTTCCGCCTGCCACCAGAGCGGCCTGTTGGGCGCGCCGAAGATCGGCGACAAGGCGGCGTGGGCACCGCGCATCGCCAAGGGCATGGCCACCCTGAAGCAGCATGCCCTGCACGGTTTCAACCAGATGCCCGCCCATGGCGGCAACCCGGCGCTCTCCGACGATGACGTGGTGAAGGCGCTGGAGTACATGGTGGGCCAGAGCGGCGGGCCGGCGGCGAAGTAAGCCGAACCCGGTCAGATGAAAGGAAAACCCCGCTTCGGCGGGGTCTTCTTTTTCAGGATTCGTTCAGCAGGCCGCGCAGCGACTCGATGTAGGATTTGCCGCGGGCGACGCGCTCCTCGGTGGTGACGGGTGCGGCCTCGTGTCCCTCATGGATCAGGTCCTCCTGGGGCAGTTCCTTGAGGAACCGGCTGGGCTCACAGGCGATCTCCTCGCCATATTTCTTGCGCTTGTCGGCATAGCTGAGCGTCAAGGTCTGGCGGGCACGGGTGATGCCTACGTAGCAGAGACGGCGTTCCTCCTCCACTGAGTCACCTTCCAGGCTGTTGCGGTGCGGCAGGATCTCTTCCTCCATACCCACCAGGAACACGTGGGGGAACTCCAGGCCCTTGGCGGCGTGCAGCGTCATGAGCTGCACCGCGTCCTGGTTCTTGTCGTCGGCGTTGCGGTCCAGCATGTCCATCAGCGCGAGCTTGCCCAGGGTATCCGCAAGCGTGCCGCCATCGTTCCTACCGTAGGGCTTCTCCAGCCATCCCACGAACTCCTGAACGTTCTCCCACTTGCGCTCGGCGGTCGGCAGATCCTTGGCGCTCTCCTCCAGCCAGCCGCGGTAGCGGATGTCTTCCAGCATCTGCTTCACCACCGCCGCGGCCGGTTCGCTCTCCGCGGCTTCCGCCGTCTTGGATACCCAGATGGCGAACTCGTGCAACTTCGCGGCGGCCCGCTCCTGGACGTGCTCGCGCAAGCCCAGCTCGAAGCAGGCGCCGAACAAACTGATATGGCGCGAGCCGGCGTAAGCGCCGAGCTTCTCCAGCGTGACGGGGCCCAGTTCGCGGCGCGGCAGGTTCACGATGCGCAGGAAGGCGGAATCGTCTTCGGGGTTCACGAGCAGGCGCAGATAGGCGACCAGGTCCCGCACCTCGCCGCGGTCGAAGAAGGAGGTACCGCCCGAGATGTCGTAGTTGAGCTTCTGCTCCCGCAGTGCCTTCTCGAACAGTCGCGACTGGTGGTTGCTGCGATACAGGATGGCGAAGTCGCCGTTGCGGCTCTTGTGCCTGAGCTTGTGGGCGCTGATCTCGGTAGCCACGCGCTCGGCTTCCGCGGCGGCATCCGGGCAGGGCACCAGGCGGACGGGCTCACCCTCGCCCAGGTCGCTCCACAGGGACTTCTCGAACAGATGCGGGTTGTTGCCGATGAGCTTGTTGGCCACCCGCAGGATGCGCCGGGTAGACCGGTAATTCTGCTCGAGCTTCACCACCTTGAGCTGCGGGAAATCTTCCTTCAGCAGCGAGAGGTTCTTGGGTTCCGCGCCCCGCCAGGAATAGATGGATTGATCGTCGTCGCCCACTGCCGTGAATGCGGCGCGGGTGCCGGCCAGAAGCTTCAACAGGCGATACTGGGCGGCGTTGGTGTCCTGATACTCGTCCACCAGCAGATAACGCAGCCGCGCCTGCCACTTGTCGCGTGCCTCCGCGTCACCTTCCAGCAGATGCACGGGCTTCGAGATCAGGTCGTCGAAGTCCATGGCGTTGTAGGCCTGGAGGTTGCGCTGGTAGTCCAGATACAGGCGTGCATGACGCCGGTCATGGTCGCTGCCCGCCTTCTGCACCGCCTCTTCGGGCGTCAACAGGCCGCTCTTCCAGGCGGAGATCTGCCACTGGGCCTTCTCCAGCACTTCGGCCTTCTCGGCCCGCTCCACCTTCAGCAGTTCGCGCAACAGGGTGAGGCTGTCTTCCGCGTCGAACAGGGTGAAGCCGCGCCGGTAACCGATGCGCGCATGCTCTTCCCGCAGGATGCGCATCCCTAAGGTGTGGAAGGTGGACACCGTGAGACCTTCGGCACGTTCTTCCGAGAGCAATTCGCCGACACGCGCCTTCATCTCCCGCGCCGCCTTGTTGGTGAAGGTGACGGCGGCGATGTTCTCGGGCTTGATGCCGCGGTCGCCCACCATGTGGGCGATCTTGCGGGTGATGACCCGGGTCTTGCCGCTGCCGGCGCCGGCCAGCACCAGCAGGGGGCCGTCCAGGTATTCCGCCGCGGCGCGCTGGGCGGGATTCAGACGATCGAGCGGGGAGTGGCGCGCCATGGCGGCATTGTAGGGGGCAGGTCCGTGCGGCGGCAGTCTTGCAGGAGCCCGGGCCTTATGCCGGTTCTCTTGCAACTCATATAAGTTAGTATATACTTACCGTAAGTGAAAACTAACCTTAAGCGCCGTCTGCACGTCCTGGGAGACCCCACCCGGCTCGCCATCTTCGAGCGCCTGGAAAGAGGGCCGCTGGCAGTGGTGCAAATCGCCAAGGGCCTGCCGGTGACGCGACCGGCCGTGTCCCAGCACCTGAAGGTGCTGAAGGATGCGGGCCTGGTGACGGATCAGAAGGCCGGCAACCGCCGGCTCTACAGCCTCAACACCGCCGCTATGGGCGAGTTGCGC
>DATIVR010000101.1:0-3157 GCA_035465695.1 Gammaproteobacteria bacterium
TACGCAACATCGTTATCACTACTCTATCTATAAGACGTACGCGGCGGAGATCCACGGACCACAATTTACCCTAATGGCCGCTAGGCACAAAATCAAAGGTCAAATCGGGATCGAATAAGGACGGATCCGGAGGTTGCGGCAGCGGCGAAGCTTTGAGCACTGCGGTGACGATGGACTGCCGGACCGCGTCGTCACCGTTGCACGAAAGTACATTTGCGCGGGAGACCGTGCCCCCCACCACTTGATGCACTTCCACCTTGCACTTCAAGTTGTCCGGGGTGGACGGCGGCTGCACCCAATTGTTCTCGATCTTCTGCTTGATGAGACCCATGTATTGGGCCTTTAGACCGGCCAGACGGGAATCACGCACCTTTTCCTCATCGGCGATCTCCGCCTGGAGTTGCCGGCGTCGCGCGGCCGTGTCGGCAGTCTTCTGCCGCTGGGCCAGGGCCGTGTCTTCCGCCTTGAGCTTGGCGACCCGTTCCTGCTCGTCCTGGGCCTGCTTCTGGAGGTCCGCCACCTGCTTGTTCAGTTTCTCCTGGGCGCTGGCCTGCTGCTGCTTGAGGTCGGTGATGTTCTGTTCCAGCTGCTGGCGCTCCTGGCGCTTCTTGTCCTGCTCGGCCTTGAGCATGGCCATCTGCTGGTTGATGAGGCTCTGGTCCACCACCGTGGCTTTCACGGGCTGCGGCGTCTCGCCGTGGCCGCCCAGCGATGGCAGCTCCGAGTTGCTCCAGTGGAAGCTCAACACCAACAACAGGATCAGGACCACGTGCAGCAGCAACGAATAGCCCCACGGCAGCAGCCGCTGCTGGTCGAGGTTCGTCGGAGCCGATCTACCTGCTGCCATGGATCTGCACCGTGGGCGCATTGTCGGGCTCGGTCTCGAGCCCGACGCTGGGGACGCCGGCGCCCTGCAATAGGGCGATGCCGGTGATGACCTGTTCGTAGCTGGCTTTGCGGTCACCGCGCACGAACACGTGCGCGTTCGGGTTGAGCTTGAGCACCGCGGCGACCCGCGCCACCACCAGTTCGGCCGAGATCGGCTGGTCCTGCGGCGTGCCGATGTTGAGGAAGTACTGGCCGGCGGCGTTGACGGTGAGGATCACCGGCGTCTCGTCCTGCTTGAGGTCGATGGGCTTGGCGTTGGCCTGCGGCAAGTCCACCTTCACGCCCTCCGAGAGCAAGGGCGCCGTGATCATGAAGATCACGAGCAGCACCAGCATCACGTCGATGTAAGGGACGACGTTGATCTCTCCCATCATGCGGCGCTTATGACGCTTGGACATGGCTCAACCCTGCGCCTGCCTCGAACCCACGTGACGCTGGAGGATGGTGGAGAACTCCTCCAGGAAACTGTCGAAGCGCGTCTCCAGCCGCTCCACGTGGTTGGCGAAACGGTTGTAGGCGATCACCGCCGGGATGGCGGCGAAGAGGCCCATGGCGGTGGCGATCAAGGCCTCGGAGATGCCGGGAGCCACCATCGAGATGGTGGCGTGCTGGACGTTACCGAGGGAGTGGAAGGCGTTCATGATGCCCCACACGGTGCCGAACAGGCCCACGTAGGGACTGATGGAGCCGACCGTGGCCAGGAACACCAGGTTCTCCTCCAGCCGGTCCACCTCGCGGATCTGCGCCACGCGCATAGCGCGGCGCGCCCCTTCGACCACCACGGCGGACGAATCTGTCTGCTTGCGCAGACGAGCGAACTCGGCGAAGCCGGCTTCGAAGATGTTCTCCATGCCGCTTTCGGCGCCGGTGCCGGTGATCTCCTTGTACATGCCGGCCAGGTCGCCGCCGGACCAGAAACGCTTCTCGAACGCCTCGGCCTTGGTGCGGGCCTCGTTCAGCACGCGGCGCTTGCGGAAGATCATCGCCCAGGAGGCGATGGACGCGCCGATGAGGAGCAGCAGCACCAGTTTCACCACCAGGCTGGCGTGCAGCGCTATCTGCAGGAAGGATTCTTCTCCGTTCATCCGCCGAACTCCCTCAGTATCTCCCCGGGCAGGGGCCTGGGTCTGAATGTATCCGAATCGATGCAGGCGACCCTTATCTCGCCTGTGCAGAGCGCATCACCCGCCACACCCCGCACTTCCTGGTGGAAGATGATGCTGGCAGCGGTGTGCTTCTTCACCGCGGCGCTCACCGTGAGCTCATCGTTGAAGCGCGCCGGGCGGCGGAATTGCAGCTCCGCACCCACCACCACGAACTGCACGGCATGCTGGTCGCGCAGCGTGTCCTGTTCGAATCCCAAGGCCCTTAGCCACTCGGTGCGGGCGCGTTCCATGAAACGCAGGTAATTGGCGTGGTACACCACGCCACCCAGGTCCGTGTCCTCGTAATAGACCCGTACCTTCCAGGTGAACTCCGCTGACCCGCTCATCTTACAGGCTACGTGGGAAGAACTGTCATCGATGTGACGCGTCGCACGGTTCCGGCGTCCAAGGCCTAACCCTGCGGCTCATCGAAGAGATCTGCGGAGGGTTCGCGCTTCGGCGGCCTGAAGCCGAAGTGCTGGTAGGCGGTCTTGGTGGCCATGCGGCCTCGCGCAGTCCGCATCAGGAAACCCTGCTGGATCAGGAACGGCTCCAGGACATCCTCGATGGTCCCCCGCTCCTCGCCGATCGCGGCCGCCAGGCTATCCACGCCGACAGGACCACCGTCGAACTTCTCGATGATGGCGAGCAGGAGCTTGCGGTCCAGCATGTCGAATCCGTTCTGGTCCACGTCCAGGAGGTCCATGGCCTTCCTGGCGACCTCGGCGCTGATACGGCCGTCCGCCTTCACCTCGGCATAGTCGCGCACCCGGCGCAGCAGGCGGTTGGCGATGCGCGGCGTGCCGCGGGAGCGGGAAGCGATCTCCCGGGCTCCCTCGGCATCGATCTTGAGGGAGAGGATGCGCGCGGAACGGCTGACGATGTGAGTCAAGTCCTCGAGGCTGTAGAACTCCAGGCGCTGCACGATGCCGAAACGGTCGCGCAGCGGCGAGGTCAGCAATCCGGCTCGCGTGGTGGCCCCTACCAGGGTGAAGGGCGGCAGTTCCAGCTTGATGGAACGTGCGGCGGGGCCCTCACCGATCATGATGTCGAGCTTGTAGTCCTCGAGGGCCGGATACAGCACTTCCTCCACCACGGCCGACAGCCGGTGGATCTCGTCCACG
>DATIVR010000102.1:0-10068 GCA_035465695.1 Gammaproteobacteria bacterium
CTTCTCGGGATGCAGGTCGGCATACATGTCGACCTTCTCCAGCACCGCCACGTCCAGGAGGTTGCGCAGGCCGGACTGGTAATAGCTGTTGAGGAAGGCGAACTCCAGCACCCGCTCGCTCTCGTTGCCGTGGATGTCCACATGCTTCTCCAGGAACACCTTGTCCTGGGTGAGGGTGCCGGTCTTGTCCGTGCACAGCACGTCCATGGCCCCGAAGTTCTGGATGGAGTTGAGGCGTTTGACGATGACCTTGCGGCGCGACATGACCATCGCGCCCTTGGCCAGGTTGCTGCTGAGGATCACCGGCAACATCTCGGGGGTGAGGCCCACGGCCACCGCCATGGCGAACAGCAGGCTCTCGCCCCACCCGTGCTTCAGCACGTTGATGAGGAGCACGATCGGCACCATCACCGCCATGAACTTGATCATCAGCCAGACGAAGCGATGCACGCCCTTGTCGAAGCTGGTCTGCACCCGCTCCGTGCCCAGGGTGCTGGCCAGGGAACCGAAGTAGGTGTTGGCGCCGGTCATCACCACCACGGCGATGGCGGTGCCGCTCACCACGTTGGTGCCCATGAAGCACAGGTTAGGCAGGTCCAGCGGACTGCCCGAGGCCTGCGTCACGGCACCCGCGCTCTTCTCCACGGGCATGGATTCGCCGGTGAGCGCCGACTGGTTTATGAACAGGTCCTTGGCGGAGAGCAGGCGCACGTCCGCGGGGATCATGTCACCGGCGGAGAGCTGCACCAGGTCGCCCGGCACCAGTTCATCGATAGGCACCTGTTTGCGCACCGCCTTGTACACGATGCGCGGCTCCTCCTCGCCGTCCTCGTCCGCACGATGCTTGTCTGCGTCGTCGTCCTCGACCTCCACTTCCTCGCGGCGCAGGGCCGTGGCGGTGGTCTTCACCATGGCGCGCAGCTTCTCGGCGGCGTTGTTGGAGCGGGACTCCTGCACCCAGGACAGCACCACCGACAACACCACCATGAATCCGATGATCATGGCGCCGTTGAGATCATCGGTCACCACCGAGACGACGGTGAGCACGATGAGCAGGATGTTCAGCGGGTTGGCGAGGCGGGTGAACAGCTCGTAGAAGAAGCCGTGCTTGACCTCGCGGGCAACGGTATTGGGACCGTATTCGGCCAGACGCTCCTCGGCCTCGGCCGTCACCAGGCCCTGGATGCTGGTCTTGAACTCGTCGAAGGTGTCGTCCGCCGCCATGCGGCTGACTTCCACCAGGCGCGCGGAGACGCGGGCACCCCGCTCGCCCTGGGCGTCAGCCTTGCCGTTCAGCAGTCTGCGCAATCTCTCGAATGCCATGCCCAGTTCTCACGAAGCTCCCCTGACAGGCGCTTCCCGGATGCTTCGGCGGCATCATTCGGCTATACGGGGATAGACGGATCACACCGCGCTTGGACCTCCACATGGACGGACGCGCGCGGCTGAGGACGACTTCAGTCGCGCGGGACGCCGCGGCCGCGGCGGAGGGATGGTCTTAGCCAGCTACTGCCCACTTCATGGGGCCTCTCATGACCTGATTGGCGCGGATGCTAGTCCCGGGGCCGCAGGACTGTCAACGATTATTTGCCCATATTTGAGCATGGCTGTCCGCACAAAAGGATCGCTGACTCAGTGATGAAGATCCGTGGGTCGAAGCGACCAGGGCAGCGGCGCCTGCCTTGGCAGCCGCCTTCGAGTCCTTGTTCCGGGCCTTCAATTCGCGCTTGTTGGCTTTCACGTCCTGATCGATGGCCTTGTGCTCGGCCTTGATGTCAGCCTTGTCCTTGGCCATCTTCTTGTCATCGGCCTTGACGGCGGCACTGTTATGGTTCTTCACGTCCTTCCTCAGCTTGGCGTCCTTGTTCTCGTCCTTCTTGTCTTGTTCACCTCGGACTGCTTCTTGCCGATGTCCTTGTCGTTGTTTACGACGGCCTTGTTCAGCTTGGCCGCCTTGGCGGCGTCGGCGGACGGGGTGGTGGCGGCCTGCGCGGCGGTCAGCCCCAGGGCCAGGAGGGAACTCAACAGGATGGCAGCACGTTCCATAAAGACTCCCTTTAGGGGATGACTTTATGACACGTTCGTGTAGAGAATCAGGCGGTATAGCCCAGGTTTGGCGCCAGCCAGCGTTCCGCCTGGGCCAAGTCCATGCCCTTGCGGCGGGCGTAGTCCGCGGCCTGGTCCCGGGCGATGCGGCCCACGGCGAAGTAATGGGATTCCGGGTGGGAGAAGTACAGCCCGCTGACCGCGGCCGCCGGCCACATGGCGAAGTGCTCCGTGAGCTGGATGCCGGCGCGGCGTTCCACATCCAGGAGCTGCCAGAGCGTGCCTTTCTCCGTATGTTCCGGACAGGCCGGATAACCAGGCGCAGGACGGATACCTTTGTATTCCTCCCGGATCAACGCGTCGTTGTCCAGGCCCTCGCCAGACGCATAGCCCCAGTATTCCCGCCGCACCCGGAGGTGCAGGTATTCGGCGAAAGCCTCCGCCAGACGGTCTGCCAGGGCCTTGAGCAGGATGGCGCTGTAGTCGTCGTGGTCGGCCTCGAAGCGTTTGATATGCGCTTCGATGCCGAGTCCGGCAGTGACCGCGAACCCGCCCAGATAGTCCTCGCGGCCGCTCGCCGCGGGCGCCACGAAGTCAGCCAGACAGCGGTTCGGCCGGCCGGCGGGCTTCTGCGCCTGCTGGCGCAGGAAATGGAAAGTTGCGGCACGCTCACCCCGGCCAGCGCCGGCGTATACCGCCAAGTCATCCCCTTCCGCATTCGCGGCGAACAACCCGTATACCGCATTGGCTCTGAGCCAACGTTCCTGGATGAGCCGGTCCAGCATGGCCTGGGCATCGGCGAAGAGCTTGCGGGCCGTCTCGCCCTTGTCCGGGTCATCCAGGATCTTGGGATAGCTGCCCTTCAACTGCCAGGCATGGAAGAACGGCGTCCAATCTATATAGGACCGCAGTCGCTCAAGCGGAAAATCGATCAACGTAGCCACGCCCAGGTCGCGAGGCTTGGGCGGCAGATAACCCTGCCAGTCTAGGTGGATGGCGTTGGCCCTGGCCTCCGCTAGGCTCAAGAGCCGCTGGCCATCGTCGCGACTCGCATACTCGGCCCGCACCTGGGCGTACTCATCCTGGATGGCCTTGATGACTGCAGCGCTGCCATCGCCCAGGAGTCCCGCGGCCACGCTCACCGCCCGCGAGGCATCCTTCACGTGGGTGACCGCGCCCTTGTACTGCGGCGCGATGCGCACGGCCGTGTGGGTGCGGGACGTAGTGGCTCCCCCGATCATGAGCGGAATCTGGAAGTTGTCGCGCTGCATCTCCCGCGCCACCTGCACCATCTCATCCAGGGACGGGGTGATGAGGCCGGAGAGCCCGATCAGGTCCACCTTCCGCTCCTTGGCGGTCTCCAGGATCTTCTGTGCCGGGACCATCACGCCCAGGTCCAGCACCTCATAGTTGTTGCACTGCAGCACGATGCCGACGATGTTCTTGCCGATGTCGTGCACGTCGCCCTTCACGGTGGCCATCAGGATGCGGCCCTTGGCACGCACGCCTTCCTGCTTGCCGGCCTCGATGTGGGGCGTGAGCCAGGCCACCGCCTTCTTCATGACCCGCGCGGACTTCACCACCTGCGGCAGGAACATGCGGCCGGAGCCGAACAGCTCCCCCACCACGTCCATGCCGGCCATCAGTGGGCCTTCGATGACGTCGAGGGGTTTTACCGCCTTGAGGCGCGCCTCCTCGGTGTCCTCGTCGATGTAATCCGCGATGCCCTGCACCAAGGCATGTTTCAGGCGTTCCTCCACGGGCCATTGCCGCCAGGCCAGGTCCTGGACCTGCTTGGTGCCACCCCTGTCCAGGGTGGCGGCGAAACTCATGAGTCGCTCGGTGGCATCGGGCCGGCGGTCGAACAGCACGTCTTCCACGTGTTCCAGCAGGTCTTTCGGTATCTCTTCATATACCGCCAACTGGCCCGCGTTGACGATGCCCATGTCCATGCCGGCCTGGATGGCGTGATACAGGAAGGCGGCATGCATGGCCTCGCGCACCTTGTCGTTGCCCCGGAAGGCGAAGGACACGTTGCTGACGCCGCCGCTCACCCGCACGCCCGGCAGGCGGCGTTTGATCTCGGTCACCGCGGCGATGTAGTCGATGGCATAACGGGCATGGACCTCGATGCCGGTGCCGATGGCGAAGATGTTGGGATCGAAGATGATGTCTTCCGCGGGGAAACCGAGCTTCTCCGTGAGCAGCCGGTACGCGCGCTCGCATACGGCCACGCGCTTCTCCAGGGTGTCCGCCTGGCCCTGCTCGTCGAAGGCCATCACCACCACGGCGGCACCGTAACGACGTGCCAGGCCTGCCTGATGCAGGAAGCTCTCTTCGCCCTCCTTCAGGCTGATGGAGTTGACGACGCATTTGCCCTGCACGCACTTCAGGCCCGCCTCGATGATCTCCCAACGGGACGAGTCGAGCATGATGGGCACCCGCGCGATGTCGGGCTCCGCGGCCAGCAGCGAGAGGAAACGCACCATGGCGGCCTTGCCGTCCAGGAGGCCCTCGTCCATATTGATGTCCACCACCTGGGCGCCGTTCTGCACTTGCTCGCGCGCCACTTCCAGGGCGGCAGGGTAGTCCCCAGCCAGCACCAGCTTCTTGAACTTGGCGGAGCCGGTGACGTTGGTGCGTTCACCCACGTTCACGAACAGGCTGTCCTTGAGGATGTTGCAGGCCTCCAGGCCCGACAGCCGGCACCCGGGCGCGGGTGTCACCGGCTTGCGCGGGGCACGACCGTCCACCGCGGCACGGATTGCGCGGATGTGTTCCGGCGTGGTGCCGCAGCAGCCGCCCACGATGTCGATGCTGCCTTCCTCGGCCCAGCCACCGATGTGGCCGGCCATGTGGGCGGGCGTCTCGTCGTAGCCGCCGAAGGCGTTGGGCAGGCCGGCATTGGGGTGGCAGGTGACGTAGCAGTCGGCGAGACGCGACAGCTCTTCCACATAGGGTCTGAGTTGCTCGGCTCCCAGGGCGCAGTTGAGACCGATGCTGAAAGGCTTCACGTGGCGCACCGAGTTCCAGAAGGCCTCCACGGTCTGGCCCGAGAGGGTGCGGCCGGAGAGATCGGTGATGGTGACCGAGATCATCACCGGCACGCGCCGGCCGGCGCGCTCGAAATGCTCTTCGATGGCGAACAACGCCGCCTTGCAGTTCAGGGTGTCGAAGATGGTCTCCACCATCAGCAGGTCGGCGCCGCCGTCCAGCAGGCCTCGCACTGCCTCCGCGTAGGCGGCATGCAGGTCGTCGAAACTCACGTTGCGGAAACCCGGGTCCTCCACCTTGGGCGAGATGGACGCGGTGCGGTTGGTGGGGCCGAGGATGCCGGCCACGAAGCGGTGCCGCCCGTCGGCCGCCTGGGCCGAAGCGGTCTCGAGCTTGGCGATGCGCGCACCTTCCCGGTTCAATTCGTAAGCCAGGGCCTCCATGCCGTAATCCGCTTGGGAGATGGACGTGGAGTTGAAGGTGTTGGTCTCGATGATGTCCGCGCCGGCTTCGAGATAAGCGCGATGGATGTCACGGATCACGTCGGGGCGCGTGAGAGTCAGAAGGTCGTTGTTCCCCTTGAGGTCCTTGGGATGGAGCTTGAAGCGCTCACCACGGAAGTCCGCCTCCGTGAGCTTGCGCTCTTGGATCATGGTGCCCATGGCACCGTCCAGCACCAGGATGCGCTCGGCCAACAGCCGTTCGAGTTCGGTTCGACAGTCCATGCGGTCAGGTCCCAAGGGCGCGCTCGCGGGTGGCGGCCGGCGGCGGCCGGATGCCCAGCAGGCGGCATATGGCGCGCGCCAGCTCGGGACGGTTCAGCGTGTAGAAGTGGAACTCCCGCACGCCCTCTTCCTGCAGCATGCGGCATTGTTCGCCGGCCACGTGCGCGGCCACCAGCTTGCGGGTCTCCGGGTCGTCGTCCACGCCATCGAAGAAGTCCGCCAACCAGGGTGGCACACTGGCGCCACACCGTGCGCTGAACTTCTTCACCTGGGCGAAGTTGGTGACCGGCAGGATGCCGGGGATGACCGGCAAGTCGATACGGTTGGCTGCCAGACGGTCGCGGAAGCGCAGGAACACCTCGATGTCGAAGAAATATTGGGTGATGGCACGGGTGGCGCCCGCTTCCATCTTGCGCTTGAGGTTGTCCAGGTCCGCCTGCGGCGACGCCGCTTCCGGATGCACTTCCGGATGCGCCGCCACGCTGATCTCGAAGTCCGCCACCCGCTTCAGGCCCGCGACCAGATCGGCAGCGTGGGCATAGCCATCGGGGTGTGGCACGAAGTGACTCTCGCCGTCCGGCGCGTCGCCGCGCAAGGCCACGATGTGACGGATGCCCGCCTGCCAGTAACGCTCGGCGATGGCGCTGATCTCGGCGCGGCTGGCGCCGACACAGGTGAGGTGGGCGGCGGGACGCAGGCCCAGACGCCGCTGGATCGCCACCACGGTGTCATGGGTACGCTGGCGGGTGGTGCCTCCGGCGCCATAGGTGACGGATACGAAGCGCGGGTTCAGGGGCGCGAGACGCTCCAGGGCCTGCCAGAGCTTCTGCTCCATCTCCGGCGTGCCCGGCGGGAAGAACTCGAACGACACTCCCGGTATCGCCGGGAAGGCGCGACGGTCCCAGGGGGTGGTGAGCGAGTTCATCTATCCAGCGACTCCGGATGCCCAAACGAAAAAACCTGCTCAGCTTGGGCCGTCTTGGGACGGGAGCTAGAGCAGGTTCCGATAGGACATCCCGCTTTAGCTGCATTTATAGAGCGCCCGCAAGCTGAGTCTCAAATCGGCGCTATGGCGTAACTATCGGATATCCATGCCTATTCTGTCAATGGGGGGATCGGCCCAGGAGGCGCAGATGCCGCCAGATCCACCAGGCGGCGGCCAGCAGGATGAGGACCACGATCACCGCGTCGAAACGGTGGAAATAGGTCCCCAAAGTGTCCCAATGTTCGCCCAGGCCCAGGCCGATCCAGGCCAGGGCGTAGCACCAGATCAGGGAACCCACGAAGGTGTAGGCGACGAACTTGAGGAGCGGCATGCGGGCGACACCCGCGGGAAAAGCGATGAAGGTACGCACCACCGGCAGCAGGCGGCCGATGAAGATGGTGATGTCGCCATGGCGCGTGAACCAGCGGTCCGCCATTTCCACGTCATGGGGTGCGATCAGCACGTAGCGGCCGTACTTCAACACCAGGGGGCGGCCACCCCAGAGACCCACGTAATACGCCACCAGCGAGCCCACCACGCAGCCTGTCGCACCGGCCAGCGTGACGCCCCAGAGCGTGAGCTTGCCCTGGAAGACCAGGTAGCCGGCGAAGGGCATGATCAGTTCCGACGGCAGCGGCACGCAGGCGCTCTCGACTGCCATGAGCAGCACCACGCCGAGATAGCCGAGGGCGCTCAGGGTGCCGATGACGAACGCGGCCAGCGCGGCCAGGAGCTTGGCGAGCATCAGTGACGATCCTGACCGTGGCGGCCACGCCCGCGCAGCTCACCGAGCCTCAGGCGCAGGCCCAGTTCCACGGTGCGGTCCGGCGGTATCTGGTAGAAGTCCGTGGCGCGGATCGCATTGCGGGACATGAAGGCGAACAGCTTCTCGCGCCAGCCCATCATGGACGGCCAGTGCTTGGTGGAGACGAGGGTCTCGCGGCCGAGATAATAGGTGACGGTCTCCGGGTCGATGGTGAGGCCGAAGTCCTTGGCCCGGCGGAAACATTGCGGGACGTTGGGGATCTGCATGAAGCCGTAATGCACGTTGACCCGATAGAAGCCGAGATCCAGCTTCTCCACCTCCAGGCGCTGGATGGGATGCACGAACGGCACGTCGTCCGTGTGCACGGTGAGCAGCACGATCTGCTCGTGCAGCACCTGGTTATGTTCCAGATGATGCTGCAGCATCGGCGGCGTGCCCAGGTTCGGGGCGGTCATGAAGATGGCGGTGCCGCGTACCCGCAACGGCTTGAGTTGGCGGATGTGCGCCAGGAACTCATCCAGAGGTTCGGTGGCGGCACGCAGCCGGTCGATGAGGTTGGCCCGGCCCGTGCTCCAGGTGGACATGATGATGAAGCCGATGAGCCCCACCAGCAATGGGAACCAGCCGCCGTCGGCGATCTTGAAGACGTTGGCGCTGAAATACATCATGTCCACCACCAGGAAGCCGGCGGTGAGCGTCCCCACCAGCCACACGTTCCAGTGCCAGCGGTCACGTTCTAGGAAGAACATGAGGATGGTGGTGATGACCATGGTGGAGCTCACCGCCACGCCGTAGGCCGCCGCCAGGTTGTCGGACGTCTTGAAGCCCAGCACGATGCCGATGGTGCCGACCATCAGGATCCAGTTCATGGCGGGGATGTAGATCTGCCCTTTCTCGTCCACCGAGGTCCGGATGATGGTGAGCCGCGGGCTCTGGCCGAACTGGATCGCCTGACCCATGAGCGAGAACGCGCCGGAGATGATGGCTTGGGAGGCGATGACGGTGGCGACCGTAGCCAGCGCGATGAGCGCATACAGGGTCCAGCCTGGCGGCGACAGGCTGTAGAACAGCTGCCCGGCCGGCTGCTCGGGATGGGCCAGGAGCATGGCGCCCTGACCGAAGTAATTCAGCACCAGCGCCGGCATCACGTACGCGAACCAGGCGAGCCGGATCGGAGCGCGGCCGAAATGACCGATGTCCGCGTACAAGGCCTCGGCGCCGGTCACGCACAGGAACACCGCGCCCAGCACCACGATGTCCGCGAACCCGTGGTGCACGATGAATTCCAGGGCGTAGCCGGGATCGACCGCGGCCAGGACACCCGGATACATGACGATGCCACGCAGCCCCAAGAGCGCGATGACAGCGAACCACAGCGTCATGATCGGGCCGAATACCATGCCCACGCGGCCTGTGCCGCCGCGCTGGAAGGCGAACAGCGCCACCAGCACCGCCACGGTTATGACGATGATGGTATGGCGCGATATAGGATTGGCGCCAAGCTGCAGGCCTTCCACTGCGGAGAGTACCGAGATGGCCGGGGTGAGCATGCCGTCGCCGTACAGCAGTGCCGCACCGAATATGCCGAGGGCGATGAGGATCTGGGCGCGGCGGCTGCGTCCCCCGCGCCAGGGATCCAGCAGTGCCAGGAGCGCGAGGATGCCGCCCTCGCCCTTGTTGTCGGCGCGCAGCACGAACACCTGGTATTTGAAGCAGACGATGATGATGAGCGTCCACAGCACCAGCGAGAGCACGCCGAGCACTGCGTCATGGGTGGGGACGAGACCGTTGTTGGCGGAGAAGGAACTGCTCAGGGCATACAGCGGGCTGGTACCGATGTCGCCGAACACCACGCCGAGCGCACCCAGGCTCAAGGCGTAGAGACGCTTGCGGTCCATGGGACCGTCCACTGCGACACCGCGACGACTGGTGTGATGACTATGCATTAGGAGTCGTTCTTGCTTATGCGTGCCCCAAAGCACGACCGGCCGGCCTCATGCGAGCGCCAGCCGGTTACCGGTGAAAGTTTGGAATTAGCTCAATAGAATCAAGGGGTCACGTCTGCCCCAGGCTCTAGGGGCGCGAAATTATACTCCAAACAGGAAACGTCGCCTTGATGTCCCTCTGTTAGGTCCCTATTGGACCGTGACGTCCCGCAATACCCCCACCACGACCCCTTCGATGATGAACTCACGGCTGTGGACGTCCACCACGATGGGCTGGAACGCGGGGTTCTCGGGCAGCAGGTGCACCTCCGCTCCCTGCAAGCGGTAACGCTTCACGGTGACCTCGTCTCCGAGGCGCGCGACCACGATCTGGCCGTTGCGGACCTCGGGATTGCGATTCACCGCCACCAGGTCGCCATCCAGGATGCCGGCGTCGCGCATGCTCATGCCACGTACGCGCAGCAAATAGTCGGGCTTGGGTTTGAACATGCGCGGATCCACGCGGACCCGCCCTTCCAGGTGCTGTTCAGCGAGAAGAGGACTGCCCGCCGCTACCCGGCCGACTACCGGGAGACCGGGAGGATCGGTAATGCGGATTCCCCGGGC
>DATIVR010000103.1:0-9411 GCA_035465695.1 Gammaproteobacteria bacterium
CGCCCGTCGACGCTTCCCGCCACGCCCTTGCCGGTGAAAGAACGAAAGTCGCCGGCGGGTGCCAGGGTCAGGCCTTTTTCCTGTGCGCCGTTGACGATCGCCGCCGCCAGCGGATGCTCGCTGGCGCGCTACACGCTGGCGCCGAGCCGCAACACCTCCTGCTCCTCGAATCCCGCCATGGGGACGACCGACACCAGCTTGGGCTTGCCTTCGGTGAGGGTGCCGGTCTTGTCCACCACCAAGGTATCCACCTTCTCCATCAGCTCCAGGGCCTGCGCATCCTTGATGAGCACGCCTGCGGTGGCGCCGCGACCGACGCCCACCATGATGGAGACCGGCGTCGCGAGACCCAGGGCGCAGGGACAGGCGATGATGAGCACTGACACGGCGGCCACCAGGGCGTGGTTCCACGCGGGAGCAGGCCCGAAGATGCCCCAGGCGACCGCGGCGGCGACCGCCACCGCGATCACGGCGGGCACGAACCAACCTGCCACCTTGTCCGCCAGGGCCTGGATCGGCGCGCGGCTGCGCTGGGCTTCGCCGACCATCTGCACGATATGCGCGAGCAGGGTATCGGCGCCCACCCGCTCCGCGCGCATGATGAAACCGCCGCTCTGGTTGAGGGTGCCGCCGGTGACGCGATCACCGGGACCTTTGTGCACGGGCATGGATTCGCCCGTGACCATGGACTCGTCCACGCTGGACTGGCCTTCGAGCATGACGCCGTCCACCGGCAACTTGTCGCCGGGCCGCACCCGCAGCCGGTCGCCGACCATCACGGCATCGAGCGGAACCTCTTCTTCTTTACCGTCCGCACCGAGGCGGCGCGCGACCGGCGGCACCAAGTTCAGCAATGCACGCAGCGAGTCCGAAGTGCGCCGGCGCGCCCGGAGCTCCAGCACCTGACCCAGCAGCACCAGCGTCACGATCACAGCCGCGGCTTCGAAGTAGAGCGGCACCGTGCCGCCCTCCTCGCGGAACGCGGCGGGCAGCGTCTGCGGCAGGAGCACGGCATAGAGGCTGAAGAGATAGGCCGCCGCCGTCCCCAGCGCGATCAAGGTGAACATATTGAGGTTCCTGGAACGCAGCGAGGCCCAGCCGCGCTCGAAGAACGGCCAGCCTCCCCACAGCACCACCGGTGTGGCCAGGGCGACTTCTATCCAGTTGAGTAGCGTTTGGCCGACCCAGCGATGGAAGTCGAGGCCCGGTACCACCATATGACCCATGGCAAGCACCACGAGCGGCGCGGTCAGGGCCACACCGACCCTGAAGCGCCGGATCATGCTCATGAGCTCTGCGTCGGGCTCTGCAGTGGCGCTGACCACCTTGGGTTCCAGCGCCATGCCGCAGATGGGGCAGCTGCCGGGACCGGCACGCACGATCTGCGGATGCATCGGACAGGTGTAAGTGGCCGCAGCGTGAGCCGGCGCGGGCTTCGCGGCGGCGTGATGCTGCGCGTGCGCACAGCAGGCGCCGTGGGCCTGCGCGGGTCTGTGCGGACTGTCTGGTTGTGCGCCGGATGTGTGATTCATATGGAACTCCGATGCTTGCCGTAATCATGCTGCGGGCCTATGCTAGACCCTGTACCTAACCCCAGAGTCAAGACTGCGAGGACATCATGGCTGAAGCCCCGCTCACCATCGGCCGCCTGGCGCGCGCCGCCGATGTGAACCTGGAGACGGTGCGCTATTACCAGCGCTTGAATCTCCTGCCCGTGCCTTCCACCCAGGGTGGCGCGTTCCGGATCTATCCCCCGGAGACGGCCGCGCGGATCCGCTTCATCAAGCGCGCGCAGGATCTGGGGTTCTCCCTGCGCGAGATCTCAGGCCTCCTGGCCTTGCAGGATGGCGCGGACCGCGCCGCCATCCGCTCCATCGCGACGGAACGCCTGAGTCAGATACGGGTCAAGCTCGCGGACCTGCGCCGCATGGAGCGGACCCTGGACCACCTCATCGAACGTTGTGCCGCCACGCGCGGCAAGCACCACTGTCCGATCATCGCCGCACTGGTGGACGTGCCGGCACCAGCAGCCGCCCTCCGCGCTTCCCACCCTCAGCCTGCGCGCCGGCGCGCGGCATCACATTGACCTGGGTCACGACTGCATGATCTCCAGCAAGCACGAAACTCATATGCGCGTCCTCCTGGCTGCCTCGTTGTTCCTGGCTGCGGGAACGGTCTGCGCCGATCCCGGCATGTCCATGGAGGGGGCGATGGGCGGCTACCCCATGACCCGCGAGGCGTCCGGCACCAGTTGGCAGCCGGACGCGACGCCCATGGAGGGCATCATGTCCATGGACGGCGGTTGGATGACCATGACGCACGGCTACCTGAACCAGGTGTACGACCATCAGGGCGGACCGCGCGGCGCCACGGAGAACTTCTCCAACAGCATGTTCATGTTCATGGCGGACCAGACCTGGGACCAGGACACCCTGGGGCTGCGCGCCATGCTGTCCCTGGATCCGCTGATGGGAAAGACCGGTTACCCGTTGCTGTTGCAGACCGGCGAGACGGCGGATGGCCGCATGCCGCTCATAGACCGGCAACATCCGCATGACCTCTTCATGGAGTTGTCGGCTTCCTGGAGCCACGCCTTCGATGATTCGAAGTCGCTGTATTTCTACGGCGGCTTGCCCGGCGAGCCGGCCTTGGGACCACCGGCGTTCATGCACCGGGACTCGGGGATGGACGATCCGGAAGCACCCATCTCGCATCACTGGCTGGATTCGACCCATGTCGCTGACGGCGTAGTGACGGCCGGGTACGTGTACCGGCAGATCAAGTTCGAGGTATCGGCCTTCCACGGCCGGGAACCGGATCAGTTCCGCTACAACATCGAGACCGGACGCCTGGACTCGGCCTCGGCGCGACTCAGCTGGAATCCCGATGACAACTGGTCGTTGCAGCTCAGCCAGGGCTATATCCACAGCCCCGAGGAACTGCAGCCAAACGTGAGTCAGCATCGCACCACCGCCTCGGCCATCTATGACCGGAGCCTGGACGATGGCAACTGGGCGACCACCCTCGCCTGGGGTCGGGACGACGACCGGCCCGGGTACATCCTCAACGCCTATCTATTGGAGAGCACGGTGATGTTGAGGTCCGGGAACACCATGTTCGCCAGGTTGGAGCGGGTACAGGAAGACGAGTTGTTCACCGGCATCTCGCCTCTGGCCGATCAGGTGTCCGGCGTGACGAAACTCAGTGTCGGCTATATCCATGACTGGCCGGTGGCGGCGCACCTGAAGTTCGGCCTGGGCGGTCTGGTGAGCCTCTATGACCTGCCGGCCGCGGTGGATACCGCTTACGGCAATCCGCATTCCTACATGATGTTCGCGCGGCTCAAGATCCAGTGAGCCGCGATGGTCAGGCGGTCTTTCCGGTGCGCAGCGTCAGCCAAAGCAACGGCAAGGCGGCGATCTGGAACACCACCGCGGCGATGACCAGCGCCAACGGGCTCAGGCCATAGAGCCAACCCAGCAGCACGCTGCCGATCAGCCAGGAGATGCCGAACACGGTGTCGAACACGCCGTAGGCGGTGCCGCGCACGCTCTCCGGCGTGAGGGTGGCGACGCCGGAGCGCATGGTGGCGTCCTGCAGACCCATGGCCGCGCCCCACAGGCCGCCACCCAGCCAGATCAATCCCGGACTGGGCGCCAGGAACAAGAGCGGCGTGGCCGGTACCGTGAAGAGCGGCAGGAGCATCAGGACCTTGAGGCCGTACTTGTCGTAGAGCCAGCCGCAGGCGAAGGCCGCCACCGCATCCACGCCCATGGTGAAGGCGAACAACAAGGGGATGGCGGCCGCCGACAGGCGGTGGGTGTATTCCAGGTGGTAGCTGTAGAGGATGTTGTGGGCGAAGCCCAGCACCGTGACCACAGAGAAAGCGAGATAGAGGTAGTAGCGCTTGTCGAACTTCCTGTGGTCCGCATCGGTCGCGGCCTTGGCTTCGGCATTGCCGATGCCGCGGGCACGCCAGAGGAAGATGAGAGCCAAGGCCGCCGGTATCACCAGCACACCGAAGCCGAGGCGATAGCCGGAATAGACCACGGCGGCGGAGACCACCAGCGGACCCACCACCGCGCCGATCTGATCCAGCAGCTGGTGCAGGCCGAAGGCCTTGCCGTGGCCCAGCTCCTTGCCTGCCTTCGAGAGCAAGGCGTTGCGCGCGGGCGCGCGGATGCCCTTGCCGAAGCGCTCGCCGAACACCAACGCGCCGGCGACGACCGAGGTGGGCGCCAGCGCCAGGAGCGGCACCGAAACCAGGTTCACCACGTAACCCACGGTGAGGATCAGCCAATCCTTGTGGGTGCGGTCCACCAGGCGGCCGGAGAAGAGCCGGACGGCATAGCCCAGGAACTCGCCGATGCCTGCCACCGCGCCGGCGAACACCGCACTGGCGCCGAGGGAGGCCAGGAACGGGCCGACGATGCTGCGGCCGCCTTCATAGGTGAAGTCCGCGAACAGGCTCACCAGCCCCAGGCTCACCACGAAACGCAGGGCTTTCTGTCTGGCGGTAGTGGTCACTGGCGGCTTCTCCGGACTAGCGTTCAGGCAAGGCTGCGGGCGGCATAGGCTCCAATAAACACGGCGGCGAGCCCCATGACCACCGACAGCGTCACGTACAGCACCGCCTGGGGCAGCTTGCCGTCGTTGGCCAGCAGGTAGGTCTCGATGCCGAACGCGGAGAACGTGGTGAAGCCCCCCAGCACGCCGGTGATGATGCCGAGCCGCAGCGTCGGGCTGATGCTCACCTGCTCCAGGGTGAAGAAGAACAGGAAACCCATGGCCAGGCAACCCAGCACGTTGATGATGAGTGTAGCGAAAGGGAATGCCTGGCCGAGACGCTCATGCACCAACTGATTCATGCCCAGCCGGGCACAGCAGCCGAAGGCGCCCCCGAGGGCAACAGCGACATAGTTCCACATGACAAGACTCCTGCTGAATGAGATATCCAGTAGGAGTCATCAGCCTCGGTGATACCAAGGCGGTTCAAGGCTGACTCCATAGCCTGAGCGCCTAGAAATACATGGACCTACGAGGTGTGTCAACGCGGGAATTTTTTGGCTTAGACTTGGGTCCCGCCAGACGTGCCCAACAAGGAGAACACCATGCTTCGCAGGTTCCTGGTACCCCTCTTCGCCCTCGCCATGCTGGCCTTCACCGGCAGCGCCCTCGCCGCCGGCAAGACCCAACTGACGTGGTATGGGCATTCGGCTTTCAAGATCGTGACGCCCCAGGGCCACGTGCTGCTGGTGGATCCCTGGATCACCAATCCCTCCAACCCGAAGGGCAAGGATGACCTGGCCGCCCTGACCAAGGTGGACCTGATCCTGGTGACCCATGGGCACTTCGACCACATCGGCGACGCAGTGGACATCGCCAAGCGCACCGGCGCGAAGCTGGTGAGCAACTTCGACCTGGGAGGCGCCATGGTGGCCTACCTGGGGTTCCCGGCCGCGCAAGCCGGCTTCGACACCCAGGGCAACACGGGTGGCACGGTGACGCTGCTGGACGGCGAGGTGAGCATCACCTTCGAACCGGCGGTGCACGGCGCCACCCTCTCCCCGCCCGCGCCGCAGGGCAAGCCGGCGGACGTGTACGCGGCCGAGGCCGGCGGTTTCGTGATCCGCGTGAAGGACGGTCCGACCTTCTACCACACCGGCGATACCGCGGCTTTCGGTGACATGAAGATGATCGGCGACGCGGACCACGTGAACGTGATGCTGGCGTGCATCGGCGATCATTTCACCATGGGCCCCAAGGACGCGGCGCTGGCGGTGTCCATGGTGCATCCGGACGTGGTGGTGCCCATGCACTTCGGCACCTTCCCGGTGCTCACCGGCACGCCCGAGCAGTTCCAGGCGGCGCTCAAGGCGAGGCACCTCAAGACCAAACTCAAGGTGATGAAGATCGGCGAGACCGACGAGTATTGATCGCCCGCAATCCACACGAAAAGCCCGCCATGAGGCGGGCTTTTTTTCGACTCGATGCCGATGTTGCGGTCATTGGCCGTGGTCTTTCTTGCCGTCCGACTTGCCGACGATGGTGGCCTTGCCGAGCACGTTCTTCTGTATGTAGTTGCCCACCATGGCGCCGGAAGCATTCTCATCCACCGGCAGCTTGTCCACCTTGAGGGCGTAGACCGTGTACTGATAAGCGTGCGGAGCATCGGTGGGCGGCGGACACGGTCCGTCGAAATGGGAATCTCCGAAATCGTTGCGGCCCATCTTGGCACCCTTGGGCAGGCCTTTGGACCCCTTGTCGCCGGCGCCTTCCGCCAGGTGCGTGACGTTCGCCGGGATATCGAACATCACCCAGTGCCAGAAGCCACTGCCGGTGTTGGCGTCCGGATCATAGAGGGTGACCGCGAAGCTCTTGGTGCCGGCGGGCGCGCCTGACCAGGACAGTTCCGGAGACGTGTTCTTGCCCTTGCAGCCCATCTTGTCATACACCACGGACAGGGGGACGGTGTCGCCGTCCTTGAAAGTGGTGCTGGTGAGCTTCATGCCGGGTGCCGTCTGCGCCGCCGCCTCATACACGAGCGTCAGGCCCGATAACATCAATAGAGACACGATCAAACTGCGCATGAGCATTCCTTCGCCGTACGATTACGTGCATCAAACCGATGCGTGAAATATACGCCGCGACGCCATGCGCCGAATCAGGAACGTGCCTGCCGCGGAATCAGGTATCGGGCGTCTGCCTTCTGACAAGAAAGAAGCCACCAGCCCTGCGGCTGGTGGCTCGATTACATGTCTTCAGCGAGCTATCGGCCCAGATCGAACGTCAGTTCGAAGACGAAATGCGTGAGACCGGAAAGCTCCGCTGGCTTCGCCGGCAGCACCGCCTTCTTCACGGCCTCGATGGCCGCCTGGTCCAGGACTCCGAAACCGGTTGACTTGTCCACACGGAGGTTGCTCACCACGCCGTCCACGTAGTCGAACGACACCACCGCCTCCCCGGCATGGCCCTGCAACATCTCGGCCTTGGGATATAGCTTCTGCCGGTTGATCGCCTGCAGCATGCTTGCGGCGAACCGGTCCATGACCGCCTGCGGCGGCTGCGTCTGCCCCGCAGTCATGGGTAACTGCGGCGGCTGCAGAGGCTGGACATCCGGACTGGGGACATCGGTGGGAATCGGCGGCACTTCGGCCCACGGCCGGCGATCCGGCGGTTGCGTGGTGGGCATGCTGCGCTGCAGCGGCGGGGTCTGCGGAAGCGGCTCCTCGATGATCCGACCCGGGGGCGTCTGCGGCTGTTCTACAGGCTGCAACTGATGCCAGATGAGGATGCCCGCGACGCCGGCCGCCAGCAGCATCTCGACCAGGGCGGCGGCGCCCATGGAACGCAGGTTGCGGAGAGTGAAGATAGCTTCGATGAAGACGGGTTTCTGTGTCACGACGAGCCTCCCCTGTAGTGATTCAAGGAACGCCGAAACGAGTCACAGACAAAGTATAGGTCACTCTCCTGACCTATCTTGACGGTTGGAACGGCCCGGCCCGTGCTAGGCTCAAAGGAATCCGTACAAAGAAAAAGCCCGCCAGGTGACCCGGCGGGCTTCTTTTCGTCTCTACTTCGGGCTCTTAGCCGCCCAGGGTGAAGTTGATCACCAGCGAGAAGCGGTTTTGGCCAGCGATCTCGGCGGGCTTGGGCGGCATGGCCGCCTTCTGCACCGCCTGGATGGCGGACCTGTCCAGTGAGCGGGAGCCGCTCGACTTGTCCACGTGGATGTTGCTCACCACGCCGTTGATGTAGTCGAAAGACACCGTGACCGCGCCGGATTCACCGGCCATGATCGCTTCCTTCGGATACACCTTGGCCGCGTTGATGGCCGCCAGCATGCTGGCATCGAACTCGGCCAGGATGTTCTCAGGCGCCGGCTTACTGGTGTTCGGGATCGGCGGCGGCTGCGGCGGCTGCACCGGGACCGCGTTCGGCGTCGGGATCGGCGTCGGGATCGGCGGCACCTCGGACAGCGGCTGCGGCTGCGGCGGCTGCGGAGTCGGCACGTTCCGCGGCGGCGGCGGGGGCGGCGGCGGCGGATTCGGCGGGATCTCGATCGACGCCGTCTTGATGGGCGGCGGCGGCGGTTCGGGATGCAGCGACTTCCAGATCAGCAGGCCCGCGAGGCCTGCCGCGATGAGCACTTCCACGATAGCCGCGGCGCCCAGCGAGCGCAGCGTCTTGAGTGAGAAGAGGCTTTCGGAAAAGACGTACTTTTGGTCGGCCACGTTCTGGCTACCTCAATCCGTGTTCTTCGCGGCGATACCGATCTCGGTCACGCCGGCGGTACGGATGGCGTCCATCACGATCACCAGGTACTGCAGGGTGGTCTCCTTGGCGCCAGCGATGGTCACGTTGGCGTGCGCGGGGTCCTGACCCAACAGATAGGTGGTGAGCTGGTCGGCGGTCATCTTCTGGTCGTCCACCACGATCTCGCCGTCAGCCAGCAGGCTGATGATGATCTTGGGACGCTCGATCTGCACGGCCGTGGAGCTGCGGGGCAGCTTCGAGGCGATGCCCGTTGCCGGGATCATGCGCAGCGTGATCATCACGAAGAACACCAGCAAGAAGAACATGATGTCGATAATCGGGATGATCTCGATGCGACCCTTCTTCTCTACGAAAAACTTGTTAGCCACTTTTTCCTGCCTCTGCCGTCACAGGATGACGGCAAGCTAAGGTATGGAGGGTGACGGCGCTCCGGGATACGGAGCGCCGTGCCGCAGTCACTATCAGGTGAGACGGTTGACCAGCATCACCTTGATGGCTTCCATCTGATGCATGATCAGACGCACGCGGTTGTTCAGGCCGTTGAAGAACACCAGGCCCAAGATGGCCACGAACAGGCCGGCCGCGGTGGCAATCAACGCTTCTGCCACGCCGCCGGTCACCTTGGTGGGGGCGGTGTCAGCGGCGCCGAGCACCTTGAAGGCCTCGAAGATGCCGACGATGGTGCCCAACAGGCCCAGCAGCGGTCCGAGGGTCACGATGGTGTCGAGGGCCCACAGCGCGCGGTCGATGCGCGGCGCCTGCAGGAGGATGGTCTCCTCGATGAGCTCGGCGAGACGGATGGGATCCTTCACGTCCGGATACTTGAGCGCCACTTCCAGGATCGCGCCCTGCGGATACTTGGCGGTGCGCACCGCGAGGTCCATGAGCGCGTCACGGTCCACATCTTCCATCTCGAGCACGGTGCCGGCGATGAGCTCGCCCTGGCGCACGACCTTGGCGAGATACCAGGTGCGGTCGATGATGATGGTGAGACCCACCAACAGGATGAAGACGATGACGTACAGGATGCCGCCCGAGACCGCAGCAATATGCAGTAATTCTTGAAGGTTCACTTAGATCTCTCCTGAAAGACCGGATGTGGAAATCGCTCTGTTAAAAATGCGCGAAAATCGC
>DATIVR010000104.1:0-10282 GCA_035465695.1 Gammaproteobacteria bacterium
TGCTGGCCACGGTGCGCGCGCAACTGGTGTCGCTGCAGGGAGAGCCCGACCAGTTCCAACGGTCCCAGATGATGCTGACCCCTGCCATGGAACCGCTGGTGTATCCCGGCAAGCTCTATTTGGAGCAGGAACACTTGGCACTGTACCGTGATGGTGCTCCGCCGCCCTTAGCCAGCCCCTGAGTCCCACCCCAAAATAAACCGGGCGCCAAATGGCGCCCGGATAAGCTATCAATGTCCTGTGGGTTCCGGGGGCATCTCGATCTTGGGATGTGCCGCATCGTAAGCCTGGATGTCAGGATCGCCGAGATGCTCGGCCTTCCACACCATGGCGCGATGGATGCGGTGATAGCCGCTCGGATGGTCGTAGAAGAAGATCTCTTCCCACTTGCCGGGCTCCATCTTCCGGTATTCGGAGAGATGGATGGCGGCTTGGGCGAAACCATCGGGCTGCCGGGAGGTGTTGAGGCCGAAGATATCCGCCTCCGCCTCCTGCGTGCGGGTGAGAGTATTGTTCACCGGCGTCAGCACGAACATGTAGGTGGAGAACAACACGGCCAGTAGCGGCAGGCCCGCCACGTCACCCACGTCCCGGATACCCCAGTTCGCTCCCCAACGGATGCGTACCCACTCGAAGGCCCATTTCAGGAATGCGAAGCCGACGATGATGAGAACGCTGAATTCCACGATCCCGTGAAACACGTGGTTCAGCACGTAGTGGCCCATCTCATGTCCCAGCACCGCCTTCACCTCCTCCGGTGAACCGCGGTTGATCAGGTTGTCGTTAAGACTGATCTGGGTGGTGCCGCCGATGCCACTCACGTGCGCGCTCATGCGCTTGGTCTGCCTGGAAGCATCGAACTCATAGACGTCGGTGGCCGGGATGCCGTTGGCCCGTGCCATGGAGAGGATCTGCTCCTTCAGCGGGCTTTCCTTGAGCGGGTAGAACTTGTTGAACACCGGTTCGAGGTAAGTGGGCCCGATGGCCACGCCGAACACGATGAACACCACCCCGACCAGCGATCCCCATATCCACCATGTACGGGGTGTCTTGCGGATCACTGCATAGATCACAGTGAGGGCTATGGTGCCGAGGATCAGGCCGACCACGAGTCCTTTGGCCCAATCGCCGAGGAAAGCGCCCAAGTCCTGGTTGGACATGCCGTACTGCTGCTCGCGGAAGTAGCCCTCATAGAGCGCCCAAGGCAGGCTCACCACGCTGGTAAAGACGGTGTACTCAATCACGTACAGTGCTGTGTTCAGGAATCGCACCCGCAGCAGGCGCTCGTTGAAGTCACGCAGGCGCCGCGAGAGCCCGGTGCCGAGCAACAGCCAGGCCACTATCACGCTCACGACGAAGTCCCAGAGGATCAGCCAATACCCACCCTCGAAATAGGCATCGGACTTGGCGCGCGCCTCGGGCGACAGAGTGTCCAACCATTGGCGCGTGGCGTCATCCGCGTCGAACCGTTTTGCGACCGGAGCCGCCGATGCCGGCGTCGCTGCGGCCGGACTGGCACCGCTCTTGCTTGTCTGCATGGAAGGTGCCGCATAGGTAGCGCCCCAATAGAACAGGGCCAACGCGGCGAATACCGGTAACATCACGCGTTTCATGGGATCCCCTCCCCAGGGTGTATCCCGCCGAGTATATAGGCCTCCACGGACCGGATGGCAAAACATGACGGGAACTGACATCGGATGTCAGGACCTGACACCGATGTCGTCCCCGCGTCAGGGTGTCGCGGGCGGAGCCCGGAGATGGACTCGAGATCGCGCCTGCTGCTCATGAGCAGCTCCCGCACGCCTGGCCGTGGCTTCCTGGAACATGCGCGGGAACACATCCTCGGCTTCTTGGGCCCGGACGTGCGTCGTGTGCTGTTCATCCCCTATGCTGCGGTCGCTCGCAGCTACCAGGAGATGATGGAACGCGTGAGCGATGCCTTGGATAGGCTCGGCTATGAAGTGGTGGGCTTGCAGGACGCGGCGGATCCGGTGGGAGCAGTCCGTGAGGCCGAGGCGGTGGCGGTATCCGGTGGCAATACCTTCCGCCTGCTGCAACTCATCCAGTCCCAGGGATTGCTGCAGCCTTTGCGTGAACAGGTGCGGGCAGGCATGCCCTACATGGGATGGAGCGCCGGCAGTAACCTGGCCTGTCCCACCATCCGCACCACCAACGACATGCCCATCATCTGGCCCTCCTCCTATGAGGCGCTGGGGCTGATCCCGTTCCAGATCAACCCGCATTACACCGAACTCCTGCCGCCGGAACACCAGGGCGAGACCCGCGACGACCGCTTACGAGAATTCATGCTCATCAACCCCGGTGTGCCGGTGCTGGGCCTGCGCGACGGTAGCGCCCTGAAGCTGGAGGGTGGCCGTCTATCGCTGCTGGGTGGGCACAGCGCGAAGCTGTTCCTGGACGGCCAGACCCGCGAGCTCAACCCTGAAGACTCCCTGCAGTTCCTGCTTTAGAGCGCCTCGCCTTATAATGTCGGCCGCGCTCGCCATCCGGCGGGCCGTCAAACATTCAGGAGCTTTCCATGGGTCAAGGTGATCGCAAGACGCGCAAGGGCAAGATCTGGCGCGGCAGCTACGGCAACACGCGCAAGCACAAGCCCGCCGCGGGCAAGCAGGTCGCTCCGGCCGCCAAGGCCGGCGCCAAAAAGAAGTGATCGCTCGTCCCCCTCTGCCGGAGTAGTCGCATGCACAAGCGCATCCTCGGTCTCAGCTTCCTCTGCCTGGTGGTCGCGGCGTGCAGCAGTGCGCCCAGCGTCGATGCCAACGGCAACCCCATCATGCCGGTGAAGCCGAAGGATGCCACGGTGCTGCCGGACGGGTTGGCCTATAAGGTTCTGAAATCCGGCACCGGCACGGTGCATCCGAAGCTCAGCGACACGGTGACCGCCAACTACACGGTATGGAAGGGCGACGGCACCTTCCTGGAGAGCAGCTGCACCAAGGGCAAGTGCGATCCCGCCACCTTCCCTTTGGACAAGCTCATCCCCGGCTGGCAGGAGATGATCCCCATGATGACGGTGGGAGAGAAGGTCCAGCTTTGGCTCACCTCAGACTTGGCTTATGGGGATCCGCCGCGCAAGCCTAACCGTCCCGCCGGTCCCTTGACCTTCGAGATCGAGTTGCTGAACATCGGCCAGCCGTTGCCGCCACCTTCGCCGGAGGGCCAGAAGTGAAGCCTGTCATCGCATCGTTCTCGATCGCCGGCCTGGTGCTCATCGCCGGTTGTACCTGGGTGACCCAGAGCCCCGAGGCGCTGCAGTCCGACGTCCAGACGCTGGACACCAAGGACGCATTGGTGCGTTGCGAGAAGATCGCCGCCAACGAACTCAAGGTGGCCTACAAGCTGGGCTCGCTGCAGCGCATGCCGGATGACGTGGAACACGACCTGCGCACCATGGCCATCAACCAGGCAGCCACGGTGGGTGCGGATGCGGTAGCGCCGCTCACGGATGTCAAAGACGGCGTGCAGACCTGGGGCCTGTTCAACTGCAAGGGTGCGCCGGCTCCGGCCGCGGCCACCAGCGCGGCGCCTTCCCAGAGCACTGGGCTCAAGACGCTGCCCTATACGCCTCCAGACTGAGAACTCAGCGCCACCTTAAGCGGCGCTAATTCTTCTTCGTAGTTCTTCCAGCGTCCCACCGAATCCTTGTAGATGGGCCGGCGCACCTGCGCCAGGCTGGCGGTGCGTACCGCGCGCGCAGTCTCGTGGAACTGGAGGCAGGCCTCGTCCCAGGGCAAGTCCA
Organism: Gammaproteobacteria bacterium; assembly: GCA_035465695.1. Taxonomy (GTDB): domain Bacteria; phylum Pseudomonadota; class Gammaproteobacteria; order Natronospirales; family REEB76; genus DASUBN01. Next base: position 3,761 of record DATIVR010000104.1, read on the forward strand.
GATGGGCCACCAGCCGCCGAGCCTGGCCTTTCAGATCCGCCACCAACTCCTCGTAATGCAACTCCAACATCCTGCCGGGCAGGACGTCGCGCCAGTGCTGCATGAGTTGCGCATACATCCGGTAGAAGCGGCCCAATTCGCCCTGTTCGTAGCTGAAAGGATGGCCGGTAGTGAAGAGCTTGGAGTAGCAGGAGAAACAAGTGTCGAGAGGATCGCGGCTGCAGTGGATGATGCGGGCATCGGGATACAGCAGGCTTATCAGGCCGACTAACACCATGTTGCCGGGCAACTTGTTGGTGATGCGGGCCGCGTGGGGCGCCAAGGAATCGAGGTAGCGCCCGTAGCGGGCTGCGGCGCGCTGGAAGCCTTCCGGTTGCAGTTCCGCCAGCCGTCCCGGCAGGTGGTAATCGCCGTCGTCCGGCGGCAACTCCTCCCGCAAGGCATTGCGCAACGCGTGGGTCTCGCCGGCGCCGTGAACCTCGGGGTGGCTCGCCAGGATCTGTTCCACCAGCGTGGTGCCGGAACGCGGCATGCCGACGATGAACACGGGCCGCGGATCGGCCATCCCCAGTCGCCGCGCGCCGATGAAATCGGCGCTGAAGACTTGCGCGATCTCCTCGAAGAAACGCGCTTGACCCGGCTCGTCGTAGTTGATGGATGCCCGTTTCAGGCGGTTGCCCGCCTCCAGCTCGGCGAAGGCCCGGCGATAGTCGCCTTGCCCATCCCAGACCCGTCCCAAAGCGAAGTGCAGTGGGATGGCTTCTTCCTCGGGAAGCATAGCGGCGCGCGCGCCGAGGTCCATGAGGCCGCTCCAGGCCGGATCCTCCGGCGTGAGGTTCTTCATGTCCGCCAGGTTGTAGTAGGCGCCGGCATAATCCGGTTTCAGTGCCAGGGCACGCCGGTAGTGCGTTTCCGCCCCGGCGAGGTCACCTTGCATCCCGATGAGATTCCCCAGGCTGTTCTCGGCCAACGGCGAGCGCGGTGCTAATTGAAGGGCTCGCTCATGGCAGCGTCGTGCTTCCTCCACCTCGCCGGCTTCGCGCAGGGCCGAAGCCACCATCAATTGCCGGTCCGGGTCATCGCTGGCGGATGCTGCGGCATTGCGATAGCTCTGCAAGGACTCTTCACGCCGTGCCAGCAGCTGCAATGACCCGGCCCGGTTGAACCAGGCACTGAAGTCTTCCGGGCGCAGCTGCAGGGCTGCATCGAATTGCGGGAGTGCCCGTATATGGTCTCCCCTCCCCGCATACAGCAGCCCGAGACTGATGTGCCCGCCAAGGTAAGCGGGATTCAGGGTGAGGGCCTCTCGGTAAAGGCGTTCCGCCTCTGCGGCCTGACCGAGCTGCATGAATACCCCGGCCAGATTACCGAAGAACTGGTAGTTGCCGGGAGACAGTCGCAGGGATTGCTGCAGCAGGCTCATGCCGCTCGGGTCGCCACGCTGATGCAGCAGCAGACCCAGGAAATGGGTGGCGTCCGGGTGACGGGGTTCAGCCGTAAGCACCGCGCGATAGTCCCGCTCCGCCTCGTCCAGCTCACCACGCTGATGGGCGGCCACGGCGCGCTGCATGCGCGCGGCAGAGGATTCAGCCGTCATAGCCGAAGGCCTCGATGTGTGGACGCAGGGCCGGCAGGTGCGGTTCCAGGTACTTCCTGTAGCGTCGCCAGCGATCCCGGGCGTACCGGTACAGCGGCCGGTTCACCTGGTCATAGCTCGGCGTGGTGATGCGGCCGCGATGACGTGCCGCTTCGGCGTGCTCCAGGACCCGAGGCGACCAAGTCAGATCCAGGAATTGCAGCAACCGTCGCAGTTCCCGCTCCGGCGCCTCGATGAGATCTTCATAGCGCAACACGATGTGACGCATCGGCAGCCGGGCCACGTATAACTGCCAGAGTTCCATCACTCCGCAGTACAGGCTAACCGCGGTCTCGAGCCTGCCGAAGTGCACGGTGCCGCTATTGATCTCGAAGCTGCTCATGACGCAGGACAACACCACATCGCAGGGATGACGCGCGAGGAATATCACCGGGGCCGCGGGAAAGACCTGCTGGATGAGTCCCAGGTGCGCAGTGGCGAAAGGTGCCTTGTCGATCAAGCCTTTGGCCCCGTCCCAGCCGGCGCTACGGGCGGCGCGCTGATAGACGGCACGCAGGCCGGCGAGCTGCGGAGGCGTGAGCCGCCCCAAGTCATCGGCGTAGCCCAGGCCGTATGCCAGGTAGCCGTCCAGCAAGACTTGCACCGTCGGTTGTTCCTCCATGACCCAGAGATCCGGGTGGGCGCCGAGCATGGTGTCCAGCAAGGTGGTACCGGAACGGGGAAAACCCACCAGGAAGGCCGGCATGGGTCTCTCGGGCTGGCCCGACGGGGGAAGGTGTTCACCGCTGTAGAGGCGTTTCAGCGACGCCAGCTGTCGCGGAAACATCCGTTCCAGCGCCGGTGCCGGCGCGGCCACAGCAAGCGCCTTGTCGTTGGCGGCATGAAAGTGGGCCATGGCCGTGTCCACGTCTCCCAGCGCATCGGCGCAACGTCCCAACTCATATTCGATGTCCCGGTCGAGCGCCGGCGTGATGGAACGCTCCGCGTGGAGCGCCAATAACGTCTCGCGTGCGGCGGCAGGATTCTCAGTCCGCTGTAGGCGGGCCTGCAGGAATAGCAGCGCGGGTTGTCCGGGCCAGCGGGTCAGCCCGGTCTCTAACAACTGGCTGAGCTCCTCCGTGCGACCCAACTGTTCCTGTATGGACGCGAGATTGATATGGCTCTCGGAACGCGCGGGATCCGCAGCCAGAGCACGCTCGAACTCACGGGCTGCCTGGTCATGCTGGCCCAAGGCTAAATGGATATTCCCGGAAGCCTCCCGCAGGCAGGCCTCACCCGGCTGCAGTGCCAGTGCGGAATCTAGTAATCCGCGGGCTTCGCTGAAGCGACCCAATGTCAGCAAGGTCTTGCCCAGGAGGGCCACGACCTCCGGCTGGCGATCGTCCAGGGCCAGGCTCGCGCGGAATGCCGCCAGGGCGTCGGCGCTGCGGCCGAGATTAAGCAGTACTCGTCCATGGGCGAGGTGGATGGCCGGGTGCTGCGCTCCCAGTCCCAAGGCCTGCTGCAGCAGTTGCAGCGCTTCCTGCACCGCCCCGGCGTCGGCTCGGATCAACGCCAGCATGTGCAACGCATGCGGATCCGGACCCTGGGCCAAGAGCCGGCGGCAGCAGACCTCCGCTTCTTCGTAACGGCCGCTTTCGAAGAAGGCGATGGCTTGCTGGAAATCCGCGCTATCGGATGCCGCTTGTTGCACGTGCCCTACTTATGCCTATGTTGTAAAAAAGCGATGTTCCATAAGTTTTTACAATACAATCAACAAGTTAGCTTATATAAAGGTCTTTATCATGATAAACAATTTCGCGTATTTGTTATTTGGCAACACTCGCGCGCGAAAGTCTTTGGTCTAGTATTAAGGCTCGACGAGACCGGGGGAATGGTCGCAAGAATTCCGGGGCTTCCAGGCCCGGGTTGCGCCGCGGTCAGCCACCGAGATCCTCCCGGTCCCACAAGAACCTCATCCAAACTGTCGCGTTTCGGGAGAATCATAATGTCCACGCAGAACCTCGTCAGTAAAGCTGTGCGTCTTGCGCTGGTATGCGGCGCCGCCTCGGCCTTAGGCAGCCAGGCTGCTCTCGCCGATGACACCACCAGCACCACCACGACCGCCACCACATCGAACACCAGCACCGCGCAGCTGGGCAAGATCGAGGTGACCGGCACCCGCATCAAGCGCACCGACGTGGAGACTGCGCAACCGGTGAACATCGTCACCGCGCAGCAGATCAAGGCTACCGGCCTCGCCACGGTCGGCCAGATCGTCCAGAAGCTGACCTCTTCGGGCGCAGCACTCAATACCCTGGATAACTTCGGCGGTAACTTCACCTTCACCGGCGGCGGCCAGAGTAACGTCGACCTGCGCAACCTGGGTGCGCAACGCGTGCTGGTGCTGGTGAACGGCAAGCGCTGGGCCACCGCGCTGGACGGCACTGTGGACCTGAACACCATCCCCGTTGCCGTGATCGATCACATCGAAGTGCTGCAGGACGGCGCCTCGGCGATCTACGGCTCGGATGCCATCGCCGGCGTGGTGAACATCATCACGGTGAAGGACTACAACGGTAATTCCGCTGATGCCTACATGGGCATGTACAACGGTGACGGCCACTGGGACGGCAAGACCACCACCTATGATTTCACCACGGGCAGCAGCAACGACAAGAGCGGCATCATCTTCAGCGCCTCTTATAGCAACCAGGATCCGATCCCTTCCGCCCACCGCAACATATCCAAGGAGCCGGTGATCGGCCAGGGTCCCGCTTCGGGCAGTTCCGCCATCCCCAACGGACGTTTCGTCTTCATCGCGCCGGGTACCACCACCGGCAGCGATCCGAACAACAGCGTGAACCCGGCGACGGGCCTCACTGCGGCACAGTGTCCGACCACCAATTTCGGTAGCGCCGCCAGCCCGAACTACCAGCCGCTGTGCGACCTGACGCTGATCCCCGGCACCGCTGGCAATAAACCCGGCGACTTCCGGCCGTTCGTGAGCGGCGGCGCCAACAGCGACCGGTTCAACTACGCGCCTTTCAACTACGTGCTCACGCCTGAGGAGCGCTATAGCGGCTACCTGCAGGGCTACAGCGACCTGGCGGACAACATCACGTTCAAGTACGACATGATGTACAGCCACCGCGATTCGTTCCAACAGGCCGCACCGGAGCCGTTGTTCTTCGCCTCGAGCAGCATCGCCCTGAACATCCCCGCGAACCAGAAATACAACCCGTTCGGCTTCGACCTGAACGCCAGCGGCAGCAGCCCGAACCTGCTGCTCCTGGGCCGGCGCATGGTGGAGAACGGCGTGCGTCTCTACCACGAGAAGGAGGACATGTATCGGTTCAGCGGCGGCTTCAACGGCTACTTCAACATGCTGGGCGGCGAATGGGACTGGGATGCCGGCTACGCCTTCTCCAAGGATGACGAGCTGGACACCAACGCCGGCCATTTCGACGTGAGCCATCTGCGCCTGGCTTTGGGCGATCCGAACATCTGCGCCGCAGTGGCGGGCTGCGTGCCGCTGAACCTGTTCGACGGTGCCGCCGGCATCACCAAGCCGATGCTGAACTATGTGGCCTACACCGCCCAGAACCAGTTCGAGAACAACCAGCGCGTGTACAACGCCGACATCACCAACAGCAACATCGGCACGCTGCCCGGCGGTCCCATCGGCCTCGCCATCGGCGTAGAAGACCTGGAACACGACGGCTTCTTCCTGCCGGATTCGGTGGCGCAGAACGGTTATGACAGCTTCAACCCGGGCCGTCCCGTCGAGCCTACCTCGGGCCGCACCAGCGAGAAGTCGCTGTACGCGGAGACCGACCTGCCGATCCTGGGCGACATGCCCGGCATCAAGCTGCTGGACCTGGACTTGGCGGGCCGCTACACCAAGTACAACACTTTCGGCACCAACCACACCTACCGTTGGGGCCTGAAGTACCAGCCGAACAGCGAATGGCTGGTGCGCGCGAGCTGGTCGCAGGGCTTCCGTGCCCCGAGCATCAACGACCTTTACTCGGGTAACACCAACCTGTCGGCCAACATCAACGATCCCTGCGATGCACCGGCCAAGTCGCCGGTCTGCGCGCTCCAGGGCGTGCCGTCCAACTACACGCAGCCCAACGCGCAGATCAACACCTTGGAAGGCGGCAATCCCAACTTGAAGCCTGAGACCTCGGTGTCGCGCACCATCGGCTTCGTCTACAGCCCGGACTGGCTGGCCGGCTTCAACCTCAGTGCCGACTACTATCACATCGACATCGAAGGCACGATCGAGCCGATCAGTGGTCAGGTACTGATGGATGAGTGCTACACGGCGAACGTGGCTGATTCCAACCCGGCTGCCTGCGCCAAGATCAAGCGCACGGTGTTCGGTACGGTGCAGACCCTGGCCGACCAGGTGACCAACACCGGCACGACCACCACGTCAGGCATCGATGTGGCAGCCAGCTACACGTTCCCCAGCACCTCGGTCGGCGACTTCAAGCTGACCCTGGACGAGACCCACATCAAGTCGTACATCGTGGACGGCACTGAACTGGCCGGCACCGAGCGCGGCGGCACGGTGTTCCCGTTCGGTATCCCGAAGAACAAGGCTCAGCTGGCGCTCAACTGGGCGGCTGGATCCTGGACCGCCGAGTACGACTTGCGCTTCATCGGTGCGGTGTATGAGCCGTGCACGACCACGGCGCCGGCCCCGATCGGTACTGGAACCTGCTCGAATCCCGGCCCGATCAATCCGGCGGGCACCCAGTACAAGTACGCCGTCAACCATGATGGCGCGACCGTGTACCACGACGTGCAGGCCAGCTACACCGTGGATTCGCTGGGCACCACGTTCTCGCTGGGCATCCGTAACCTGTTCGCCAAGGAGCCGCCCATCTCGTCGGTGCAGGAGCTGAACAGCTTCGACCCGACGTTGTATGACGTGC
>DATIVR010000105.1:0-17591 GCA_035465695.1 Gammaproteobacteria bacterium
GGTTCCTGGAACTGGTGCAGGAGACCGGCGCCCAGACCTTCCTGACCAGCGTGGAAGCAGCCCGGTTGCCGACTTGGACCGATGCCCGGATGTTCCACGTGGAACGCGGGAAAATCACCAAATTGGTATAATGATAAATTATAAAAAAGATCCCTCCCATGGCCGATACCAAGCGCTACGACTCCACCAACATCAAAGTCCTCAAAGGGCTCGACGCAGTCCGTAAGCGCCCCGGCATGTATATCGGGGACACGGACGATGGTACCGGGCTGCATCACATGGTGTTTGAGGTGGTGGACAACTCCATCGACGAGGCACTTGCTGGCTATTGCAGCGAAGTTGAGGTCATCATCCATGAAGATGAGTCTATCTCCGTAAAAGATAACGGCCGCGGGATTCCGGTGGACACGCACAAGGAGGAGGGCCGTTCGGCCGCCGAGGTCATCATGACCATCCTCCACGCCGGCGGTAAGTTCGACGACAACTCCTACAAGGTCTCCGGCGGTCTGCACGGCGTGGGCGTGTCCGTGGTGAACGCCCTCTCGGAACACCTGCATCTCTTCATCCGCCGCGACGGCAAGCTCCATGAGCAGGAGTACAAGGACGGCGAGCCCCAGTACCCGCTGCGCGTCGTCGGTGATGCCCAGGGCACCGGCACCGAGATCCGCTTCAAGCCCGCGGCCTCGGTCTTCACCCACATCGAATTCAACGCCGAGATCCTCGAGCGGCGCCTGCGTGAGCTGTCGTTCCTCAATTCCGGGGTACGCATCCTGCTGCACGACGAGCGCAGCGATAAGCGCGAGACCTTCCAGTACGAGGGCGGCATCAAGGCGTTCGTCGAGCATCTCAACCGCAACAAGCAAGCGCTGCATCCCACGCCGTTCCGCTTCATCGCCGAGAAGCAGAAGATCACTGTCGAGGTGGCGCTGCAGTGGAACGACTCCTACCAGGAGACGGTGTACTGCTTCACCAACAACATCCCGCAGCGGGACGGTGGCACGCATTTGGCGGGCTTCCGCGCTGCGCTCACGCGCACCTTGAACGGTTTCATCGAGGAATCTCCGGCCTTCAAGAAGGACAAGATCCCCATGACCGGCGACGACGCCCGCGAGGGCTTGACCGCCATCGTCTCGGTGAAGCTGCCGGACCCGAAGTTCTCGAGCCAGACCAAGGACAAGCTGGTCTCCTCCGAAGTGAAGGGCGTGGTGGAATCGCTGATGGCGGAGAAGTTCCAGGAGTTCCTGGAGGAGCATCCTCCCGAGGCCAAGATCATCGTCGCCAAAATCATCGAGGCAGCCCGCGCCCGCGAGGCCGCGCGCAAGGCCCGCGAGATGACCCGTCGCAAGGGCGTGCTGGACATCGCGGGGCTGCCCGGCAAGCTGGCGGATTGCCAGGAGAAGGATGCCAGCCTCTGCGAGATCTTCATCGTCGAGGGTGATTCGGCAGGCGGTTCCGCCAAGCAGGGTCGCGACCGCAAGTACCAGGCGATCCTGCCGCTCAAGGGCAAGATCCTCAACGTGGAGAAGGCGCGCTTCGACAAGATGCTGTCATCCCAGGAAGTGGGCACCCTCATCACCGCGCTGGGCTGCGGCATCGGCAAGGAAGAGTTCAACCCCGACAAGCTGCGCTATCACCGCATCATCATCATGACCGACGCGGACGTGGACGGGTCCCATATACGGACGCTGTTATTGACGTTCTTCTACCGGCAGATGCCCGAGCTCCTGGAGCGCGGCCACATCTACATCGCCCAGCCGCCGCTCTACAAGGTGAAGCGCGGCAAGGCCGAACAATACGTGAAGGACGATGCCGAGCTGAACAGCATGCTGCTGAAGTCGGCCCTCGAGGACGCCTCGCTCACCGTCAAGGCCGGCGCCAAGCCCTTGAAGGGCGCCGCCCTCGAGGCCCTGGCGGGCAAGTATGTGGAAGTGATGGGCATGATCCAGCGTTTCGCCCGCCGCTACGACGAGCAGGTGCTGGAGAAACTCATCTACATGCCGGTGCTCACCGCCGAAAGTTTCGAAGACGAGCAGGTGCTGGCCAAGTGGGTGGAAGAATTGGGCAAGCGCCTCAACACCAGCGACAGCAGCGGCACCCTCTACAAGGTCAGCCTGCACAAGGATGCCGCCCGCGAGGTCCCTAGTATCAAGTTCGCACGCATGCACCATGGCCTCGGTACCGAGAAGCTCATGCATCGCGAGTTCTTCGGCTCCGGCGAGTACAAGAGCATCGCCGGTTTGGCGGAACAGCTGGACGGCCTCATGGGCGAGGGCGCGGAAGTTGCGCGCGGCGAGCGCAGTATGGAAGTGAATGGCTTCAAGCAGGCCATGCAGTGGCTCATGGACGAGGCCAAGCGCGGCCAGACCATCCAGCGTTACAAGGGCCTGGGCGAGATGAACCCGGAGCAGCTCTGGGAGACCACCCTGGACATGCAGTCGCGGCGCCTGCTCAAGGTGAAGATCGACGATGCCCGCACCGCCGACGACGTGTTCACCACACTCATGGGTGACCAAGTGGAGCCGCGCCGCGAGTTCATCGAGAAGAACGCGCTGGAAGTGGCGAACCTGGACGTCTGATCCCCGACACCAACCTCAAGGTCTCCAAGGATGAGCGGGAGAATCCTGTCCTGGCTTAAGCGCGTACCCGGCCTGCAGCGACTGGCATGGATGTACCACGTCGATGCGATCGTCGCCGAGCGCGACCGCCTCAAGGCGGCGTTGGCCGATTGCGCCGTCGCCGCGCACCATGACCCCCAGCCCGTCCGCCGCGAGCGCGATCACGCCCAACCGCGAGATCCCGTGGCCCTGGCCACGGCGCTGCCCAAGGGAGCCTGGCTGTGGTGCGACCTGGAAGTGCGCCGGCGTATCCAGGCCCACGGCATCAACGTGGTTCCCACCAACTTCTACAGCAACACCCCCTCGATCGCCGACATCGAAGGCTCCTTCGAGTACGCCTCGGATGAGCCGCCCTACGTGCTGCCTGCAGACCCGGCATCGCTCGACGCAGAACTTGCCAGCCTTACGCGCTACGCATCCGAATTCTCCGCTCCCCACCAAGATCCAGGCGACAGCAGCTACTTCTGGGACAATGGCCTCTTCAGCGGCGCAGACGCCATGGCGTACTACTGCTACTTGCGCAAGCTGGCCCCGCAGAGAGTGGTGGAGATCGGCAGCGGTTATTCGTCGCTGGTGGCGCTAATGGCGCTGAAGGCCAACAGCAAAGGGCGACTGACTTGCATCGAGCCTTACCCCCGCGACTTCCTCAAAGGGCGCCATGACCTCGACCTGCTGCAGGAGACCGCGCAGGACATCACCGCGGAACGGCTCAACGACCTGCTGGCCGACGGCGATGTGCTGTTCATCGACAGCACCCATACCGTCAAGGCCGGAAGCGATTGTCTCCACATCTATCTCCGGCTGCTGCCGCACATACGCCGACGGATAACTGTGCACGTACATGACGTGCACCTGCCCTTTGCCATGCCGAAGGGCGCGATGCTGGAGAAGCAGTGCCATTGGACGGAGCAGTACCTGCTGCTGGCGTTCCTGCTGGACAACCCCAAGGCACGCATACGGTTCGGCACCGTCTATCACGCCTGGCGCAATCCTGGCCTCCTCGAAGGGCTCATGGGGGGCAAAGCGCCGGCGATAGGGGCGAGTTTCTGGTTCGAATACCAGGGAGCGTAATGCCGCTCTTCGCGTAAGGCTCCGGGCCGCCCGTCGGTCAGGGTTCGGAACGTTCCCGCTCGCTCCTGGCCTCGCGCTTGCGGCTTGCCGCACCCTGATCCGCGATCGCCTTCATTCGGCGACTGGAGCTCGGCCGGGATACGTTCGCGACCTGGGTCACCGCCAAGGCCACCTCGTTATTACGGCATTGGCGACACCCGGCATGTCGTAAGTCGTCTACCTGCGATGGCGCCTCTCCAGCACGCGGCCTTCATAGCCCGGGCTGATCTCCTTCATCTGCGCCTCGATCCAGGACTGTACCTCGCGGTTGAGATCCTCCGGCTTGATGCCGCGGGGGTACATAGGCTTTCCGACCCGCACCAGCACGGTGCCGGGATATTTCAAGAAAGCATTGCGGCGCCAGAAGTCACCGGCGTTATGGGCGACGGGGACGATGGGCCGGCCGGTCTTCTCGGCGAGGAGTGCGCCCGAGATGCCGTAGCGGCGGGTGGTGCCGGGCGGCATGCGCGTGCCTTCCGGGAAGATCATCACCCACATGCCGTCCTCCAGGATGCGCTTGCGGCCCTGTGCCAGCACCTGGTTCACGGCGGTGTGGCCCGACTTGCGGTCGATGGCGATGGGTTTGATAGTCATGAGCGCCTGGCCGATGAGCGGGATCCACATGAGCTCGCGCTTCAGCACCCAGGATTGCTTGGGGAAGACCAGCAACTGCCCCAGCGTCTCCCAGGCGGACTGGTGTTTCCAATAGGCGATGGCCGGTTGCGCGGGGATGTTCTCCGTACCTTCTATGCGCCAGTCTATGTGGCAGACGTGCTTCAGCGACCAGAAGATGATGTGCACCCAACATTCCGCCAGCTTCACCCCCCACTCGCGGTGGAAGGGACCGACCAGCGCCACCGCCACCGCGAACGGCGCCACGGTGGTCACGTAGATGATGTTGAAGAGCAGGGAGCGCAGGAACAGCATGCGACGGATATTAGTGGATTTCCTCGATCAACTGGGCCGCGGCCGCGGCCAGGTCGTCGTAACTCTCTTCCACATCGTGGTCCTCCTCCAGGGTCTTCAGGCCGTTGCCTGTCTTCACCAGGATGGGACGTCCTCCCACGGCGCGGGCCGCCTGCAGGTCGCGTTCCGAGTCGCCGATCATGGGGACGCCTTGTAAGCTCACTCCGTAGCGCTCCGCGATCTGCCTGAGCAGACCCGGTTTGGGCTTGCGGCAGTCGCAGGCCTCCTTGGGCCCGTGGGGGCAGAAGAAGACGGCGTCGATCTTGCCGCCGGCCGCCTCCACTTCCCGCCTCATGCGGCCATGGATGGCGGCCAGCGTATCGAGGCTGAAGAGATGGCGCGCCACGCCGGACTGGTTGCTGGCCACCACCACGGTGTAGCCGTTCCGGTGGAGGCGGGCGATGGCTTCGAGACTGCCGGGCAGTGGGATCCACTCCTCCGGCGTCTTTATGTAGGCGTCGGATTCCTTGTTGATCACACCGTCCCGATCGAGGATGACGAGACGCACCGGTTCAGTCGACCTGGATGAGGGAAAGGTCGGCGCTCTGGAGGAACAGGGCGCTCAAGGACGCGAGTAGGGCGAGACGGTTGTTCTTCACCGCCGTATCCGGGTCCATCACCATCACCTTGTCGAAGAAAGCATCCACCGGCGCGCGCAGGTCTGCGAGCCGCTTGAGCGCCGCGCGGTAGTCTCCGGATTTAGCGAGGCTTTCCACTTCTCGCTGGAGCTCACCGATGCGCGAGTGCAGCGCGCTCTCTTCCGGCAGCTTCAGTAGCGCGCTGTCCACGTCGCCCTTAGGCGCACCGCCCGCCTGGCGCAGGATGTTGGATATGCGCTTGTTGGCGGCCGCCAGTGCCGCAGCTTCCGGCAGCTTCAGGAACTCGTTCACCGCCTGCACCCGACGCTGGAAATCCAGCGGCCGGCGCGGCTGCTTGGCCCGCACCGCCTCGAACACGTCGGGACGGATGCCGGTCTCCAGGTAATAGGCCTTCAGACGTTCCAGCAGGAACTCGTAGATTTCCTCCGGCGTGGCCTTGCCCTGGACCGGTTGCGCGGCAAAGGCCGTGCGGATGAGGTCCAGAAGGTCCAAGTCCAACTGCTGCTCGAGCAATATTCGCATCAACCCCAATCCCGCGCGCTTCAGGGCGAAGGGATCCTTGTCGCCGGTGGGCTTCTGGCCGATGGCGAATATGCCGCTCAGGGTGTCCAGCTTGTCAGCGACGGCCAGGGCCTGGCCGGTCTTGCTCTCCGGCAACCGGTCGCCGGCGAAGCGCGGCAGATAATGTTCCTCGATGGCGCGCGCCACGTCCGGCTCCTCGCCGTTCACCAGCGCCACATGCATGCCGATGCTGCCCTGCAATTCAGGGAACTCGCCCACCAGGTTGGAGAGCAGATCGCATTTGGCGAGCTCCGCCGCGCGGCGCGCGTAGGGGGTGCTGCCGCCGATCTGCCGTGCCACGTCTTCCGCGAGTCTGGCGACGCGTTTCTGCTTGTGGCCGTAGGAACCCAATTCCTTCTGGAACACCATCATCTCCAGGTCCTCGACCCGCGCATCCAGGCGCGCACCTTTGTCGAGATCCCAGAAGAACATGGCGTCCGTGAGCCGCGGCACGATCACGCGCTCATTGCCGCGTTTGACCTCTTTCGGATCCTTGCTCTGGATATTGCTGACGGTGACGAAGTGCGGCAGGAGCTTGCCGCCCTCGCCGCGCAGCGGGAAATAGCGCTGCTGGCCCTGCAGCACCACTTCGATCACCTCCGCAGGCAGTGCCAGGAACTTGGGATCGTAGTCGCCCACCACCGGCACGGGCCACTCCACGAGCGCCGCCACTTCCTCCAGCAACGCGACATCCAGATGCACTTTGCCCTTCATCTTGGCGGCAGCGTCGGTCACGAGCTCGCCGATCTCCCGGGCCAGCGTGCCGTCCCGGTCTTCCACCTTCACCTTGCCGAGCTTCTCAAGGGAAGGACGGTAGTCGGCGGGCTTTTTGATTACGATGGCGGCAGGATGCTGGAAGCGATGGCCATAGGTCTTGTTGCCGGCGACCATATCCAGGATCGAGTTCTTCAATACCTTGTCGCCCAGGAGCATCGATATCCAGTGGACCGGTCGCACGAACTCGGCGGAGCCGGCGCCCCAGCGCATGCGTTTGCCGATGGGGAGCTTGCTCAAGGCTTCCTGCACCATGCCGGGCAGGAGGGCCGCCGTCGTTTCACCCTTGATTTCCAGCGTGTAAGCCAGTCTCTCGCCCTTTTCGGTCTGTTTGCGGGAGAGTTGGTCCACCGTGGTATTGCAGGACTTCGCGAAACCCTCCGCGGCCTTGGTGGGTTTGCCGGCGGCGTCATAGGCAGCAGCGATGGCGGGCCCGAGTTTCTCCTCGCTACGGTCCGGTTGGCGCGGGTACAGTGCCGGCGCGTAGATGGCGAGCCGCCGCGGCGAGAAGAAGACTTCGTTATGGCTGCCGGCAGGCAGCAGTCCTTTAGCCACGGCCTGGAACTCGAAATGTTCAAGGAAGGCCAATGCCAGCTTGCGCAAGCTCTTGGGTGGCAGCTCCTCCGTGCCGATCTCCACCAGGAATGGCAGCGTCGCCGGCACCTTGGCTGTGGACCCGGTCTTCTTGTTCTTCTTGGCCGCGCTCATGGCTTCTTACCGTGCAGCATCGGGAAGCCCAGAGCTTCGCGCGCGTTGAAATAGGCCTGGGCCACACCGCGTGCCAGCGTCCGCACTCTCAATATGTAGCGCTGGCGTTCCGTGACGGAGATGGCGCGGCGCGCATCCAGCAGGTTGAAAGTATGGGAGGCCTTCAGCACCTGCTCGTAGGCCGGCAGCGGCAGATTCTTCTCCAGCAAGCGCGTGCATTCCGCCTCGCAGGTATCGAACCAACCGAACAGGTTCTTGGTGTTGGCTTCCTCGAAGTTGTACTTGGACTGCTCCACCTCGTTCTGGTGGTACACGTCGCCGTAGGTGACTCGCCCTAAGGGCCCGTCGGTCCAGGTGAGCTGAAACACGCTCTCCACATTCTGCAGGTACATGGCCAGACGCTCGAGGCCATAAGTGATCTCGCCGGAGACCGGCTTGCACTCGAGACCTCCCACCTGCTGGAAATAGGTGAACTGGCTGATCTCCATCCCGTTCAGCCACACCTCCCAACCGAGGCCCCAGGCGCCCAAAGTGGGGGATTCCCAGTTGTCCTCCACGAAGCGCACGTCGTGCACCAGGGTGTCGATGCCGAGCGCGCGCAGGGATCCGAGATAGAGATCCTGGAAGTCCGCCGGCGAGGGTTTGATGATCACCTGGAACTGGTAGTAGTGCTGCAGGCGGTTGGGGTTTTCGCCATAGCGCCCGTCGGTGGGGCGCCGCGAGGGCTGCACGTAGGCCGCGGACCAGGGTTCGGGCCCAATGGCCCGCAGGAAAGTGGAAGGGTGGAACGTGCCCGCGCCCATCTCCATGTCGTAAGGCTGCATGAGTACGCAACCCTGGGCGGACCAGTAGGCCTGCAGGGCTAATATAAGTTCTTGAAAAGTGGCGGGTTTCTTGGAAGCCATGGATTTCTTGGTGTCGATACCCCGCGGCAGGCGGGCAGTATAGCGGCTTCCCGGAGCCCATGACACGAAGCGACGGATGCACCACTTTGGTGCATTTTACGGGAGGCTCACAATTCCAAGGCCGCGATCGAGCGGAGATTCCAGGTTGCCAGAGTTGGCACGGTTCCTGCTTATATCAAGAAGCATCGCCACCTACTTCTCCGGAGTATCCCCGCCATGGCCACCAAGACCGGCAAAGACGTCCTCGACCTGATCGCCAAGGAAGGCGTCCGCTATGTGGACTTCCGTTTCACCGATACCAAGGGCAAGGAGCAGCACGTCACCGTGCCCGCCCATACCGTGGACGACAAGCTGTTCGAGGACGGCAAGATGTTCGACGGCTCCTCCATCGCCGGCTGGAAAGGCATCAACGAATCGGACATGATCCTGATGCCGGATGCCACCACCGCGATCCTCGACCCCTTCTTCGAGGACAAGACCCTCAACCTGCGCTGCGACGTGATCGAGCCCTCGACCATGCAGGGCTACGAGCGGGACCCGCGCTCCCTGGCGAAGCGTGCCGAGACCTATCTCAAGTCCACCGGCATCGCGGACACCGCCTACTTCGGTCCCGAGAACGAGTTCTTCATCTTCGATGACATCCGCTGGGGTGCGGATATCAGTGGCGCCTTCTACAAGATCGACTCCCAGGAAGCTGGCTGGAACTCCGAACGCGCCTACGAGGATGGCAACTTCGGCCACCGCCCCGGCGTGAAGGGCGGCTACTTCCCGGTGCCGCCGGTGGATGCGCTGCAGGACATCCGTTCCGCCATGTGCACCACGCTGGAAGAGATGGGCTTGAAGACCGAGGTGCACCACCACGAGGTAGCCACCGCCGGCCAGTGCGAGATCGGCGTGGCTTTCGGCCACCTGGTGCAGAAGGCCGATGAGGTGCAGATCCTCAAGTACGTGGTGATGAACGTGGCGCACGCCTATGGAAAGACCGCCACCTTCATGCCCAAGCCGCTGGTCGGCGACAACGGCAATGGCATGCATGTGCACCAGTCCCTGGCGAAAGACGGCAAGAACCTGTTCAGCGGCAACCTCTACGGCGGCCTCTCCGAGACCGCGCTCTACTACATCGGCGGCATCATCAAGCATGCCAAGGCCCTGAATGCCCTTACTAATCCTGGCACCAATAGTTACAAGCGCCTGGTGCCGGGATTCGAAGCGCCGGTGATGCTGGCCTACTCGGCCCGCAACCGCTCTGCCTCCATCCGCATCCCCTACGTGTCGAACCCCAAGGCGCGCCGCATCGAGGTGCGCTTCCCGGATTCCAGCGCCAACCCCTATTTCGCCTTCGCGGCGCTGATGATGGCGGGCCTGGACGGCATCCAGAACAAGATCCACCCGGGCGAGGCCATGGACAAGGACCTGTACGACCTGCCGCCGGAGGAGGAGAAGAACATCCCGCAGGTGTGCTACTCGCTGGACATGGCGCTGGATCACCTGGACAAGGACCGCGAGTTCCTGAAGAAGGGCGGCGTGTTCACCGACGATGTGCTGGATGCCTACATCGGTCTCAAGATGCAGGACGTGACGCGCCTGCGCATGACCACCCATCCGATCGAATTCGACATGTACTACTCGCTGTAAGAGGCCGGTGGGTACCGAAGCAAAAACTCAGCCGCCCTTGGGCGGCTGAGTCATTTTAGGAGCATGGCCATGGATATTCGCCTCGCCAGCACCGTGGATGCCCCACAGATCGCCGACATCTATCGGCCGTATGTGGAAGACACTGTCGTCTCCTTCGAATCGGATGCACCCAGCGAGGCGGAGATGGCGCAACGCATCGCTGGGGTACTTGAACGGGCACCGTGGCTGGTCATGGAGGAGCAAGGCCGCATCGTCGCCTATGCCTATGCCTGCAGCCATCGCGATCGCGCCGCGTACCGGTGGTCCGTCGATACCTCGGTGTATGTGCGCGCTGGCCATCACCGCTGCGGCCTGGGTCGTGCGCTCTACACGGAACTCCTCACCCGGCTGGTGCAGTTCGGCTACTACACCGCGTACGCGGGAATCAGCTTGCCCAACGCCGCCAGCGTCGGCTTGCACGAGAGCTTCGGTTTCGAACCGGTCGGCATCTACAAGAAGGCGGGTTACAAGTTCGGCGCATGGCACGACGTCGGCTGGTGGCAGCGGCCGTTGCGCAGCTATACCGTGTCGCCGGAACTGCCCCGACACCAAGCGCAGCACGCATGAGATCCAGCAGGCAAAAGAAAACCGCCGGCCTTTCGGCCGGCGGCGGGGAATAGAAGAGCTGGCGAGCCGCGGGGATGGGGTAAAGAACGACCCGCCAGCAATGTACCGGGAGTGGGGTAGCTCCCGGGCAGCTCCGCAGGGAGGGCGGAGCTACGGTCCCGCGCGGGGAGCGCGGGATTCGGTCATGCGCATCAGCGCAAGATTCCTGAAAACGTTCTCGGCTTAACAATATGGACTAGACCGTCTAGTCCATTTCTTCGTTAATACTATAGGCGCGGACTTGGGTATTTGCAAGGCCTGGTGACCATAAGTCATTTGGGCTTGAGCCCCCAGGAGTCTTGGACTAGGCTGAGGTCATGCGCCGCTTACCCCTAATCCTAATCTCTCTCCTCGCCGTTACTTCTGTGGTGGCGGCGGACCCGCTTTACAAGTGGGTAGACGAGAAAGGCAATGTGCACTACTCGGACAAGCCCCAGCCGGGGGCCCAGAAGCTGTATCTGCCCAAGGCGTCAACCTTTCAGCCCCCGCAGGTGAGCGCACCGGTACCAGCGCCACTGCCGGATACAGCCAACGTACAGAGAACCGCCGGGCCTCAACCGTACACGCAGATTGCGGTCAATTCCCCTCAGGACCAAGCGACCATCTGGAACACCGATACCGTAACCGTGAGCGTCACCCTGGTCCCGGCTCTGCAGGCCGGCGATACCGTGACCTTCAGCGTCGACGGCAAGAGCCACACCGTGGCCAGCACCTCGGCCACGTTCACCGGCCTGGATCGGGGTGAACACGACGTCACGGTGGCGGTGAACGGCCAAGCAGGTGGCGGCACCGTCACGGCCCAGTCGGTCTTCTATATCCAGCGTGCTACGGTGAAGAAGCCACCGCTCTGACTTGGTGCGCTTGCACTATAATGGTGCAAACACCGAGGACAGCATGGCTTCCAGGCCCCCGAGCCTGTTCCCTCAGGCTATCTTAGAAAACCAAACTACCGCGGTCCTCTGGCTCGACGGCCAGCTGCGGCTCGCCTACCTCAATCCTGCCGCTGAGACTCTGCTGAAGCTGGACGCCCGGCAGGTGCTGGGAGGGGCCATCCAGGATTGCCTGCCCGAAGCACAGGAGTTCGCCGCCGCCCTGCACCGCGCAGCCGCCAGCCGCGAGACTTTCACCCAGCGGGAGCTGCGATTGCCCCTCGCCGATCGCGACAGCGTCACCGTGGACTGCACCGCGACGCCGGTGCGCGAGGATGAAGGCGACACGCCGCTCCTGGTGGAACTCGCACCGCTGGACCGGCATCTACGCATCAGCCGTGATGATGCCTTGATCGCACAACATGCCGCCAACCGGGTGCTGGCCCGCAACCTGGCCCACGAGATCCGCAACCCGCTGGGCGGCCTGCGGGGCGCGGCGCAGCTGTTGGAACGCAAGCTCCCGGATGCCGCGCTCAAGGAATACACCGGCGTGATCATGAAGGAGGCGGACCGGCTCACCGCGCTGGTGGACGCGATGCTCGGTCCGAGCACGCCCGTGCGGCGCGCGCCGGTGAACGTGCATGAACTCCTGGAGCACGTGGCGAGCCTCATCGAGGCAGAGGCTTCGCCCCGACTCACGTTCAAGCGTGACTACGATCCCAGCCTGCCGGAACTGGCGTTGGACCGGGACCAGATGGTGCAAGCGCTGCTCAACATCGCGCGCAATGCCCGCGAGGCCCTTGCCGATTCAGGCACCATCACGTTCCGCAGCCGGGTGTTGCGCCAGTTCACCATCGGCCAGAAACGCCACCGTCTGGCAGTGTGCCTCGATGTAGCCGATGACGGACCCGGCATCCCAGCCGAACTGCAGCCGCGCATCTTCGCGCCGCTGGTGTCCGGCAAGCCGGGTGGCACGGGTCTCGGTCTTTCGATCGCCCAGGAGCTGGTCAATCGCCACGCCGGACTCATCGAATGCGTGAGTACGCCCGGCAACACCGTCTTCTCCGTGATACTGCCGCTGGAAGAACCCCATGCAAACACCTGAGATCTGGGTGGTGGACGACGACCCCGCGCTGCGCTGGGTCATGGACAAGGCTCTGGTGGACGCGGGTAACGAAGTGCGGTTGTTCGCCAGCGCGGAAGAGGCCAAGCAGGCACTCACCACCTCCGCTCCGGCAGTGCTGGTATCGGACGTGCGCTTGCCAGGGGAGAGCGGCTTCGATCTCCTGAAACATCTGCGCAAGGAGCACCCCCGCTTACCCGTGATCGTGGTGACGGCCCATGCGGACCTGGAGAGCGCGGTGGCGGCCTACCAGGGAGGGGCCTTCGAGTACCTCCCCAAGCCTTTCGACGTGGACGAGCTGACCGCACTGGTGCAACGTGCCTTGCAGGCTCAGCCGGCCGGCCAGGCTACGGCCGCTGCGGTGGACGAAGAGCAGCTCATCGGCGAGGCGCCCGCCATGCAACAGGTGTTCCGCGCCATCGGCCGGCTCACCCGCAGCCACATGACTGCGCTGGTCACCGGCGAGTCCGGCACCGGCAAGGAATTGGTGGCCCGCGCCCTGCATCGCCACAGCCCGCGCGCCCGACAACCGTTCATCGCGCTGAACACCGCCGCCATCCCGGCGGAGCTGCTGGAATCGGAGCTGTTCGGTCACGAGCGGGGCGCTTTCACCGGCGCGGCCGCGCGCCGCCTGGGCCGGTTCGAGCAGGCCCACGGCGGCACGCTGTTCCTGGACGAGATCGGCGACATGTCCCCGGCCTTGCAGACGCGGCTGCTGCGTGTGCTGGCGGAAGGGGAGTTTTTCCGGGTGGGGGGGCACGAGGCGGTGAAGGTCGACGTGCGCATCATCGCCGCCACCCACCAGGACCTGGAACGGCGCGTGGGTGACGGGAGTTTCCGCGAGGACCTGTTCCACCGTCTCAACGTGGTGCATGTACACATGCCGGCGCTGCGGGAGCGCCGCGACGACATTCCGCTCCTGGTGGAACATTTCATGAACGCGGCAGCCCGGGAGCTCAACGTGGCTGCAAAACGCCTTACGGCGGATGCACTGCAGTACCTGAGTGAAAGATCGTGGCCCGGCAACGTGCGTGAACTCAAGAACTTCTGTCGGCGGCTCATGCTCATGGCGCCCGGACGCATCGTGCACAAGAGCGATCTCGGCGAGCTGCTGGAAAACCGCGGCGGCGCACCGGCTGCCGGCGACTGGCGCCGCCAATTACGTGCCTGGGCCGACGCAGAACTGGCAGCCGGAAATTCCCTGGATCGCGCTGAGGTGGAAGTGGAGCGGATCTTGCTGGACGCTGCACTGGCCAGGACCGGCGGCAAACGCCAGGAGGCGGCGAAGCTCTTGGGTTGGGGACGAAACACCCTGACGCGCAAACTCAAGAAGTGACGCGACGCCCCGTCATGTCGCAGGTGCGCAGTGTTACGTCAAGCGGAAAGCTGAAATCGAAGCGACGTGACTAGAATTCCTCTCATATCCAAGTGCGAGGCAACAGCATGCGCGTCGAAGCTTCTGTAGAGAACTGGAATCAGCACCATGCCGCGGTGGTGGCCACCAACGAGATAGCCCGCGAGATCACCGTGCCACCCAGCAACAACGGTACTGGCTCCAGCGTGAACGGTTCGGAGCTGCTCTGCCTCGCCGTGGCCACCAGTTACTGCAACGACATCTACAGGGAAGGCCGCGAACGTGGTATCGACGTGCTGCGGGTCAACGTCGATGTCCAAGCGGAATTCCATGGGACCGGCGAACCGCTGGACTCGATGGTTTACCGTGCCCGGGTCGCCGCCAAGGGCGGCGATGAAAAGGCCATCCGGGAGCTCATGCGGCATACCGATCACGTGGCGGAGATCCAGACCACGCTACGTCGTGGCATGGATGTGAAGTTCGAACCGGCTGGAGTGATCGTCGAAGGCTAGCCGAAGCTACCGCGGGCTCATGCAGAGAGCATCAGCCCGCCGCGCAGGCTTCCTGGGCGGCCTTCTTGCCGGGGATATTCAGCGTGCCAGTGAGTTCCGAGACGCTATTGAGGTTATGGTGGGCAAGATACTCGGCGATGCCGGTGTTGAGCTTCTTGCACACCAGCGGATCGTAGAAGAGCGCGGTACCGACACCGACAGCCGTGGCACCCGCCATGAGGAACTCCAGCGCGTCCTGCACCGAGGTGACGCCACCCTGGCCGATGATGGGGATGTTGTGGGCCTTCGCCACCTGATAGACCTGCTGGGTCTTGAGCAAGGCGATGGGCTTGATGGCGGGACCCGAGAGCCCGCCCTGGAAATTGCCGATCACCGCGGCGCGCTTTTCCACATCGATGGCCATGCCCATGAGCGTATTGATGACCGCAAAGCCATCCGTCCCCGCCTCGATGCAGCGCTTGGCGTTGTAGGCGATGTCAGTCTGGTTCGGCGAGAGCTTGGTGATGAGCGGCTTCTTGGTCACGGCGCGGCAGGCCGCCACCACCCGTGCGGACATGTCCGGGTCGTTGCCGAACTGCACCCCGCCTTCCTTCACGTTCGGGCAGGAGATGTTGATCTCCATGGCATCGATGGGCGAGTCGTCGAACTGGCGCGTGACCTCGGCGTATTCCTCGACTGTGGAACCTGAGACGTTGGCGATGAAGCGGGTCTCGGAGAAGTCCAGGGTCGGCAGAATCTTCTTCACCACGTATTCCACGCCCGGGTTCTGCAGGCCGATGGCGTTGAGCATGCCGGACGGGGTCTCGTAGACGCGGTGCGCCGGATTGCCCAGGCGCGGCTTCAAGGTGGTGCCCTTCAGGCATACCGCACCCGCATCGCGGTTGGAGAAGCCGGCCACCCGAGTGTATTCTTCGCCGAACCCCACGCAGCCCGAGAGCAGCACCAGCGGCGAATCAAACTTCATGCCGCAGAATTCGAGCTTCAACGAATCGGGTGGGGGAGTGAAGTGGTCGCTCATGTTCAACGTCGTCTTATATCAGCCTGAGATACCGCCCAACGCGGGCAATATCATACGCCTGTGCGCCAACACCGGTGCCGCACTGCACCTGATCCATCCGCTCGGCTTCGAACTCTCCGAGTCCCGCGTGAAGCGTGCGGGCTTGGATTATCACGAGATGGCGAACGTGCACGAACACAAGGATTTCGACGCCTTCCTGCAGAAGGTGCATCCGTCCCGCCTCTTCGCGCTCTCCACGCGCGGCATGCGCCGTTATACCGAGGTGGCTTTCCAGCCGGGCGATGCTTTCCTCTTCGGCCCCGAGACCCGCGGCCTGCCGCAGGCGATCCTGGATGCTTTGCCCAGCGACCAGGTCTTGCGTCTGCCGATGCGGCCGGACAACCGCAGCCTCAACCTCTCCAATGCCGTGGCGGTGCTGGTGTTTGAAGCCTGGCGGCAGCAAGGCTTCGCGGGCGGGAGCTAGACGGCGCTGCCGCTCGGCCGCGTATCCCTGCACCTGCTGCTTCCCTCGGGATTTCACCTTGTTGACAGGGATGAGCAGTCTATGTATTTTACCCAAAGGTTAATTAACCTATTGGTGTAATACCGATGTCCACTGACCACCTCAGCGCCACCTTCGCCGCCCTGGCCGATCCCACCCGCCGCGCCATCCTGGCCCGGCTGTCTCTGGGGGAGATCTCGGTGACGGAACTGGCCGAGCCCTTCCAGATGAGCCTCCCCGCCGTCACCAAGCACCTCAAAGTCTTGGAGAAGGCCGGCCTCATCACCCGCGGCCGCCACGCCCAGTGGCGTCCCTGCCGTCTGAAGGCGGCACCCCTGCGGGAAGTCTCCGATTGGGTGGAACAGTACCGCCGCCACTGGGAAGAGCGGCTGGACCGCCTCGGTGAGTACCTCAAGGAATTGCAGGCCCAGGAAGGCTCCGCACCCAAGCCGAAGGAGAAGAAACATGGCCCCAAGAAATGATCCGTCGCCCACGCCGCCGGAGCTCATGCTCACCCGCGTATTCAATGCGCCCTGTTCCCTGGTGTTCTCTTGCTGGACCGAGGGCCGCCACCTGCGCGAATGGTCCGCGCCCCACGGTTTCCGCATCCCCCATGCCGAGGGCAAAGCGGAACCGGGCGGCCGCTACCGGGCATGCATGAAGAAGCCCGACGGCACGGAACTCTGGCTCGGCGGCGTCTACAAGGAAGTGGTGCTGAACCGGAAGCTGGTGATGACCCACGCCTGGGAACAGGAGGACGGCCGGCCCGGACCGGAGACCCTCATCACCGTGCTGTTCGAGGATCTCGGCGGCAAGACCCGCCTCACCTTCATCCAAACCGGTTTCGAGTCCACCGCGTCCCGTGATGGCCACGCCGAAGGCTGGGGTGAATGCTTCGAGCACCTCGAGAAATTGTTGTCGAAACTCTCCAACATGGGGATCAGATCATGAGTGGCACCAAGGTCGACCACGCGGTATTCACGCTCGGACGCCACTACGACGCGCCGGTGGCGCTGCTCTATCGCGCCTTCTCTGACGAGGATGCCAAGAGCCGCTGGTTCGGCGGCGGCAGCGAGTGGGACATGCAGTCGCGGAAGTTCGACTTCCGGGTCGGCGGCAAGGAACATCTAAGCGGCAGATGGAAGAGCGGCATGGTCTCGACTTTCGATGCCACCTACCTCGACATCGTGCCGGAGCGGCGCATCATCTACGCCTACGACATGCACCTTGATGACCGGTTCATCTCGGTGTCCCTGGCCACCGTCCAATTCGCGGAGGATGGCAAGGGTTCCAGGCTCACCATCACGGAACAAGGCGCATTCCTGGACGGTTATGACGATGCCGGCTCCCGCGAGAAGGGCACGCGCCATCTCATGGAACGCATCGCGGATTCACTCACGGATGGCTCGGTGCGGGATTTGCCCACGCCGGATCCGAAGCCAAAAGGGAAATGACGTGCGAAAGCTATTTGTCTCCAACCTGATTTCCCTGGACGGCTATCTGGCCGGCCCGGACGGCGACCTGAGCTGGTTCGGCGTGGGGCCGGACTTCTTCGCCTACGTGCACGAGATGATGCCTACGCTGGGCATGATCCTCTTCGGCCGGGTCACCTACGAGATGATGGTCAGTTACTGGACCAGGCCAGACGTCATGCGCGACGACCCGCGGGTGGCTCCGTTCATGAACGAACTGCCCAAGCTGGTGGCCTCCCGTACC
>DATIVR010000106.1:0-2868 GCA_035465695.1 Gammaproteobacteria bacterium
CGTCGCATGCTACGTGTCCTAGCCCCGCCTTCGCTCGCGACGCTTTTTGAGGCAACTCCGTTTATGCGTCCGCTGACTTCGCGAGAAGCATGAGAAGCGCCACGGCGATGGGTCCTTCCGGCGTCTTGTCGATGCGTTTGCGGTATTCCTCGACGCGACCCAGGCGGTTGTTGGTGGAACTGTAGACATCCAGGTCTTTCACGTAGGCCATGCGCCGGTGGGTGGCGTCGTAGACGTCGTTACCGCGCAGGTAGCCCATGCGGCGGTTCACCGCATCGAACACGGTGTTGTCGCGCGCATAACCCAGCCGGTTGCGGTCGCGGTCGTAGAGATCGGGGCCCTGCATCCGGTACTCGGCCATGCATCCCTCAATGACTGACGTTGGCGGCCGTCAGCTGCTGATCGATGAGTCCCTTCAGGTCCTGGTACTTCACGCCGCCCACATAGGCCTCGCCGTTCACCGCGAAGGTCGGGGTGGCATGCAGCCCGAGGGCGTCGCCATAGGCCTCGCTGCGCATCACATCCTCGTGGGTGGTGCCCATGCGGATGCAAGCCAACATGCGGCTGCCGTCGATACCCAGCTTGCCGCTGTAGCCCAGGAACGTATCGAGCGGGTCCTTCATGCCCGCCCACTGGGCCTGGTTGGCGTAGAGCGCGTCATGCATCTGCCAGTACTTGCTCTGATCGCCCGCGCAACGGGCGAACTGGGCGGCGACCACGGAGTTCTTGTGACGATCTTCGATGGGGTAATCGAAGAACACGAAGCGCACCTTGCCGGTATCCACGTAATCCTTGCGCATCTGCTGCAGCACCGGCTCGAAGCCGCCGCAGGCGGGACACTGGTAATCGGCGAACTCCCGCACCGTCACCTTGGCGTCGGGCGAGCCGACCGCCACGCCCATGTCGTCGTGGCTGGGATCGAACTGCATCTGCACCACGTCGAGGTTGCCCACAGCGGACGACTTGGACTTGGCGTTGAACAGCAGTACAGCGCTGTAGATCAACGCGAGTATGAGGAGCGCCAGGCCGCCATAGAGCCAGATGCGGGAATTGGTCTTGTCCTCTTCGTAATGTTGGGCGTGCACATGGACATGCTCGCGCTCGTGACCGGTGTGATGTTGGTGATGCTGCTGTTGCATGACGTGCCCCCGCTGATTTCAGAGTAAACCACTCAGGTATTTAGTGAGCATCCTGCCTCTGTGTCCGTATTCCCATAAAAATATAGACCCTATGACAGCATATGTCCCATCCCTGGTTGGTGTTAATACGTCATTCCATGTAATAAATAGCCCGCCATGGGGTCCTATGTCGTGACCGAGCGGTATCGAGGCGCCTCACAACCGCCTCCGGTCAGCCCGATGGTCCGTATCCAGTGCGGGGCCGGCGTTGCCGGACCCTCCCTGTGATGGGGAGACGCGAGCAGCCATGCTTCCGTAAGGGGTCTGGTTCTCCGACCGGCGAGGGTGAAATGCCCACGCCGGGTGTTGGGAAGTTGCTTTTCGATAAATAACCAACTCTATAGAGGACGTTCATCATGAACACGACCAAAGTCTCCGGTATCGCCATCGCCGCCGTCGCCGCCAGCCTGTTCGTGCTGGCCCCGCTCGCCACCGCCGCCGACCAGGCTGCCGCCACCGGCAAGTGCGTGGGCGGCAATGCCTGCAAGGGCCAGAGCGCCTGCAAGAGCGCCGACCATGCCTGCAAGGGTCAGAACTCCTGCAAGGGCAAGGGTTTCACCGTGGGGGTGACCAAGGCTGAGTGCGACAAGGCTGGCGGCAAGTTCGACGCCGGCAAGGGCAAGTAATAGCCTGCAGCTGAATGGGATGACCCGGTCGTTCGCGAGGACGGCCGGGTCTTTCCTTTTCAGCAGGTAGAATCCCCGCGTGAGCAAGCAAGATCCCAAGACACGCCCCTACCTGGGTTTCGGCCTGGGGCTGCGCACTGATCACTACGAGGCGATCCTGGCGGAACGCCCCGCGGTGGACTGGTTCGAGATCATCTCCGAGAATTACATGGTGGATGGCGGCAAGCCGCTCTACTACCTGGACCGCATCCGGGCCCTGTATCCGATGGTCATGCACGGCGTATCGCTCTCCATCGGCAGCGGTGATCCCCTGGACCGGGAATATCTGAAGCGCCTGAAGTCGCTGGCTGCGCGGGTGGAACCCCGATGGATCTCCGATCATCTCTGCTGGACCGGGGTGGCCGGCAAGAACCTGCATGACCTGATGCCGCTGCCTTACACCGAGGAAGCGGTGCAGCATGTGGCCGCGCGCGTACGCGAAGTGCAGGACTTCCTGGGGCGCCAGATCCTGCTGGAGAACGTCTCCAGCTACGTGACCTATACGCAGTCCGCCATGACCGAGTGGCAGTTCCTGTCGGCCATCGCTGAGACGGCGGACTGCCTCATCTTGCTGGACATCAACAACATCTACGTCAGCAGCCACAATCATGACTTCGATCCCCGCGACTACCTGCGCGCCATCGAGCCTTCGCGGGTGCGCCAGTTCCACCTGGCAGGCCACACGAACAACGGCAACATCATCATCGATACCCACGACCATCCCATCATCGGCGGAGTCTGGGATCTCTACGCTGAAGCGCTGCGCATCTTCGGACCGGTCTCCACCATGATCGAACGGGATGCGCACATCCCGCCCCTGCCGGAACTCCTGGCGGAGCTGGACCAGGCGCGGAGCATCGCGGCCTCCATCCTCGAGGATGCAGCCTAGGTGGGCGCGCTGCTGAAACTGGAACAGGATCTCAAGGAGTGCGTGCTCGGCAATACGCTGGACATGCAGGGCCAGGTGGTGGGTAATCTCCAGGCCTCCGCGGAAGACCGCGTGCATGTGTACGTGGAGGGCTACC
>DATIVR010000107.1:0-3394 GCA_035465695.1 Gammaproteobacteria bacterium
AGGTCCGTCGGCTGCTCCGGCTCACCCAGCGCGCGCAAGGCGCCTTGGGCCACCTCCGGGAAATCCACCTCGCCCCGCTCCGCGAATACCAGCTTCAGCTGGGCCGCCGCCACCGGCAGGAGCTTCAGCAAAGCCTGCAACACCTGCCAATGGGCATCGCTGTAGTGCGGCTCCGGCAGTCTGCGCACCGAAGCCAGGATCTCCCGCAGCCGCTCTTCCGGTTCCACGCGCCGCAACAATTCCATGCCGCGTGCCTTGAGGGCCGCTTCTTCGGGAGGCGTGCCTTGGCCCTTGTCGAGCTTGCGGCGCCAGACGCCCTTGTCGTCCTTGGTCATCAGGAACTCGGCTATGCCGCACCAGGCCGGCAGGTCCCGCTCCGTCGTGCCGGGCAGGCCCGTGAGCCCGGCACAGGCCACGATCCTGGAATCGCCACCCGTGGAACGCAGGATGCTGCCTGCCTGCGCCACCACCTGCACCAGCTCCGCACGCAGGTCCACGGGGAACGCCGCCCGCACCTGCGCGAGATGGCCCGCCACTTCGCGCGCCAGCCCGGCCTCCAGTTCCTCGCGGCTCGCGCCCATGTGGCGCAGCCACTGGTCACGGCGCTCCAGCATGCGCACCAGCAGCGCATGGATGCGTGGCAAGTCGTTGTCCAAGTGCCGCGCCAGTCCTTCCACGGCCTGCGCTTGTCCCGCGTCGCCTTCATCCAGCAAGCGCAGGCTGCGGCGCGCTGCTTCCTCGTAGAGTTCCGCGGCCAACTCGTTGACCTTGAGCGGCGCTCCGAACCCGGATAGCAGCGGCATCTGGCGGGTCAACTCGGCGTCCAGGGAATCGATGGTCTGGATGCGCATGCGTGCCGGATGCGAGCCTAGCTCCCAGCCGCGCTCCTGGTCCCGTGCCTGGACGCGGCGCGCCAGTTCCCAGGTGAGGCGCTTGTGTGCCTGCTCGGGCGCATCCAGGCGCGCCAGCTCCAGCGCCTCCACGATGCGGTCGCACATCTCTCCCGCCGCCTTACGGGTGAAGGTGATGGCGATGATCTCCTCGGGCTCGTCCACCGTGGCCAGCAAGGCCAGGTAGCGTTGCGTCAGGAGCTCGGTCTTGCCGGAGCCAGCGGGCGCCCGCACGATGCACGAGCTCGCCACATCCAGGGCTGCCCGGCGTGCGCCGCCATCGTCACGCATGGGCTCACTCATCGACATCCTCCGCCTCGAGCGCATCGAGCTCGTGGATGCGGCAGACACCCGCCAGGTGGCAACGCTTGCAGGTGTCCTCATGCTTCGGGTCCACCCGCGCATCCCCCGCCGCATGCCGCTCCGCCAGCGCCGTCAGATGTTTTCTCCAATAGTCCAGCAGCGCTGCCCAGTCCGGCGCCTCCGGCAACACGTCCTTGCGCGTGGCATAGGCCATGATGCCCTGCGCGATGACATCCTCTTCCGCAAGACCGGCGAAGCGCATCTCTCCGGGTTTCAGGCAGGCGAACGCCAGGCCCGCCAGACGCTCGGGATTGCCCACCGCATACAGGGGGAGTTGTGGCTCGTCCGGTCTTTCATCCAGCCAGCTCTTCACGTCCACGGCGCCGGTCTTGTAGTCCAGGATCACCCGTCCGCCATCCGGCAACTCGTCGATCCGGTCGATGCGGGTCTTCAAGGACAGCGGCCCCACCTGAAGCAGATGATCGGCTTCGGCTTCCACCACCCGGAACGGCGGCCGTGCCGCCTCCCGCTCCAGCCATGCCACCACGGCGGCCGCCAGGCGCTCCCGCTCCAGGGCCGCGACGCGTGGCGTGTAGACGTCCGGAGACTTGCTCACCCGCATCCCCACCACCCGCGCGGCATGTCGTTCCGCCAGTGCGCACCGCCCCGGCACATCGAGCTTCGCGAGTCCGGCATGATCCTTGAGTTCGCCCCACACCGCCTGCAACACCTCGTGCATGAGGATGCCGCGCTCCAGGGCGTCCGGTCCCAAGCCGGGTTCTTCCAGTGGCCTTGCGCCCAGGCGATGACGGGCGAATGCCTGGAACGGACAGGCAGCCTGGGAACGCAGCACGCCGGTGCCGCCGCGGCTGTGTTCCCGTGGCTGCAGCGGCGGAGCCTGCATGTCGCCGTGCTTCTCCGTCGCCCGCGCATATTCACCTTGGAGCCGCGCCGCGTACGGCATGACTTCCGCAAGCACGATCTCCGCCGGCGGCAGCTCCGCCAGCAAGGGGCTTGGCCGCAACGGCTTGTCGCCTTCTCCGTCCGGCGTACTCACCACCACCGAGGAGGCGCTCCCCAGCAATCGCCCCGTGACGCGTTTGGCGAACGCCAGCTCCAGCGCGGCACTGGCATGAGGCATGCCATGCTCCCGCTGCAGCCGTGCTGGTATGAAAGGTGCCGGCCGGGGTGATGCCGGCCAGACATCATCGGTGAGGCCCATCACCCATAGATGATCGAAAGCCAAGCCTGCCGTCTCCAACAGGCCCATCACCTGCACCGGCGCATCGGCACCCGCGGGCTGGAACAACTTGTCCGCGGCGAGGCGCTTCAAGCGCGGCAGGGCTTCGGCCAGGCCGATGGCGCCCAGCGCGGAATCCAGCTGCACCAGGTCACTCACCACATCCCGGAACGCCAGCACTGCCTGGTATTCCGCGCTGTCCGGTATGCGTTCACCCGGCCAGCCGGCCCGGGTCAGGGCATCGCTGAAGTCGCGTGCCCAGGCGGAAGGTCTCTGCCGCGCGGGAAGCGTGGCCGCCTTCTCCCGCAGCGAGCCCAGGGTCGCCAGCAGGGCCGGCACGCCGCCCTGGGTCCCTGCGAACTCCATGAGCACCTGCACACCGATCTGCTCGCTCACGCGCTCCCGCAGCTTGAGTTCGAGCCGCGCCCGTGCGTCCCGCTCCGTCTCGGATCCCGCCAGGAAGGGTCCGCGCAGCAGCGCGCTCACCGTGAGGAAAGGCGCGCGCAGGCACAGCAGCTCCAGCGCCCACAGCGCCGAGCGCACCACCGGAAAGGAATCCAGCGGCGCACCCAGGGAGAGTTCATAGGGCCTTCCCGTCACTCGCCCGGCGGCAGCCGCAGGGCAGAGCGCGTCGTCCAGGGCCCGGGCCAAGGCGGCGCGCTGCTCGCGCAGGTCTCGCACCACGATACCGATGGAAGCGGCAGGGTCTCGCTGCAACAGACCGCGCGCCCAGGCCGCGGCAGCACGCCGCTCCGCCGCCGCGTCATCCTCGAGGCGATGTCCGGCATCCGCTGCTGTCCCATGCATCTCCAGCAGTTCTGCGCTGACACCGGCATGGCGCAGGCTCGCCAGCAACTCCTGTTGCTGCGGCGTCATCTCATCGAAACCGAGGAACACGATCGGTCCCGCAGGCGGCGTCAGGCTCGCTCGCAACTGCGTCGCCAGCCAGTCGGCGAGCCGC
>DATIVR010000108.1:0-4234 GCA_035465695.1 Gammaproteobacteria bacterium
AACAATACCTTAGCTGCCATCATCTTGTTGTGGGCCGTGCTGATTTCAGGATATTTGATATACAAGAATCGAATGGGCGGCCAAGACAAACTAGGCTAACGATGAAAGTGTCGTCAATCATGACGTCCGCTTTCGGCCAAAAGCAGACGTCGCTTACGCTCTAGTGCGGGCTAGATTGTGCCAACGGGATATGATGTCCGCTTTCAGATGACGACCGCTATGCCAATCCTGGTTCCGGAGGCATCGGCCGGATAACAATCATACCGAGGGGGGGGTATCCATGCAAATTTCTCGCGTGCTTATTGCCATCTGTGCCGTCGCGGGTGCCACGAGTCTGTCTCCAGCTCTCGCTGACTCCAGTGACTGGTACGTCGGTGCCGGTGTCGGCGAGACGACCTACGGCATTTCGGGCGGCGACTATGCCCTCCCCAGTCTGACGATGGTGCACGGGTCTCAGCATACGGAGGACAGCGCCACCGCCTTCCGATTCGACCTGGGCTATCGTTTCAGCCGGTATCTTGCGGTGGAAGGTCTGTACAGCAATTTTGGCTCAGCCAGCTCCTCGTTCACCACCACCACGCCGGCCAACCATTTCACAGGTAGCACCAAGATCAGCGGGGAGGGCGTGGGAGTGGTCGGCTTCCTGCCGCTTACGGGCGACTTCGAGTTCCTCGGCCGGGCGGGACTGTTCCGTTACAAGTCAGACGTGAACCTTGCCATCGCCACCACATCGACCTTCCCGCCGGTATTCACGTTCTCCTACCCGGTCAGCTCCACCAGCGGCACCACGCAATACATCGGTGTGGGGGCCGACTATGCCCTCGGACGCGGCTTAACGCTCCGCGCGGCTTGGGACTACTTTCGCGCCAAGGATAACCATGTCTTCACGCCGTATGACACCCAGGAGATGTTCGGAGTGCATCTCCTGAGCCTCGAGCTTCTCTACTCCTGGTAAGGGCACGTCTGCTTTCGGCCAAAAGCAGACATCGACTAACGGAACTAGGCGTAACACGTCATCGATAGGGGAGCAGTCATGGACACGAGAAAACGTGTTTTAGTCGTTGCAGGATTGATGAGCTTGCTTGCGGGGTGCGAATCGGTGCCGGCGACCAATGCTCAGCAACTCGATCAGCTGAAGGCCGATAACGCAGCCCGCGTGATCGCGCCGAAGGCGACGTTCTTCGCCGGGTTGGATATCGGCAGCCACCTCGATATGGGTATCAGAAGCGTAGACGGGACATCCGTACGGAGTGCGATGTCGGGAGATAAGGATGACCTGACCTTGCCCGCAGGCAAGCACGAGATTGACGCAGACTGTCGGTATGTCAGCTCATCGGTCGTCGTGGGCAGCGGTCTGACGACGACTCCGATCGACGCGGTCCTGGAAAGCGGGCATATCTATCAATTGAAGGCGGTCGCCGGCGACCTTCAGACGTGCAAGGCGGGGATCGAAGATATCACCGACCAGGTCGCAAAAGGTTCAAAGCAATAACCGTGGACGAACGGCAGCCAAGTCTGCGTTCGGCCGCTAGCGGATGTGTGTAAATAGGCCATGCTCGAACGCGACAGCCTGAAGATCCTCGACGAAGGTGAGGACGGGGATTTCATGGTCATGCCACTGGCATGACCATCCGGCTGAACGGGTAGGCAGGACAGCCTACCCTGTGCCGCCGGCGGAGCAGGATGCGAAGCCGGGCAGGTGGCGTAGCCACCCGGTAGGTTTGGTAGTCACGCCAGAATACTTGAATGATAGGTAACTCGATGCTTGAGCGTGAAAGCCTGAGAACGTTGGATGAGGCGTTAGCCGTGCTGGAGCAGGGCTTCGCCGCTATGCCCGAGTTCAAAGCCGCGCCGCTGCCCGCCAAGGGCCGCGAAGTCCTGCTGGAGACCGCGCGGCGCATGCAGGATAACTATCCCTACCCGCATCCTTTGTATGCCGGGCAGATGCTCAAGCCGCCCCACGCCATGGCGCGGCTCGCCTACATGCTGGCCCTCTGGATCAATCCCAATAACCACGCCCTGGACGGCGGCCGCGCCAGCTCGGCTCTCGAGCGCGAGGCCGTCGCCGCCATCGCGACGATGTTCGGCTATCGGGAACACCTCGGCCATCTCTCCGCCAGCGGCACCATCGCCAATCTGGAAGCCCTCTGGGTCGCGCGGCATGTGAATCCGGGCCTGGTGGTCGCATCCTCCCAGGCCCATTACACCCACAGCCGCATGTGCGAAGTGCTGGGGCTGCCCTTCAAGAGCGTCGCCGTGGACGCGCACGGCCGCATGGACCTGGACGCGCTGGAAGACATGCTCAAGCGCGAGAAGGTGGCGACCGTCGTGGTCACCCTCGGCAACACCGCGCTGGGTGCCGTGGACCCGCTGCATGAAGTCCTGAAGCTGCGAGACCGTTACGGCTTCCGCGTCCACGTGGACGCCGCCTATGGCGGCTACTTCACGCTTGTGGACAACTTGAGTCCTGAGGCCCGCGCCGCTTACGACGCCACGGCCCAAGCCGATTCCATCGTGGTGGACCCCCACAAGCACGGCCTCCAGCCTTACGGCTGCGGCTGCGTGTTGTTCCGCGATCCCTCCGTGGGGCGCTTCTACAAGCACGACTCGCCTTACACCTATTTCACCTCGGCCGAACTGCACCTGGGCGAGATCAGCCTGGAGTGTTCCCGCGCCGGCGCCGCGGCCGTGGCGCTGTGGGCCACGCAACGCCTCTTGCCCATGACCAAAGGCGGCGAGTTCGCCCAAGGTCTCGCCGCCGGCCGCGAGGCCGCGCTGCAACTGCATGCCGCGCTGAAGCAAGATGCACGTTATCTCCCCGGCATCGAGCCGGAACTGGATATCGTGGTCTGGACCTTGGCCGGCGGAGGCCGGAAGCTTGCAGGGGAGAGGGCACAAGCGGTGTTCGACGCCGCCGCCGAGCGGCATCTGCATCTGGCCCTGCTCAAGGTGCCGGATGCGCTCTCCAAGGCCTGGTGGCCGAAGCTTCCTGCGGACGCCGAGACCACCGCGGCCCTGCGTAGCTGCCTCATGAAGCCCGAGCACAAGGAATGGCTGCCGAAGATCCGCGAGATATTGGATGCCTCGACCGCTTCGGTCTTGGCCTGAAGACGGCTACTCGACGAATGGCAAGAAGATCAGCCGCCCGGTGAGATCCACCATCTTCTCAGGCATGCAGAACCCAAGGACCGTACACACCGCCGTGGCGACAGCGGGCGCATGCCAGGTCCAGCCGAAGGGCGCTCCGTAAGCCGCGAGCCTGAGCCAAGCGAGGAAGATGAGCGGGCCGCCGATGAGCAATACCACGGCCGCCGCCGCACCGCGCCGTCCGAGGATATCCTTCTCCTCCAGCTTTTCAGCTGCTCTCTTGTACCTGTCCATGCTTGATATAGTAGCCCGGTCCAGTACCCCTCGCCCCCTGGGAGAGGGGTAGGGGTGAGGGTGTTTTTTCTCCTAAGGAAGGTTTCGAGTGGCCCCTAAGCAAAAGAATTTCTTTATTCACGTGTTTGGCGGCGTCTGGAAAGTCTGGGACATCCTCTGCCGTTCCATCATCAATCTCGTCGTCACCCTCCTGGTGCTGACCCTCATCGTCGGCGCCTTCGCCTCGCACCACGTCCTCATCCCCAGCTCCGCCGCGCTGGTAGTGGACATCCAGGGCGAGCTGGTGGAGCAGTATTCCGGCGCGCCCGGGCAGCGCGCGCTGGCGCGCCTCCTGGGCCAGACCGACCAGAAGCAGCAGACCCGCATGCGCGACGTCATCGACGCCATCGAAGAGGCCGCGGACGACAAGCGCATCAAGGCCCTGGTGCTGGCGACCGACGGCATGGACCGCGCCGAGCTCGCGGACCTGGAAGACATCGCCCGCGCCATCGGCGACTTCAAGAAGACCGGCAAGCCTGTGTATGCCTTAGGCTCAGGCTATGACCAGAGCCAGTACTTCCTGGCGGCCCAGGCCGATACCGTCTTCCTGCATCCGCAAGGCAACGTGTTCCTGCAGGGCTTCGGCATCTACCAGCCGTACCTGAAGGACGCGCTCGATAAGTACGGCGTCACCGTCAACGTGTTCCGCCACGGCAAGTACAAGTCCGCGGTGGAACCCTTCATCCTGAACGGCATGTCCCCGGAAGCGCGGGACAACTACACCGACCTCGTGGGCCAGCTCTGGGGCGATTACCAGCAGCAGGTCACCGCCGCGCGCAAGCTCACCGGCAGCGCCATCAAGTCCTATGTGGAC
>DATIVR010000109.1:0-13852 GCA_035465695.1 Gammaproteobacteria bacterium
CTTCATGCGCATTCTATTGTTCTCCCCCAACCGCCCGCCCCACAGGGCCCCAGGAGTGGGTCATGACCGTCCGGAAGCTAAGACCGCTCTTTACAATGATGGGCTAACTATAGCTTATAAATAGCTTTTCACCAATAACTCGGCTATCTGGACGCTATTCAGGGCCGCCCCCTTCCGGACGTTATCCGAGACTACCCATAGGTTGAGTCCTCTGGGATGGGATAGGTCCTCCCGGATACGTCCCACATAGACCGAGTCCCCTTGGGCGGCCTCGGTCACCGGGGTGGGGTATCCCCCGGGGCGATGCTCGTCCAGGACCACAACCCCTTGTGCCTTGGCGAGCAAGGAGCGGGCTTGGTCCGCATCCAGCTTGGTCCGGGTCTCGATATTGATGGCTTCGGAGTGTCCATAGAAGACAGGTACCCGGACGCAGGTGGCATTCACGCGGATGGCCGGGTCGAGGATCTTGTGGGTCTCCCAGACCATCTTCATCTCCTCCCGGGTGTAACCGTTCTCCTGAAAATCGTCCACCTGGGGCAGCACGTTGAAGGCGATCTGCTTCGCGAACTTATTGCCTTTTCCCTCCAGCGGCTTGCCATTGAGGAGCATGGCGGTCTGGCTGGCCAGCTCCTCGATGCCGCGCCGGCCGGCGCCGGACACCGCCTGATAGGTGGCGACATTGATGCGCTCTACACCCACCGCGTCATGGATGGGCTTCAAGGCCACCACCATCTGGATGGTGCTGCAGTTGGGATTGGCGATGATGTTGCGGTGCTTGTACCCCGCCAGCGCCTGGGGATTCACCTCCGGCACCACCAACGGCACGTCATCGTCGTAGCGGAAACGCGAGGTGTTATCGATGACCACGCATCCGGCGGCACCGGCCTTGGGTGCATAGACCTCCGAGATCGCGGAGCCGGCGGAGAACAGCGCGATCTGCGTCTTGCTGAAATCGAAGTCATCCAACTTGGCAACCGTGAGCTCCTTGTTGCCGAACGGCACGTGCTCACCCACGGAGCGCTCGCTGGCTAGCGCATACACCTGGCCTACGGGGAACTTGCGCTCCGCGAGGATCTCCAGCATGGCGGTGCCCACGGCACCGGTGGCACCCACTACGGCAACGTCGAAAGTCTTCACAGGGACTCCAGGTTCATGATCGTTAGCGCGCCCTAGCGCGCGGAAGGCGGGATGGGTTTCAACGGCGGCGTCACCCCGGCATTCTGGGCACGATGACGCAGTGCGTGGTCCATCAGCGTCAGTGCCAGCATGGCCTCGGCGATGGGCACGGCGCGGATGCCCACCACGGGATCGTGCCGGCCCGGCACGCTCACCTCGGCGGCACGGCCGTGCAGGTCTATGGTCTGCCCCTCGATACGGATGCTGGAGGCGGGTTTGATGGCCAGACTCACCACGATGTCCTGGCCGGTAGAGATGCCGCCCAGGATCCCCCCGGCGTTGTTGCCGCGGAACCCCTGCGGCGACATCTCATCGCGATGCTGGCTGCCCTTTTGCGTCACGGCCGCGAAGCCGGCTCCGATCTCGACCCCTTTCACCGCATTGATGCCCATCATCGCGCGGGCGATATCGGCATCCAGCTTGTCGAACACCGGTTCGCCCCAACCCGGTGGCACGCCACGCGCCAGGACCGTGACGCGGGCACCGATGGAATCGCCGGACTTGCGCAGCGCATCCACGAAGGTCTCCAACTCCGCCACCCGCGAGACGTCCGCGCAGAAGAACGGGTTGGAGTCGACGCTGCTGATGTCCTTTGCATCCAGGATCAGCGGACCCAGTTGTGCCAGCCAGCCGTGCAACGTGACGCCGAACTCCTGCTGCAGGTACTTGCGTGCGATGGCGCCGGCCGCCACGCGCATCACCGTCTCCCGCGCCGAGGCGCGGCCGCCGCCGCGATGATCGCGGCGGCCGTACTTCATGAGATAGGTGTAGTCGGCATGACCGGGACGGAACTTGTCCTCGATGGTCTCGTAATCCTTGGACCGTGCGTCGGTGTTCTCTATCAGGAGGCCGATGGGTGTGCCGGTGGTGCGGCCTTCGAACACACCGGAGAGGATCTTCACCGCATCCGCCTCGTGGCGCTGCGAGGTGTGACGCGAGGTGCCGGTGCGGCGCCGGTCCACGTCGCGCTGGATGTCCGCTTCCGATAGCGGCATGCCAGGCGGACAACCATCCACGACACAACCCAGCGCCGGCCCGTGGCTCTCGCCGAAGGTGGTGACGCTGAACAGACGGCCGAAGCTGTTACCGGACACGGGCCTTTCGCTTCTCGGGCTTGCTGAGCGCGCCCAACTGATCGGCGCGCAATAGGAACACCTCCGCCTGGCCGCGCTCGAACTCCAGCCAGGTGAACGGCACATCGGGGAAGGCTTGCTCCAGCGCCCAGCGGCTGTTGCCCACTTCTACGACCAGGATGCCGTCTTTGGCCAGATAGTTGCCTGCGCCCGCCAGGATGCGGCGCACGATGTCGAGGCCGTCTTCGCCTGCCGCGAGGCCCAATGCCGGCTCGTGCCGGTGTTCGTCGGGGAGCGTCGCCATGTCCTGAGCATCCACGTAAGGCGGATTGCTCACGATTATGTCGTAAGGTGCTTCTGGCAGGCCATCGAACACGTCGGCCTTGTGCAGCAGCACCCGGTCCGCCACATGCAACTTTTCAGCGTTGATGCGTGCCACTTCCAAGGCGCCGTCGGATACATCGGTAGCGTCCACGGCCGCATCGCCGAAGGCGTAGGCGCAGGCGATGGCGATGCATCCGCTGCCGGTGCAGAGGTCCAGCACCTTGCTGACTCGCTCCGCCTCGATCCAGGGTTCGAAGCCCGCCTCGATCAGCTCGGCGATGGGTGAGCGCGGCACCAGCACCCGTTCATCCACGTAGAAATCCAACCCGGCGAACCGCGCCTTGTGGGTGATGTATGCATAGGGTTTGCGCTCCTCTACGCGACGGCGCAGCAAGTCATAGCAGGCGCGCTTCTCGGTGGCGGTCAGCCGGCCATCCAGCAGCCATGGCGGTATGTCGTGACCCAGGTCGAGACAGTGCAGCACCAGGTTCAAGGCCTCATCCACGGCATTGTGAGTGCCATGCTCGAAGTGCAGCTTGGCGCGATTGAACGCACTCGCTCCCCAGCGGACGAAGTCCTTGGCGGTATCGAGGCGTGAGTCGATGTCTTCGAATCGTTCCATCGCGCGAATCCCGGCGAGAGCGGATGACTATGATAAAGGACCGCTGCGGCCTGCTGTTATAATCCCGCGCATGAAATTCAAGAACTGGCCTTACACCGGACTGTTCCTGCTGGCGGTGGCAGGCGGCCTGCTCGCCGGCTATCTCAGTTTCCATGCCCGACACCGGGAGCGTCCTGTCACGGCGGCTCTGCTGCTCCATGACCCCAAGCCGTTGCCGGACTTCAGTCTGGCGGATACCACCGGCGGCACCTTCACCAAGGCCAGCCTCGTCGGTCACTGGAACCTGCTCTACTTCGGCTACACCCATTGCCCGGATGCCTGCCCCACTACCCTGGCGGCGCTGGACAAGTTCACCGCCCAGACCGGCCGGCTACCCAAGCAACTCAAGCCGCGAGTCTATTTCGTCTCAGTGGATCCGAAACGGGACAGCCTGGAGTTGCTCAAGAACTACGCGCTGTATTTCAATCCGGCCTTCACCGGCGCCACCGGCAGCCTGGATGCCTTGCACGCCCTCACCACCCCTCTGGGAGTGGATTTCTCCTACGGCAAACCCGATGCCAAGGGCGACTACGCGGTGGATCACACCAGCTTCGTAGTGCTGGTGGACCCGCGAGCAGAGGAAGTGGCACTGTTCAGCCCACCCATGGAACCGGCGCGCATGGCGGCAGATTATCGGGCCATCCTCAAGTTCTACGGGGATTCGCCGTGATCGCGCGCCGCCTGGCGTCGGTCCTGCTGATGCTGCTGCCGTTCGCCGCTTTGGGCGACGGTCCTTCGGTAGGCGCGAGCCATGTCTGGATCCGCCAGCCCCCGCCCGGCATCGGCGTGGTGGCGGGCTATCTCAGCGTGCAGAACTTCACGGCCAAACCGCTGGACCTCATCTCGATCAGCAGTCCTGACTTCGGCTCGGTGGAGATGCATCGCAGCTTCATCAAGGATGGCCAGGAGCAGATGGAATCAGTGCCTGCGGTGACCATCCCGGCACACGGCAGCATGGCGTTCAAGCCCGGCAGCTACCACCTGATGCTGATGCAGCCCAAGAAGATCCTGTTTCCCGGCGACATCGTGACCCTCGACCTGAGCTTCTCCGACGGCTCGGAACTGACCATCATGGCGCCGGTGCGCCACGATCCGCCGGCTCATTGATGAGAGCGAGCTTGAGCGACCGCTTCAAGGCTTGGTTGCAGTATCCGCTGCCGCATCACCTCATCTCCCGCGGCACCCATCGTCTCACCCGGATCAGGCATCGCGGCCTCAAGCACTGGTTCATAACCACCTTCGCCGGTCACTTTGGCGTGGACATGAGCGAGGCGGCGGAGCCGGATCTCGCCTCATACGTCCATTTCAACGCATTCTTCACCCGCGCCTTGAGACCCGACGCCCGTCCCCTCGCCGCCGGGCCACGGGACGTCGCCTGCCCGGTGGACGGTGCGGTGAGTCAGATCGGCGCCATCGAAGCCGGACGGGTACTCCAAGCCAAGGGCCAGGGCTTCACCGCACTGGAGCTGTTGGGCGGCGATGCCGCGGCCGCCGCGCCTTTCGAGCACGGCCAGTTCATCACCCTTTACCTCTCGCCTCGGGACTATCACCGCATCCACATGCCTGTGGACGGTACGCTGAAGCGCATGATCCATGTGCCCGGACGCCTCTTCAGCGTGAATCCCGCCACCACCCGCGCAGTGCCACGGCTGTTCGCACGCAACGAACGCGTGGCCTGCCTGTTCGACACGCCCGGGGGACCCATGGCCCTGGTGATGGTGGGAGCGCTGAACGTGGCGAGCATCGAGACGGTCTGGGCCGGCGAAGTGACGCCCCCGCAACGCTTGCAGGTCCAGGGTTGGGACTATGCGGGAGAAGTCCAGCTGGCCAAGGGCGCCGAGGTGGGTCGATTCAACATGGGATCCACAGTGATCCTGTTGTTCGGCAAGGACCGCATCCGCTGGGAAGAAAGCTACAAGCCGGCGACACCGGTGCGCATGGGCCGCAAACTCGCGACGCTCTTGTGACGCTCCCAAAGCCTTGGGTGCGCCTTAGTCCTATCTAAGGCTTTCGAGGAAGGCCTTCGCAAGTGCTTCCAACCCTTGCTGATCCTCGGCATCGAAGCGCGCCAGCTTCGGACTGTCCAGATCCAGCACGCCCAATACCTCTCCCCGATGGATCAGAGGCACCACCAGTTCTGAACGGGAATCCCCGTCGCAGAAGATGTGGCCGGGGAATGCATTCACATCCGGCACCAACTGGGTCTTGCGGCTCTGGGCGGCGGTACCGCACACGCCTTTACCCAGCGCGATGTGCACACAGGCAGGCTTGCCTTGGAACGGCCCCACCAGCAGTTCGCCGTCGTTCATGAAGTAGAAGCCCACCCAGTTCACGTCCGGCAGGCTGTGATAGAGCAAGGCCGAGAAATTGGCGGCATTGGCCACCAGATCGTGTTCGTCGTGCAACAGGCCCTTGGCCTGGCTCAGCAGATCCGCATACAGCCCGGCCTTGCTGGTGTCCTGGACTTTCTTCATCTCGAACATGGATGGCTCCGGTGCCTGCGGCCGGTCATTTTACGCTGCTGTCCGGCGTCGCGGCGCCGTCCAGCCAGCGGCTGATCTTCCAGGTCCTGTCAGGTTGGCGGCGCCAGACCTCGAAGCTCGGGAAGGTGCGGGCTTTGCCAGTGGGGCTGATCTCGGTCCACGTGTCGTGTACCACCGCCATGTCACCCTCCACCATCACCTCGTCGATGCGCAAGGCATAGTGCACCTGTGGGTTGGCGACTTTAGGCCTCTGCCGGGCGGAGGCCATCTCCTGCTGGTAACTATTCTCCCCGCCATCGCCCCAACCGCGCATGTCCGGAGCCCATACCTCAGCGGCTTTCGCGTAGTCGCCACTGTTGAAGGCCTTGAGCCAATCCGCGAGCGTCTGACGGATGACGGCCTCATCCCGCAGGGGCTGGCCTGGACCTGAAGCGCAGGCACTCGTGGCCAGCAGCAGCGCACACAACAACATATATATGGACTTACGCATGGGATCTCCTGGCCTCAGGCCCGGTCTGCCGGGAATGCGATCACATCCTGGATGGCTGAGGCACGGGCCACCAGCATCACCAATCGGTCGAAACCCAGGGCCACGCCGGCGCAATCCGGCAGACCGTGCTGCAATGCCGTAAGCAGATGCTCGTCGAAGGGTATGTCCATGAGCCCGTGCTGCTTGCGGTATGCGCTATCCGCCTCGAAACGTCGACGCTGCTCCGTGGCATCCGAGAGTTCATGGAAGCCGTTCACCAGCTCCACGCCGTCGATGAACGCCTCGAAGCGTTCCGCCACAGGCGGCTCGCCGGCCCAGACCCGGGCTAAAGCCGCCTGGCTCGCCGGATAGTTATAGACAAAGGTGATGCGGCCCTTGCCGAGTGCCGGGTACACCAGGTCTCCGGCCACCATGTCCAGCCAGCCGTCATAGTCCAGTTCATCCTCAGCCGGTACATGGCGTCCTGCGCGGTTCAAGGCCGCGATGCAGTCCTTGCTGCCGGATGTGGTGACGTCGAAGCCAGCGTGCCTTTGGAAAGCCTCGCGATAGGTGAGGAATTCCGCCGGGTTCAGCTCCGGCACCAAGCCGCCGACCAGCGCAGCGACCTCCGCCATCAGCTGGTGATGGTCGAAGCCGATCCGGTACCACTCCAGCATGGTGAATTCGGGATTGTGCATGCGCCCCGCCTCACCGCTGCGGAACACCTTGCATAGCTGATAGATGTCGCCATAACCCGCGGCCAGGAGCCGCTTCATGGGGAACTCAGGTGAGGTATGCAGGTACAGGTGACGCCTGCGCTCATCCTCGACGCGGAAGCTCTGGATGTGACGGTCGGTGGCGCCGGCCCGGGACAAGGCCGGCGTATCCACTTCGAGGACATTGCGGGCCGCGAAGAAAGCGCGGAGCTTCGCGAGAAGCTCCGCACGCAGCTTGAGGTTGGAAAGTGAAGCTGTAGGTTGCCAGTCAGACATGACTGACATGCGGACTTATTTGGCTCGGGCGACGTACTCGGCGGAGCGAGTATCAACCTTGATCAAATCCCCTTCGTTGATGAACAGTGGCACTTTCACCGTGGCGCCGGTCTCGAGCTTGGCGGGCTTGCTGCCGCCCGTGACGGTATCACCGCGGGCACCCGGGTCGGTCTCAGTGACCTTGAGGATGGCGAAGATCGGCGCGGTGACGGCCAGCGGCTTGCCGTCCCACAGCATGATCTTGCAGAGTTCCTCGCCCTTCAGCCAATTCTTGGCATCGCCCATGGCGGTGGCGTCGGCGGCCAGCTGCTCATAGTTCTCGGGGTTCATGAAATGCCAGAACTGCCCGTCGCCATACAGATACTGCACGTCCAGCTCGGCGATGTCGGCGGCTTCCACGGTGTCGCCGGACTTGAGGTTGCGCTCCAGCACCTTGCCGGTCTTGAGGTTGCGGATCTTGATCCGGTTGAAGGCTTGGCCCTTGCCGGGCTTCACGGCCTCGTTCTCGAGGATGGCATAGGGGTCGCCGTCCATCATGATCTTGAGACCGGACTTGAATTCGCTGGTGCTGTAGCTGCTCATGGAATATCCGCCAAGTGTTAAAATGGGCCCGGGCCGAACCCATATCTATCAGGGCGGGCCCGAAAAAGCGCGTCATCATACCTTACCGCCCGCTTCCGGGCAGCCTCCCATGACCACCCAGTGGCAGACAGACATGGCCGATGCCGTTCGCGACCCCCGCGAACTGCTGGAGCTGCTGGACCTGGATCCGGCCCTGCTTGAACCGGCCCGCCGGGCCGCGGTCGCGTTTCCACTGCGGGTACCGCGCGCCTTCTTGGCACGGATGACCAAGGGCGATCCGGCCGACCCGTTGTTGCGTCAGGTGTTGCCCTTGGGCGAGGAACTCGAGGACGTGCCCGGCTACGTCCGGGACCCGGTAGGCGACATGCCCAGTCTGGCCGCCAAGGGAGTGCTTCATAAATACGAAGGGCGGGTGCTGCTCATCACCACCGGTGCCTGCGGCGTGCACTGCCGATACTGCTTTCGCCGCCATTTCCCCTATTCCGAGGAAAATGCCCGCAGCAGCGAGTGGCAGGAAGCTCTCGACTACCTGAAGCGCGACAGCTCCATCGACGAGGTGATCCTGAGCGGGGGTGATCCGCTGTCCCTCAGCGATGAGCGGTTGGCGGTACTGGTGCGTTCCCTCGAGGACATCCCGCATCTGAAGAGGTTGCGCATCCACACCCGGCAACCCGTGGTGTTGCCTTCGCGGGTGGATGACGGCCTCATCGCCTGGCTCGCAGCCTGCCGGTTGCAGAAGGTGGTGGTATTGCACGTGAATCACGCGCGTGAGTTGGACGACTCGGTGCGCGACGCCTGCGCCAAGTTGCGTGCCGCGGGCGCCACACTGCTCAACCAGACGGTGCTGCTGAGAGGTGTGAACGACTCCGCAGTCACGTTGTCGGAACTATCGAAAGCGTTGTTCGCTTCCCAAGTGCTGCCTTACTACCTGAACCTCCTGGACCCGGTGGCCGGCGCCGCGCACTTCGATGTGCCGGAGACCCAAGCGCTGGAACTCATGATGGCACTTCGCGCCCGTCTGCCTGGCTATCTTGTGCCCAGGCTGGTGCGCGAGGTACCGGGGGAAGATTCGAAGATGCCGGTCGCAGATCGCGCGAAACCGGCGGTGGACACGCGTCAGAACTAGCAAATCCCTCGTGGATGGGATAAAAATACCCGTCCAGGCAATGGGTTAATGGGGTCTTCTAAGGAGCCGTCTTG
Source organism: Gammaproteobacteria bacterium (assembly GCA_035465695.1). GTDB lineage: Bacteria > Pseudomonadota > Gammaproteobacteria > Natronospirales > REEB76 > DASUBN01. Next base: position 8,961 of record DATIVR010000109.1, read on the forward strand.
TCGTCACGCAGCGTCCTGCCTGTCCTCGTCGTCGCGCCCTCGCAGAACGACGCTGAAACGCTGAATAGCACGCTGCGTAATGCGGGTCACGCCGTCCGTCCCATCTGGGTCGCGAGCACCGATGACGCCGAGAAGAGCCTGAAACAGCAGAAGCCCGACCTCATCCTCTGTTCCACCAGTGTCTCCGCGGCGCCGTTCACCGATATCGTGCGGTTGCGCGACATGACGCTCCCAAATGTGCCGATCATCGCCATCGCCGACAACATCAAGCCGGTGTTGATGGCCGAGATCATCAACACCGGGGCGCGAGATGTGGTTTCCATGGCGCAGATCGAGCATCTGCAGGCCGTGGTCTCCCGCGAGATGGAGGTGCTACGTCTGGCCCGCGACTTCGAGCAGGCCAGCGTCAAACTCCATGAATACGAGAAGCGCATCAGCCTGGTGGTGAAGGAATCCAAGGACGCCCTCACCTATGTGCACGACGGCATCATCCTGTCCGCCAATCCCGCTTTCCTGGAGTTGTTCGGCCACAAGGAGAGCAGTGACATCGAAGGCACACCCATCCTCGAGCTTTTCGAAGCCGGGTCGCAAGGTGCCCTCAAGGAAGCGCTCAAGGTGGCCGGCAAAGGCCAGGCGGTTGAGCCGCTGGAGGTGAAGGGCCAACCCGTCACCGGCAAACCGTTCAGCACCACGCTGGAATTTGCCAAGGTGGATGTGGATGGGGAACCGGCCATCGCCATCTCCATCCGCAGTGACGCCGGCGCCAAGGAGGCTCAGGCCAAGACCCAGCAGGCCCAGGAATTGGCGGTGAAGGTGCATGCCAAGGCGCAGGAGAAGGCAGAAGGCTTCGCGCAGCAGATCGAACAGCTCAAGCTGCAGAACGAGCAACTCAGCCAGAAGCTGGCCGCCAGCGTGCAGCAGCTCACCACGTTCCGCAACCTCGACCTCTTCACCGGCCTGCTCAACCGCAACCACTTCCTGGAGCTGCTGGACACCGCCATGAAGGAAGCGCCCAAGGGCGCTGTGCATGCGCTGGTCATCATCAAGCCGGACAAATTCACTGCCGTCGCCGAGAAAGTCGGCGTGCTGGCCAGCGACAACATCATTAAGTCCCTCTCGGACCTGATCCGCAGCATGGGGGAGAAGGACGACCAGATCGCGCGTTTCGGCGGCACCGTCTTCATGGCGTTGGTCGTGCGCCCAAAGCTGCCCGACGTGGCGGCCTGGGCAGACAAGCTGCGCACCACCGCAGCGAGTCGCATCTTCCAGGCCGGCGGCAAGTCCACCAGCCTCACCATCAGCCTCTCCTATGTGGAGATCGATGCCGCGCGCACCAACGCCGAGAAGTTGCTGGAAGACGCGGAGCAGGCGCACCGCACCGCCCTCCAGCAGGGCGGCAACAAGGTGGTGGGCTGGACGCCCCCGACGGTGGACGCCGAGGGCCGCGTCACCGACACCGAGTGGCAACGCCGCATCACCGAGGGCCTGAAGAACAACAAGTTCATCCTCGCCTTCCAACCGGTGGCCAGCCTCACCGGCGAAGCCACCGACCTGCACGATGTCCTGGTGCGATTGCGCGGCGACAAGGACGAGGAGATCCCGCCGAAGGACTTCCTGCCGGCGGCCGAACGCATCGGCATGATGCCTGCCATCGACCGCTGGATCGTGGAGAATTCGCTGAAGATGATGTCCGACCGCTCCACGCAGGGCCACAAGAGCAGCCTGTTCGTGCGCCTGTCGGACCAGTCCCTCACCGACAAGAACTTCCTGCCCTGGATCGAGAAGACCCTCTCCAGCACCACCGGCATCCAGCCGGGCCACCTGATCTTCGAGATCCCGGAGAAATCAGCCGAGAAGTATCTCACCGATACCAGCAACTTCGCCGAGAGCGCCAAGAGACTGAAATGCGGCTTCGCGCTCGAGCACTTCGGCATCGGCCACGATCCTATGCACACGCTGGACCTCATCAAGGGCGTGGACTACCTGAAGATCGACGGCTCCATCAGCGCGGTGCTGGCGACCGACCCCAAGCGCAGTGATACGGTGAAGAAGATCGTGGAGAAGGCGCAGGGCGCGGGCATCAAGACCGTGGCAGAGCGCGTCGAGAAGCCCGAGACCATGGCGGTGCTCTATACGCTAGGTATCGAGTTCATCCAAGGCAACATCGTCCAGGAAGCCGAAGTCGTGATGAGTGACGCTCGCGCTCCTCGCTAGTCGGCGTACCAACTGCGGCTCCATCCGGGTCACAGAATCTGTTGGAGCTTCTGCAGCGCGGCGATGCGCTCGGCGATGGGCGGATGGGACATGAACAGCCGCGTCAGACCGCCGCCATCGGCTATGCCGAAGGCCTGCATCTGCTTCGGCAGGTCTGCGGGCTGTTCGGCCACCGTCTGCAGGCGCTGCAATGCCGAGATCATCTTGTTGCGGCCCGCCAGCTTGGCACCGCCGGCGTCCGCACGGAACTCGCGCCAGCGGGAGAAGGCGAACACGATCAGGCTCGCCAGGATCCCGAACAGTATCTGGGTGACCAGCACCGTGGCGAAATAAGCGAGTTCGCTCAGCCCACGGCCCTCCCGATCGTCCCGCGCCACGGCATTGCCGACCACGTTGGCCACGATGCGCGACAGCGCGATGACGAAGGTATTGAGCACACCCTGCAGGAGCGCCATGGTCACCATGTCGCCGTTGCTCACATGGGTGATCTCATGACCCAACACCGCCTCCACTTGACTACGATCCATGGTCTGGAGCAGACCGCTGCTCACCGCCACCATGGCATGGTCACGGCTCATGCCGGTCGCGAAAGCGTTCGGCTGCGGTGAGTCGTAGATGGCCACGTCCGGTATGCCGATGCCGGCTTGGCGGGCGAGCCGTTCCACCGTGCTCTTGAGCCAGACTTCGTCCGGATTGCGTGGTGCGCCGATGATCTGGGCACCCGTGGCCATGCGCGCCATCCACTTGGACAGAGCCAGCGATATGAAGGCGCCGCCCATACCGAATATGGCCGCGAACACCAGCAAGCCACCCAAGGTACCGGGATTGCCGTAAGGTCCGAGGACGCCGGAAACCGCCAAGAGGTTGAACACGATGCTGAGGACCAGCATCACCGCCAGGTTGGTGAGGATGAACAGGATTACCCGTTTCATGAGCGGACCCCTGCAAAGAAGGACCGATATATAGGACTACAGATATAGCCTACAGGACGGGTTTCAAGCCTGCTCCGCCATCACTTGGCCTTGGCACCCGGCCAGCGGGACTCCGGATACAAGGCATCCACGTTGCGGTAGTTCTTCGGCAGCTTCAGGCCCTTGCGGCCGCGGTCGCCCTTGTACTCCGCCAATTCCTTCGGGCTCAAGGTCATGTGCCGGTTGCCGCAGACGATGACCAGGTTCTCGTCCGCCGGAACGCTGGTGATGGCTGCCATGAATTCTTCGCGGGCCGCATGCTTCTTGGTGTTGATGCCCATGATCTTGTTGCCCTTGCCACGGGCCAGTTCCGGCAGGTTCTTGATGCCGAACACCAGGATGTGACCTTCGTTGCTCACGGCCACCAGCTGGTCGGTCTTCACATCCTTGATGGGCGCCGGCACGTCCACCTTGGCGCCGGGCTTGAGCTTCAGCACCGCCTTGCCGGAACGGTTGCGGGTGATGAGTTCGGCGAGCTTCACCACGAAGCCGTAGCCCAGATCGTTCGCCACCAGCCACAGGTCCGTGGGCTCGCCGATGAGCGCACCGGCGAAGGTGGCGCCGTCCGGCGGCGAGACGCGGCCGGTGAGCGGCTCGCCCTGGCTGCGGGCCGAGGGGAGGCTGTGGGCCGGCAGCGTGTAGGCGCGGCCGGTGGAGTCCAGAAACACTGCCGACTGGTTGCTCTTGCCGTAGGCCGCCGCCAGGAACGAGTCGCCGGACTTGTAACTCAAGGTGGTCGGGTCGATCTCATGACCCTTGGCGGCACGGACCCACCCGGCCCTGGACAGGATCACGGTGGTGGGCTCGGTGGGCAGGAGCTGGGTCTCGTCGATGGCCTGGGCCACCGGCGCCTTCTCCACCAGCTTCGAACGGCGGTCGTCACCATAGGTCTGTGCGTCAGCGATCAGTTCGCCGCGGATCAGCTTCTTGAGCTTGGCCTTGGAGGCCAGCGTCTCCTCGATGCTCTTGCGCTCGGCGGCCAGTTCCTTCTGCTCGCCCTTGATCTTCATCTCCTCGAGCTTGGCCAGGTGGCGCAGCTTGAGTTCCAGGATGGCCTCGGCCTGGATGTCCGTGAGTTTGAACTTCTTCATCAGCACGGGCTTGGGTTCGTCGTGCTTGCGGATGATAGCGATGACCTCGTCGATGTTGAGGTACGCGATCAGCATGCCGGCCAGGATGTGCAGACGCTTCTGCACCTTGTCGAGGCGGAACTCCAGGCGGCGCGTCACCGTCTTGATGCGGTACTGCAGCCACTCTTCCAACAGCTCTTTGAGATTCTTCACCGCCGGACGACCGTCCAGCCCGATCATGTTGAAGTTCACCCGGTAGCTGCGCTCCAGGTCCGTGGTGGCGAACAGGTGCGCCATCAGTTCATCGGTGTCCACGCGGTTGGAACGCGGCACGATGACGAGACGGGTTGGGTTCTCGTGGTCGGACTCGTCGCGCAGGTCCTCCACCATCGGCAACTTCTTGTTGCGCATCTGGTTGGCGATCTGCTCCAGCACCTTGGCGCCGGACACCTGGTAAGGCAGCGCGGTGATCACGATCTCGCCGCTGCCCTTCTCACGGCTCCACTTGGCGCGCACCCGCACGCTACCGTTGCCGGCGTCGTACATCTGGCGCAGCTCGGCCTTCGAAGTGATGATCTCCGCGGCGGTGGGGAAGTCCGGTCCCTTGATGTGCTCGCAGAGGTCGCGCACCGTGGCC
>DATIVR010000110.1:0-24276 GCA_035465695.1 Gammaproteobacteria bacterium
TCCTTCCGCTTCGTGGAGAAGGCCATCAATTACGAGGTGGCTCGCCAGATCGAGCTCATCGAAGGCGGCGGCAAGGTGGTGCAGGAGACGCGGCTCTACGACTCCGACAAGGACGAGACCCGCTCCATGCGCGCCAAAGAGGAGGCCAACGACTACCGGTACTTCCCGGATCCCGATCTGCTGCCGTTGGACATCGCGCCGCAGCTCATCGAAGAGGTGCGGGCGACGCTGCCGGAGTTGCCGGATGCCAAGAAGCAGCGCTTCGTCAGCCAGTACGGTATCCCGGCTTATGACGCAGGCGTGCTCACCGGCAGCCGCGACTTGGCGGACTTCTATGAGGCGGTGGTGAAGGAGAGCAAGGTGGAGGGCAAGCTCGCCGCCAACTGGGTGATGGGCGAATTCTCCGCCGCGCTCAACAAGGACGGCAAGGAAGTCAGCGCGAGCCCGGTGAGCGCAACCCTGCTTGCGGGGATGCTCAGACGCATCCACGACAACACCATCTCAGGCAAGATCGCCAAGGAAGTGTTCGAAGCCATGTGGGCCGGCGAAGGTGATGCCGACGCGATCATCGAGAAGAAAGGCCTGAAGCAGATCACCGATACCGGTGCCATCGAGAAAGTCATCGACGAGGTGATGGCTGCCAACCCCGGCCAGCTGGCCGAATACCGTTCCGGCAAGGACAAGCTCTTCGCGTTCTTTGTCGGCCAGGTGATGAAAGCCACGAAGGGCAAGGGCAACCCGGCTCAGGTCAACGAGTTGCTGCAGAAGAAGCTCAAAGCCTGAATGAAGCCGGTGACGGCGTTTCTGCCCGGGTGAACACCGGGCCATGGAGATGATCGGGCCGAGGACCACAACCCTGGCAGCATTGAAAGCCAGGGCCGCCGCCCATACATCGGGATGTTCTTCACATTCCCGAGATTACGGATGGACATGAGCGAACACGATACCCTGAGAAGGTTCATCTTCGAGGCACTCCCGGTGCAGGGCCGCCACGTGCATCTCGATGCCAGCTGGCGGGCTGCGCTGGAGCGGCAGGACTATCCGGCGCCGGTACGGGCGCTCCTGGGTGAAGCCATGGCGGCGGCGACGCTGCTCTCGGCGACCCTCAAGTTCAAAGGCAACATCACGCTGCAGATCCAGGGAAAGGGTCCCGTGCATCTGCTCGTGGTGCAGTGCACCGACGATCTCAACCTGCGCGGCCTCGCGCGCTGGAACGGCGATATCGCCGAAGCCGGCTTTCGCGAGCTGATCGGCGACGGTCGTCTGGTCATGACCATCGAACAGAGTGGCAAGACCGAGCGCTATCAGAGCATCGTGCCGCTGGAGGGCGAGACCTTATCGGCGTCCCTGGAGAGCTATTTCCAGCGTTCCGAGCAGTTGGCCACGCGGCTGTGGCTCACGGCGGGAGACGCCAGCGCTTCCGGCATGCTGCTGCAGATGTTGCCGGACAAGCAGGGCGACACTGACGCCTGGCAGCACGTCACCGTGCTGTCCGATACCCTGAAGCACGCGGAACTCGCGGGTCTTTCGGCCCAGGAGATCCTGCACCGGCTTTACAATGAGGATGACGTGCGCTTGTTCGAAGGTGCGCCGGTGGCGTTCCGCTGCCAGTGCTCCCGCGAGCGCATCGAGCATACCCTGCAGGGCCTCGGCCATGACGAGGTGCAGGCTATCCTCAAGGAACAGGGCCGGGTGGAGGTGGATTGCGAGTTCTGCGGCCGGCGGTATAGTTTCGATGTGGTGGATGTGGAGTCCCTGTTCAGCGGGCCTTTCCATCCCTCGGGCGGGCAATCCCGGCACTGACCTCCACGGCAGGAGCATCGGATGAGAAGCGTGCACGCGTCCCTGGGTCTGATGCTCCTTCTCCTGGCGGCGGCTCTCTACGCGCCCGGCGCCGCCGCCCTGGATCCCAACCTAGACTGGCGCACGCTGCAAAGCGACCACTTCGTCCTGGTATATCACGATGGTGAACACGACCTCGCCCAGCACATGCTGGATGTGGCGGAGCAGACCTATGGACGCTTGAATCCCTGGCTGGGATGGGTTCCCGAGGAGAAGGTGCAGCTGGTGCTCACCGACCACGAGGACCTGCCCAATGGCCTCACCACGTCGTTCCCCCGCGATCACGTGGAACTGTATGTGGTGCCGCCGGACAACGTCGATACCCTGGAGGACTTCGACGACTGGTTCCGGTTGCTTCTGACCCATGAATACACGCACGTGTTGCAGCTGGACAAGGCCACCGGCGCGCCGGCTTTCCTGCGCCACCATGTGTTCGGCAGGAACCTGCTGTTCTTCCCCGGACAGTTCAATCCCGGCATGCTGTTGGAAGGTCTCGCTGTCTATGACGAGACCGATGCCGCCGCCGGCATAGGCCGGGGCCAGAGCAGCCTCTACTCCATGTACATGCGCGCCGAAGTGCAGCGTGGAGTGCGACCCTGGTCCCAGGTCACCATGGCAGGCGTCACCCAATGGCCGGGCGGCACGTTGCCCTATCTCTACGGCGTGAACTTCTACCAGTTCGCAGCCCAGCAATACGGCAAGGCTTCGATCCCCGCCTTGGTGGATGACTACAGCGACAACCTGGTCCCGTTCAAGGTGGGTTGGAACATGGAGGAGGCCTTCGACGGTGACGACGTCCCGGACGTATGGCCTAAGTTCACGGATTATCTGGACAAACGCTTCGGTGCGCCGCCCTATCCGGCGGGCACCTCGCTCGTGGAAGGCGAGCGGCTCACCCGGCACGGCTATGACACCTCCTCGCCGCGCGCCGCGGCCGATGGCCGGGTGTTCTATGTGCGGGACGATTGGCACGAACATCCGGCGGTGATGGTGTGGAAGCCGGGGAGGGGCAGCCACGAGTTGGCGGAGACCTTCACGCCAGCGCGCCTGGACTGGAATGACAAAGCAGGCTTGTTGATGGCACGCCCGGAGATCTGCAGGGAATACCACTACAACTTCGATCTGTACCGGGTGGATCCCGATTCCGGCGACGTGACCCGCCTCACCCATTGCGGCCGCTATCACTACGGCAGCTGGTCGCCCGATGGCAGCCGCATCGCCGCCTCACACATCGAGCTGGGCAAGAGCAGTCTGGTGCTTCTGGACGGGCAGGGCGCGAATCCCGAGACCGTGTGGACGGGAGACGGTGGAGAGATCCTGGGCGGGATCGATTGGTCACCGGATGGGGACCATATCGCCGCCGCGCTGTGGCGGCCGGGCCGGCGCTGGGCCTTGGAGGAGTTCTCCCTGAGTACCCGCCAGTGGACGGTGCTGGCGCAAGACGTCGGTGACACGGCGGACCCGGCATACACTCCCGATGGCAAGGCGGTGCTCTTCACCTCCGATGCGGACGGCGTCTATAACCTGCGGCGCGTGGATCGTGAGAGCGGCGCACTAGCCAGCCTGACACGCGTTTCCACCGGCGCCTTCTCGCCCACTCCCGGTAAGGACGGAGACATTTTCTATATCGGCTATACCGGCGATGGTTACGACCTGTATCGACTGCCGGCGGGGTCAGCGGCGGATGCAGCGTTGACGCCAAGTCACCGCTCATACACCACGCTGCCGCCGCCGCCCCACGCCGATACGCAGGAGGGAGATTACTCCCCCTGGGCAAGCCTGCTGCCGGCTTACTGGACGCCGGAGGGCGGTTTCGGCCCGCACGTCGCCGAAGTGGGCGCTGCGACTAGCGGGCAGGATCAGCTGGGCGTGCACGTGTATGCTGCCGACCTCAATTACGAGGTCATCCACCATTCACTGGGCGGCAGCTTCATCTACACCTATGCGGACCGCTTGCAGTTCCTGGCGGCACGGCTCTACAGCTACGACACCATCAGCAGCAAAGACGCCACCATGGCGCGCATCCGCCGGGAGGACAAGCTGCAGGGACTCTGGCAGCGGCCCTGGCCGTCCCTGGAGCGGACATTGACCTTCAGCATCGGCGCCGCCGGCGAATCCGACCGCGATAACTATGACCTGTTCACGCCGGAACCTGCGGCCAAGGATTCGGCGGCAGGCATCGCGTTCCGGTGGAACAGCACCCATGACTGGCCGGTGTCCATCAGCCCAAATGACGGCCGCGACGTCACCCTGGTGGCCGAAAGCAGCAACGTATTCCCCAGCGACTTTCGCGGCAATGCCTATCGCGTCGACTGGAACGAGTACATCCCTGCGGGCGATGAGACCGTGGTCGCGTTGCGTTGGCTCGAGGGTTACGGCACGGAAGGTATCCAGCCCTTCAACTTGGGCAGCGCCACGGATCCCGGCTATGGCACCCCGGCAGCGGAGCTGCTGTTCGACCGGCGCCAGTTCGCTTTCCCGGGCTACCCGTCCGGCCTCACTGAACTCACCGGCCGGCGCATGCGGCTGGCCAGTGCCGGGTTGCGTGTGCCGCTGTGGCGGCCGGAAGCCGGCTGGCGCATCCCGCCTATCGGCGCCCACGACTTCTCGCTGCGGATGTACTACGACATGGGCGGCGCCTGGAACCAGGGAGGGCGACCGGCACATTACTCGCGCAGCGCCGGGATAGAGCTGGTCTCAGACCTGAGCGTCTTCTACCTGTTGAACATCCGGCTCATCGTCGGGACTGCCCATGGCTTCGACACGGGTGGCGAGAACCAGTTCTATGGTGTCCTGGAAGTACCGATGTAGGTCATGTCTCGCGATAGACCGCGAAGCTACCGAGGTAACGCGCGGCTAGCGTGTCCCCCTGCCGCACTTCTGCGGCGAGTTCGATGCGGGCTTTACCGCGGCGCGCCAGCATCTCCCGGAATCTCTCCAGCTCGGCCGGCGGCGGCGGGAGACAAAGCGTATCTAGCGCACCCGTGACGGGTTTGAGGTAGCTCACCTTCGCCTCATTCACCACGATGTGCAGCCTGGGTTCCCCCTCCAGTTGCAGCCAGAGATAACCCCAACAGGCCAAGGTCATGATGCTTGCGAGACTGCCGCCGAATGCGGTGCGCTCATGGTTGATGTTGGGCGCGAGCGGCGCCGTGAGTCTCAATCCCTGTGCATCGGAACTGGTCACCGTCACTTGCATCTGCGCCACCAGCGGGATGTGCGCATACATGTAGCTCGCCAGGCGCCGCGCGGCGTCTTCGCCGGTACCGCGGTCTTGCTCTAGCGGCGGCTGCAGACCGGACATGCGGCATCCCGTTTGAAGGTGGTGTAGCGGGTCTCGCCGCTCAAGGCGTCATAGCGGAGCAGGCGCCCGGTGAGCGGGCGCCCCACACCGGTGAGAAGCTTGATGGTCTCCACGGCCATGAAGCTGCCGATCACCCCGGTGACGGGTGCCAGCACGCCGTTGCGCTGACAGTCCTCCAGTTGCTCGCCACCTTCCTCGTAGAGGCACGCGTAGCAGGCGCTGCCGGGATCCCGCGGGTCGAACACGGCCAACTGGCCCTCGTAGCGGATGGCGGCACCGGAGATGAGCGGTTTCTTCGCGGCGACACAAGCGGCATTGATCGCAAAACGGGTCCCGAAGTTGTCGCTACCATCCAGTACCACGTCCACCCCTTCCACCAGCGTGACGAGCGCAGCGGCGTCGAGGCGGCCTTCCACCGCTTCCAGCGTGCAGTCGGGGTTGAGTCTGGCCAGGGCGTCCATCGCGGCCCGCACCTTGGAGCGACCGAGGTCGGCACTGCGGTAGAGGATCTGCCGCTGCAGGTTGCTGGCATCGACTTTATCGAAATCATTGAGCAGCAGGCGGCCGATGCCGGCGGCCGCAAGATAGAGCGCCGCCGGGGAACCCAGCCCGCCCAATCCCAGCATCAGCGCGCTGGAGCCGGCCAATCGCTCTTGGGCGGCCGCGCCGAATTCCGGCAATGCCAAGTGCCGGCTGTAACGCAGCTGCCAATCCTTGTCCCGTTCGACCATGCCGGGATTGTACCGTGCCGGATGCGGGGCCTATTGAAGAGCCGGGACGGAACCCTCAAGATGGGCAGACGCAGCCGGATCGGATGACGGGGAAGGCATGGCGCCCTGGGTCGAATATCTCAAATTCTTCGCGGGCCTGGTCGCCATCCTCAATCCCATCGGCGTCATCCCCATTTTCATCAACCTCACCTATAACCAGACGGCTGCGGAGCGCAACCGTACCGCGCTCATGGCGGCGGTCACGGTGGGTCTGGTGCTCGGCGTCTCGTTGCTGGCCGGCGAGCGCATCCTGGATTTCTTCGGCATCAGCGTGGCCTCTTTCCAGGTGGCCGGCGGCATCCTAATCCTCTACAACTCGCTGTCGATGCTGCAGGCGAAGATGAACGCCACCCGGCAGACTGAGGAGGAGGCCCAGGAGACGGTGGAACGCGAGGACGTGGCGGTGGTGCCCATCGGCATCCCGCTCACTGCCGGCCCCGGCGCCATCAGCACGGTGATCCTCTACGGCCACAAGCCCGCGCTGTTCGGCCAATACGTGATCCTGTTCGGCGGTATCGCGGTGACCGCCGCGATCGTCTGGGCGGCTTTCCGCCTGGCGCCGCTGATCTCGCACCTCTTGAGCCGCACCGGCATCAATATCGTGACCCGCATCATGGGCCTGATCATGGCCTCCATCGGCATCGAGTTCATCTTCGCCGGTCTCAAGGCATTCTTCCCGGCGCTGACCGCAGGTTGAGCCTACGAAGAAAAAAGCCGGCACGATGCCGGCTTCCTCAGCTGGAGTTCTGGAGCGACTAGGTCTTGCGCGCGCTGTTGATGGTCACCGGTTGCACTGGTACGTCCCGATGGCCACCGGCGCTGCCGGTCTTCACCGCTGCGATCTTGTCCACCACTTCGGTCCCTTTCACCACGCGGCCGAAGACCGCGTAACCGAAGTCGCGCTTGCCATGGTCCAGGAACACGTTGTCCGCCAGGTTGATGAAGAACTGGCTGGTGGCGCTGTCCACGTCCGAGGTACGCGCCATGGCCAGGGTGTAGGGCTCGTTGGAGAGGCCGTTGTTGGCCTCGTTCTTGATGGGCGGGTTGGTCTTCTTCTGCACCATGTCCGCCGTGAATCCGCCGCACTGCACCATGAAATCCGGGATCACGCGGTGGAAGATGGTGCCGTCGTAGAAACCGGATTCCACGTAACCGAGGAAGTTCTTGACGGTGATGGGCGCCTTGGCGGCATCCAGTTCCACGGTGATGTCACCGAGACTGGTGGAGAGAACGATCATTGGGGGGCCTCCTGATTTGGCGGATTCTAACGCGGGTCTCGGGGATTTGCCCAATCGCCCACACTGACGCGTTCAAGTCCACTGAGGTCGCGGAAACTGCGCGGGCTAGCGAAGCCAACCGATCGCAACAAGGCGCGCACCGCGGCTCCCTGTCCATGGCCGTGCTCCAAGAGCAAGTGACCACCGTCTGCAAGATGTCTAGGTGCATCACTCACGATGCGCCGGATGTCCCGCAGACCATCCGCACCTGACGAGAGCGCTTGCGGAGGCTCGAAGCGCAGGTCGCCTTCCCGGAGATGCGGATCAGAGTCGCCCACATAGGGAGGATTGGAGGCGATCACGTGGAAGCGTCGCTCGCCGAGAGGAGTGAACCAGTCGCCCTGCAGGAATTCCACGTTGTCGATATCCAATGCGTGGGCATTGTGCTGGGCTACCCCGAGTGCCTCTTGGCTCACGTCCACCGCGGTGACGTGACAGCGCGGACGTTCTTTGGCGATGGCCAGGGCGATGGCACCGCTGCCGGTACCCAGATCGGCGACCTGCCAATCAACGTGTGGCGGGATCAGCGCCAGGGCCTGTTCCACCAGGAGCTCGGTCTCCGGCCGCGGTATCAACGTAGCAGGGGTGACCTTGAGTTCCAGTGACCAGAACTCACGCTTGGCCGTGAGATAGGCGACGGGCTCGCCGCGTGCACGGGCCGCCATGAGGCGCTCGAACTCGGCTGCCTGCGCGGGCGTCAATGAGGCGTCCGGATGGGCGCGCAAGTAACTGCGGTCCTTTCCCAGCGTATGCGCCAGTAGCAATTCCGCGTCCAGGCGCGGGCTGTCGCTGTCGGACAAGCATGTGGCGGCGGCGTGGAGCGCTTCGGCGAGGGTACCCATGAGTGGGTTTATTGTAGTCACTCCCGTAAAATGGCGCCTTCGCTAATGGCCTGGAGCCCGAATGCGCGTCTATTCCAACGTGCTGGAGATGGTCGGCAAGACGCCGATGCTGGAGCTGACCCACATCGATACGGGTCCCTGCCGGCTATTCGTGAAGCTGGAACTAATGAATCCGGGCGGCTCCGTGAAGGACCGCATCGGCATCAGCATGATCGAGCAAGCCGAGAAACGGGGCGAACTCAGACCCGGCGCCACCATCGTGGAGGCCACCGCCGGCAATACCGGTCTCGGCTTGGCCCTGGTGGCCGCCCAGAAGGGCTACCGCCTGGTGCTGGTGATCCCGGACAAGATGAGCCAGGAGAAGATCTTCAACCTGCGTGCCATGGGTGCCGAGGTGGTGCTGACCCGCTCCGATGTGGCCAAGGGCCATCCGGAGTACTACCAAGATCTGGCCAAGCGCCTCGCCGAGGAGCAGGGCGCGTTCTTCGTCAATCAGTTCGGCAACCCTGACAATCCGAAGGCTCACGAGGACACCACCGGCCCCGAGATATGGGAGCAGATGGAGCACAAGCTCGATGCGGTGGTGGTGGGCGTGGGATCCAGCGGTACGCTCACCGGCATCGGCCATTATCTGCAGGAGGTGGCGCCGCACGTGGAGATGGTGCTGGCGGATCCGAAGGGTTCGGTGCTCGCGGACTACATCAAGACCGGCGTGCTGGGGGAGAAGGGCGGATGGCTGGTGGAGGGGATCGGTGAGGATTTCATCCCCAGCATCTGTGACCTGTCGGTGGTGAAGCACGCCTATACCATCCCCGACTCCGAGGCCTTCTCCGTGGCCCGCGAAGTGCTGCGCAAGGAGGGCATCCTGTTGGGTTCATCCTCCGGCGTGCTCATCGGCGCCGCGCTGCGCTACTGCCGCGCCCAGAAGACGCCGAAGCGGGTCGTCACCCTCGGCGCTGATACCGGCAATAAGTACCTCTCCAAGCTGTACAACGATTTCTGGATGATCGAGCAGGGGTTCATGGAGCGTCCCAAGCGGGGCGACCTGGGCGACTATGTGGGACGCCCCTACTGGGAGCGCGCCACGGTGTACGTGGGTCCGGGCGATACGCTCGCCACCGCCCATACCCGCATGCGCAACAATGGCATCTCTCAGCTGCCGGTGATCGACGGCAGGCAATTCCTTGGCGCAGTAGCTGAGAGCGACCTCATCGAAGCGGTCCAGAAAGACAAGCGTGGCTTTACACAGGAAGTGCGTGGCGCCGTGAACAGCAAGTTCCCGCGCATCTCCGCGAAGGACAAGCCTGAAACCCTGTTCTCGCTCCTGCAGAAGGAGTTCGCCGTAGCGGTGATGGACGGCGAGAATTTCCTGGGTCTCGTCACCCGCAGCGATCTTCTGAACCGTCTCAGGCTCCAATAGACTTACGGAGTATCCCGTGAAGAATTCAGACAAACGTCAGCAATTTGCTACCCGCGCCATCCATGCCGGCCAAGCGCCGGATCCCAGCACCGGCGCGGTGATGCAGCCCATCTATGCCACCTCCACCTATGTGCAGGAGAGCCCCGGCAAGCACAAGGGCTACGAGTACTCTCGTACGCAGAATCCCACGCGCATGGCTTATGAGCGCTGTGTCGCGGACCTGGAGAATGGCAAACAGGGCTACGCGTTCGCTTCCGGCCTCGCCGCCACCGCCACGCTCCTGGAGGTGCTGGATTCCGGCGCCCACGTGGTGGCCATGGACGATCTCTACGGTGGCACCTATCGGCTGTTCGAGCGCGTACGCAAGCGCTCGGCGGGCCTGAAATTCAGTTTCGCGGACTTGCGTGACACCAAGGCGCTCGAGACCGCATTGCGTCCCGAGACCAGGTTGATCTGGGTGGAGACGCCCACCAATCCGTTGCTGAAGTTGGTGGACCTGTCAGCGGTCGCGGAGATCGGCAAGAAACGCGGAATCATGACCGTGTGCGACAGCACCTTCGCTTCGCCGCACGTGCAACGGCCCCTGGACCATGGCTTCGACGTGGTGATGCATTCCGCCACCAAGTTCCTCAACGGCCACTCGGACATGGTGGGCGGCATGCTGGTGGTGGGCGAGAAGAAGGAGCTGGCTGAGCAATTGGCCTTCCTGCATAACTCCGTGGGGTCCGTGGCGGGCCCCTTCGACAGCTTCCTGGCGCTGCGAGGCCTCAAGACGCTGGCGCTGCGCATGCAGCGCCACTGCGAGAATGCCCTGGAGCTGGCGGGCTGGCTGGAAAAGCATCCGAAGGTGGAGAAGGTGTCTTATCCCGGCCTGCCGAGCCACCCGCAACACGCGCTCGCCAAGAGGCAGATGCACGGTGGCGGAGGCATCGTCACCATCTTCCTCAAAGGTGGCGAGCCGGAAGCCCGGCGTTTCCTTGAGAATTGCCATCTCTTTACGCTCGCCGAGAGTCTGGGCGGAGTGGAGAGCCTGGTGGATCACCCGGGCATCATGACCCACGCGTCGGTGCCGGTGGAGACCCGCAAGGCATTGGGCATCAGCGATTCGCTGGTGCGCCTGTCGGTGGGCGTGGAAGACGTGGACGACCTGCGGGCTGACTTGGACCACGCGCTCGCAGCTATTTAGTCTGTCTTCTAAGGCTCACCGAATTAGTTGACCAGTCATCGTCAACGTCGCTCCCGGCGTCCCTGCCTCCCGCGACGTTCGTACATCCCTGTACATCAAAAAAAGGGCGAGCTTGCAAAGCAAGCTCGCCCTTTTTTCGGTCTCCGAATCCTTCAGTCCAGAAGGATCCTCTACGCACCTCGCGGTGCGTAGCCGCTATTACTTCTTGGTGCTCGCAGCGGGAGCAGCAGCGGTGCCGGCGGCAGGAGCCGGAGCAGCGGTGCTGGGAGCGGCGGCCGGGGCCGGGGCGGCAGTGCTGGCAGCCGGAGTGGCAGGAGCTTCGCTCTTGCCGCAAGCGGACAGCGACAGGGCCAGGGCGGCAGCAGTCAGGACAACGGCGTACTTCTTCATGTTCATTACCACCAGTGCAGGAATTGGGATGTAAATTTATGATACTACTCGCCGATTTTCGTATGAACGCGGCGATCGGCGGGAAATTCTAGAGATTTCCTGAGATACGGGAAGGGCTTTGCGGCACTTTTTATTATGTACATACGAATCAATGAGTTACGGCTCCATCGGAGTACCGTCCCCGCATCGACACGAAGCTAACTGCATGATTCTCCGCGCTTTCATTCGACAATAAGCTCATGCCCTTCCTCCATGTCATTCCCGAGCCCGCAGATTTGACCTCTGCCGCTTCGGCCGTCGCCAAGGGACTGACCCGGGCAGACTGGGTCTGCCATCCGGGCTTTTTATCCGCGGATCGCATCATGGGCCTGCGCGCCGAGGCGGAGCGCCTGCGTGCAGACGGCGCCTTCCGCGCGGCGGGCATAGGCCATATGGCCGACCGTCGCACGGATGTACGCGGCGACGAGATATTTTGGCTGGAGAAGGGAGCGGGGACGCCGGAGGCGCAGCGTCTGGTCCATGGAGAGATCGCAGCGCTACAGCGCGCCATAAACGAAGAGACCTATTTAGGGTTAGATGAATTCGAGGGCCACTACGCCGCCTATCCACCCGGCAGTGCCTATGCGCGCCACCTGGACCGTTTCCGCGAGGATAACCAGAGGGTGGTGTCACTGGTGCTCTATCTCAATGAGGCGTGGACAGAGGAGGCCGGTGGCGAGCTTTGCCTGTACGGCTCGCCGGACGCACAGACACCGGCAGCGCGTATCCAGCCGCAGGGTGGCACGCTGGTGTGCTTCCTCAGCGAACAGGTGCCCCACGAGGTACTGATTGCACGACGCACCCGCCTCAGCCTCACCGGCTGGTTTCGGCGCAGGGCCTGAACCGGCCGCTTGAGTAACCGGGGGTGGCTGCGGCACACTGCGTCCGCACCCGCAGCGGAGTCTCCACGCGATGTTCGAGCTGGCCAGCACGCCCCAGGATCTGGGCGACATCATCATCCAGGGCGTCCGACTCGGGCGGCTGGCTTATCGACGCCTGTTCACTCTCACCAGCGTACTGGCCTTCCTCGGGCTCGTGCCGACCATGGTGCAGGTGTGGGGTGCGCATGACGAGAAGTCCTTCGATTTCCAGAGCCTCGATGCCTGGGCGCATCAGCTGACTCCGGCCTACGGTTCGACAGGCATCGTCGCGCTGCTAGTGGGGCTGCTGCTTCAGGCTGTCCTGATCAGACGCATCGACGCCGCGGCCCACGGTAATGTCGGGCCGCTGCCTGGCGAGTTGCGGCGGGCCGCGCAGGTCTGGTTGTGGATGCTGCTGGCACTCATCGTCTATGCCATCGCCATGACCGTGGGCTTCATCCTGCTGGTCGTGCCGGGCGTGATCCTGTGTGTGAGCCTGATATTCAACATGTTCTGCGTGGTGCTGGAAGGGGAGAGACCCATCGAGGCACTGAATCACAGCCATCATCTGGTGTGGGGTCAGTGGTGGCGCACCTTGGGGATGCTGGTGCTCGTGTATCTGCCGCTCCTGGTGTTGGTGAGCATCCTCGCATCCTTACTGGGCATCGGGCCGAGCAGTCTCGAGGCGCCATTACGAGGGCGCGACATCTTCGCGGAGGCGGTGCTGGAGATGGTGTGCCTGGCCATATTCACGCCCTTCATCTACTCGATCCTCTACGTCTATTACCGCGATCTCAAGCTGCGCAAGCAGGGAACATGAACGGTAAGGCTCACACTCCGGGCGTAGGCCAGGTCTTGGGCGAAGGCTGGGACGTGTTCACCGCGGGACTCGGTTCCGTATTCCCCTGGGTACTGGCCGCTGAGCTGATTACCTTGCTGCCTTTCGCCAATCCACCCGGTGGCATCTTCACCACTGATTCATCCGACATGGGAGGCGGCGGTTTCTGGATGCGTGCACTGGTTTTCGGTGGAGTGCAGGCCTTCCTCTACGGGGTGGCCGTGCAGCGGCTTGCCGCGCAGCCCGGGGTGGCTGGCGCCGCGCGCGCGACGCCTGTAGTCCTGTTCGCTTACATCGTCTACGAGGCGGTGATCATCATCGGTCTTGTGCTGACTTTCGCCGTGTTCATGCTGGGAATGTTCATTGCGGGATGGGAGTTCGGGCTAGTGCTCTGCGTGCTGCCTCTGGCGCCCACCGCCGCTGCTAGCACCGCTATGGCGCTGTTCATCTTCCCTGCGGTCTTGGAGAGGCGTGGCCCCTTCGCTTCCTTGAGTGAGAGCACGCGCCTGACCAAGTTATCCAGGTTCACTTGGGTGAAGGTTTCACTGGTCATCTCGGTGCCGGCCATAGCCCTGTTGGCAGCTGCGGTGGTAGGCGATATGCCGGGGATCCGCCATGCGGTGGCGTTGGCCTTGGATTTGCAGCAGCGCGCCATGGAGGGCGGGTTGTCCACCGATCAATTGCTGCCTGTGTTGGACGGCCTGAAACCGTCGGCGCCACCGGATCGCTATGGAGCGTGGAGCGTGGCGGGGGTGCTGCTGGGGGCGCTGGCCTGGTGGTACACGCTGGCGGTCTGCTATGCGCAGTACCGGGACCTGAAAGCCGCGGAGAAGAGCTGACGTCAGTTGGCCGCCATGGCGGCCAATTCCTCCGCCTGGTACTCGTTCATCAATGGCATGATCACGTCATCCAGGTGGCCCTGCATGACATCGTCGAGCTTGTACAAAGTGAGCTCGATCCGGTGGTCCGTGATCCTGCCCTGGGGGAAATTGTAGGTCCGGATGCGTTCGGAGCGGTCCCCGCTGCCCACCTGCAGCTTGCGGGATTGCGCCTGGGCTGCCTGCTGCTTCTCCCTCTCGGCTGAGAGCAGCTTGGCCTTGAGCAGCGACATGGCCCGTGCGCGGTTCTTGTGCTGGGAACGCTCGTCCTGGCATTCCACTACGATGCCGGTAGGCAGATGGGTGATGCGGATGGCGGAATCGGTCTTGTTCACGTGCTGGCCGCCGGCACCGGAAGCGCGGAAGGTATCCACCTTGAGCTCGGCGGGATTCACCTCGATGTGATCCACTTCTTCCACTTCCGGGAGTATGGCCACAGTGACGGCGGAGGTGTGGATCCGGCCCTGGGATTCGGTCTCGGGCACCCGCTGCACCCGATGGGTGCCAGACTCGAACTTGAAGCGGGAATAGGCGCCCTGACCCACCACCCGGGTGATGATCTCCTTGTACCCGCCGTGCTCGCCTGAGCTCTCGCTCAGGATCTCGACCTTCCAGCCCTGTTCCTCGGCATAACGGCTGTACATGCGAAACAGGTCGCCGGCGAAGATGGCGGCTTCGTCGCCGCCGGTACCTGCGCGGATCTCCAGGAAGATATTGCTGTCGTCGTGAGGATCCTTGGGCAGCAGGAGCTTCATCAGTTCCGGTTCCAGGGCCCCGAGCCGCGCCTGAGCGGTGCGGCGCTCATCCTCTGCGAGCGCGCGGATGCCCGCGTCCGCATCCTTGCCCATCTCGTCGGCGGCCACGAGGTCCGCCTCCGCCCGGGTGAACGCCTGGAACTTCTGTGCCAGGGGTTCCAGACGCGCATATTCCTGGGAGAGGTCGCGGAAACGGCTGGAGTCCGCGGCGGCGGATGGCTGCGACAGCAATACGCCCACCTCCTCGTGACGGGCGACGAGGCGTTCCAGCTTGCGGCGGATGGAGTCTTTCACGGCGCGATTATAGGGGAGCGAGTCAGGATTCGCCCTCGTCCTCGCCATCCAGCCCGAACAGTGCATGGATCTCATGGATCAGCTGTTCCTGTCCTTCGTTGGCAGCCTGGCGCAGGCGCGCAGTGGGGGCGTGCATCAGGCGATTGCTCAGCGTGTCCGCGAGGAAACGCAGCACCTGCTCGGGTGGCTCGCCATGGGCCAGGCGCTGGCGGGCCTGTTCCAGCGTCTGGTCGCGAAGGTTGGCGGCGTGATCGCGCAAGGCGCGGATGGCCGGCACCGCTTCCAGGCCGCGCAGTTGTTCGTTGAAACGCGTCACGTGGGCATGGATCATGGCTTCCGCTTCCTGGGCAGCCACGCGCCGCGAGCGCAGGTTCTCCTCCACCACCTTGTGCAAGTCATCGATGGTGAAGAGGTAGACATCCTCCATGCCGGCGACATCTTCCGCCACATCGCGAGGCACGGCGACATCCACGATCAGCAGCGGCCGGTGCTTGCGGCCACGGAACGCCGCTTCCACATCGCGCCGGTGCAGGATGGGCTCGGTACTGCCGGTGGAGGCGATCACGATATCGGCTTCCCCCAGGTGCGCCGGGATCTCGTCCAGGCCGATGGCATAGGCCTGGAACTGTTCCGCCAGGTCGCGGGCGCGGCTGACGGTGCGGTTGGCGATGATCATGCGCCGGGTGCCTTGTTCCTGGAGGTGGCGCGCCGCGAGCTCGATGGTCTCACCGGCGCCGATGAGGAGCACCGTCAGCTTGTCGAAGCTGGCGAAGACCTGGCGCGCGAGACGCACCGCCGCATAGGCGACTGACACCGGGTTGTCTCCGATGTGCGTGTCGGTGCGGATCTGCTTGGCCACCGCGAAGGTGAATTGGAAGAGGCGATGCAGGCGCTGTCCGGCGGCACCCGACGGGCGGGCCATCTCATAAGCATCCTTGATCTGGCCCAATATCTGCGGCTCGCCGAGGATCTGGGAATCCAACCCGCACGCCACCCGGAACAGGTGTCGCAACGCGGCATCCCCGGCATGGTGGTAGAAGCGGCTGTGCACTTCGGGGTCGTCAGCGCTGCGTTCCGCCGCCAGCCATCCGGCCAAGGCATCGCGACCTGCCGCGCCATCCAGTTCGGCATAGATCTCGGTGCGATTACAGGTCGAGAGGATGACGGCTTCCCGCACCCCCGGCAGCGCGCGGATAGCGTCCAGGCTGGGCGGTATCTGCTCCGGAGTGAAGCTCATTCGTTCGCGCACGGCGACCGGAGCGGTGAGATGGCTGATTCCGAGGGTGAAGAACGGCATGGGAGCGGGCCGTGGAGGTAGGGGAATTTTCCGGTAATTGCCCGTACATGACAAGCCGCGACGCCGCGACGGGTCCGAATCGGCTATAGTCGATGTCTCGAGGCCGTCGTTTTCCCATGACACCGCGCAATCTTCCGCTCCTCTGCTTGGCCCTGCTGCTCACGGGCTGCGCGGCAGCGGGCAGCCGTGTTCAAACAGCCCATGCCGCCGTACCGGCGCCGCCTGCCAGCGGTTTCTCCAGTCCCGATGAGGCCGTCACGTACCACGTGTTCATGGGCGAGCTCGCCCAGGGTCGCAAGGACCCCAAGGACGCGATCGCGGAATACCGGGCGGCCGCGGAGCTGTCCCGGGATGCCTCGCTCTCCGCCCATGCGGCGCTGTTGGCTTATGAGTCCGGTGACCTGGCCACGGCGTCGGAGCTGGCGCGCCGCTGGCAGAGCTTGGCACCGGACAGCGTCGATGCGATACATCTGGTAGGCGTGCTGGATGCGCGCCGCGGTGATGCAGAAGCCGCGGCTCAGGCCTTCGAATCGTTGCTGGGATCCCACGCGGAGATCAGCTACATGCCGGCGGCACGGCTCTTGGAGCAGGAGACCGATCCGGAACACGGCCTGCCGGTGTTGCAGGCCATCGTGACGGCGAATCCCAAGTCCGCGGATGCCCACTTCGCATTGGCCCATGCGGCCATGGAATTCAAGCGCTACGATCTGGCAGAGCGCGAGGCCCGGGCGGCGATGGCCCTCGACCCCAAAGCCAAGGAGCCGCTGGTGATGCTGGCACGGGCTTTGACCGCCGAAGGCAAGGCGGACGATGCACTGTCGATGCTGGCGGCACGGGCGCACGCCGCCGGCGACGATGTGGAGTTGGCGCTGGCCTACGCGGCATTGCTGGAGGAGGCACACCATGAGGTGGAGTCGCGGAAGGAATTCCAGGACATCCTCACGGCGCATCCCGATAATGCCGATGCGCTCTATACCTTGGGTCTCATGCTGCTGCAGGAGAAGGACCTGCCCCGAGCCCGCAGCGAGTTCACCCGTCTCTTGAAGACTGGCAAGCGTCCAGACGATGCGAGCTATTTCCTGGGGAGCATCGCCGAGACCGAGAAACATTACCCGGATGCGCTGGTGTGGTACCGGCGTGTCGAGGATGGTGAGCGCTGGTTGCCGGCGCAAGCCGGCATTGGCCGCACGCTGGTGGAGAGTGGCGCGCCGACCGCAGCAGCGGAATTCTTCGATGATCTGGTGGCGGACGATCCCGAAGCCGCCGTGGCTCTGCGCCTGGCCGAAGGCCAGGTGTTCAGCGATGCCGGCGATTCGAAACGCGCCCTGGGCATCTATAACGCCGCCTTGGCGAGTTCTCCCGGCGATCAAGACCTGCTCTATGCGCGCGCCCTGGTCTTGGAGCAGGACGGTGATGCCTCCGCCGCCGAGAAAGACCTGACTGCGCTGGTGAAGCGCCAGCCGGACGATGCCGTGGCTCTCAACGCCCTGGGTTATACCCTCACTCTCCACACCAACCGATACGCTGAAGCGCGAGATTACATCCAGCGAGCGCTGGTGTTGCAACCCGGCGACCCGGCCATCATGGATAGCATGGGCTGGGTGGAATACCGGATGGGCGATGCGTCTCTGGCGCTGCAATACCTGCAGAAGGCCTATGCGAGCCAGCCTGATCCAGAGATCGCGGCACACCTGGTGGAGGTGCTGCTAGCCACAGGCGACAAGGATGGCGCGCATGCGCTATGGACGAAAGCCATGGCGGCCAGCCCGGATAGCGCGCCGCTCAAATCACTGGCCCCGCGGTTCAATCCATGATGCGATCCTTCCGTAATGTCGCGCTCGGTACGGCAGCGCTGATGCTGGCTGCCTGCAGCACCCTGACCGGGACTGCGCCCACGGGTGCGGACGATCAGACGGCCTGGCGACGACATCAATTGGATATCATGAAGTTGGGTGACTGGTCCTTCAGCGGCCGGGTAGGCTTCATCGACGGCAACGACAGCGGCAGCGGTTCACTGGATTGGCAGCAACAGGAAGGTCTCACCACCGTGGATTTCCGCGGTCCGCTGGGCGCAGGGGCCGTGCACATGGAGGGCGATGCCTCGGCCTTGCATGTCCGGACCTCGCGAGGGGATGACTTCGTCACCATGGATCCCGAGGAGGACTTGGGCAGGCGGCTGCATCAGCCGCTGCCGGTGATGAGCCTGCGTTATTGGGTGTTGGGAGTGCCCGATCCGGGGGCCGAATCTGTCGAGCAGAGCGCCGGCGGCGAGCTGAAGAGCCTGGATCAGCGCGGCTGGCATGTGGAATACCAGGAATACGCCCAGGTGCAGGGATTAGCGCTGCCGGTCCGGCTCACACTTGCGCGAGACGCGGTGCACATCAAGGTGGCGGTGAGCAGTTGGTCGCTGCCGCCCAGCGGCCCATGAGTTCGTCTATCGCCTGGCCGGCGCCGGCCAAGCTCAATCTGTTCCTGCACATCACCGGCCGTCGCGCGGACGGTTACCATCTCTTGCAGACGGTGTTCCAGTTCCTGGATCGGGGCGATAGTCTGGAATTCGATGTGCGGGAGGACGGCCGGATCGTACGCAGCGAAGGGCCGTCTGATATCCCGGAAGGGTCGGACATTGTCATCAAGGCGGCACGGCTCCTCAAAGAGCGCAGCGGCACGCGTCTGGGCGCGTCCATAAAGTTGCGCAAAATCCTCCCGGTGGAGGCAGGACTGGGGGGTGGCAGCTCCGATGCGGCCACCACCCTGGTGGCGCTGGACAGGTTGTGGGGGACGGCGTTCCGCCCAGGCGACCTGGCCGCCCTGGGCCTCGAACTGGGCGCGGATGTGCCGGTTTTCATAGGGGGCCACGCGGCCTGGGCGGAGGGCGTAGGCGAGATTCTCGACCCTCTGGAGCTGCCGGAACCCTGGTATCTGGTCTTGCAGCCGGCTTGCCGGGTGTCGACCCGGGAAATCTTCCAGGCCCCTGAATTGACACGAAATTCCGCTCCAATCACAATAGCGCGCTTTCGCTCCGGGGAGACCCGGAACGACTTCGAGCCGGTGGTGCGTTCCCGCTATCCCCAGGTTTCCGAGGCGCTGGATTGGCTTGGGTCTCACGCCTCGGCCCATCTCACCGGTTCGGGAGCCTGCGTGTTCGCGGCGTTCCCAGATGAAGCGGCGGCGCGGCGCGTATATGCGCAACTGCCGCAAGGCTGGCGAGGGTTCGTGGCCAAGGGCTGCAATCGCTCGCCGCTGCTGGCGCGGCTTGAAGCGGAAAAGACTTGGGGCGTAGCCAAGCGGTAAGGCAGCGGGTTTTGATCCCGCCATTCCCAGGTTCGATCCCTGGCGCCCCAGCCAAACGATTTTCGGTTTGATCGGTTGACCACGAGCAAAGCGAGGGGACCGTGGCCACAGGCAAGATGATGGTGTTCGCGGGTAATGCCAACCCGCAACTGGCGCACAAGATCGCCGCCCGTCTGACCTTGCCGCTCGGCAAGGCCCAGGTCAACAAGTTCAGCGACGGCGAGGTCGCGATCGAGTTGATGGAGAACGTGCGCGGGCGCGACGTCTTCATCGTGCAGTCCACGTGTCCGCCCACCAACGACAACCTCATGGAGTTGCTGGTGATGGCCGATGCGCTCAGGCGCGCGAGCGCCGGGCGTATCACCGCGGTGGTGCCGTACTTCGGCTATGCGCGGCAGGACCGGCGTCAGCGCGCGGCGCGGGTGCCGATCACGGCGAAGCTGGTGGCGAACCTGATGGTCTCCGCCGGCGTGAACCGGGTGCTGACGGTGGACCTGCACGCGGACCAGATCCAGGGATTCTTCGACATCCCTGTGGATAACGTATATGCGTCGCCGGTGTTGCTGGGCGACGTGTGGAAGCAGAAGTTCGACGACCTCATCGTGGTGTCGCCGGACGTGGGCGGCGTGGTGCGCGCCCGGGCGCTGGCGAAGCGTCTCGACGATGCGGACCTGGCGATCATCGACAAGCGCCGTCCGCGTCCCAACGAGGCGCAGGTGATGAACATCATCGGCGAGGTGCAGGGCAAGACCTGCGTCATCGTCGATGACCTGGTGGATACGGCGGGGACGCTGTGCATCGCGGCCAAGGCGCTGAAGGACCAAGGTGCCGCGAAGGTGATGGCTTACATCACCCACCCGGTGCTGTCGGGCAAGGCGGTGTCCAACATCGAGAACTCGGTGCTGGACGAACTGGTGGTGACGGACACCATCCCGCTGCGCGGCGGTGCCGAGAACTGCAAGCGCATCCGGCAGCTGAGCATCGCAGAACTCCTGGCGGAGAGCATGCGCCGGGTGAGTGACGAGGAATCGGTTTCCTCACTGTACGTGGATTGAGTTTCCGCCTGGACCTTTTGGCCCAGGTGGTTCAGGTAGCCGGCCCTGGTCGCGGGTCCGGCGTTTCGTAACTGTAGATGGAGTGATTCAAATGGCTATCAGCTTCAATCTGAACGCTGAGCTCAGATCCGACAAGGGGAAAGGTGCGAGCCGCCGCCTACGTCGTCTGGGCCGCGTTCCGGGTATCCTGTACGGCGCCGGTGACGGACCTGTGCAGCTCAGCTTCAACCACAACGAAGTGCAGAACAGCCTTGCGCACGAGGCGTTCTATTCCCACATCCTCAAGATCAAGGTCGGCAAGGACGAGCACCAGGCAATCATAAAGGACCTGCAGCGGCATCCCGCCAAGCCGGTCATCATGCACCTGGACTTCCTGCGCGTGAAGGACGACGTGGAGATCCGCGTGCACGTGCCGCTGCACTTCAAGAACGAGAAGGAAGCCATCGGCGTCAAACAGCAAGGCGGCGTGGTGTCACGCAACATGATCGAGGTGGAGATCGCGTGCTTGCCACGATACCTCCCCGAGTTCATCGAGGTGGACATCGCCACCCTCGAACTGAACCATGCCTTGCACCTGTCGGACATCAAGCTCCCTGAGGGCGTGCGTGTCGTGGCCTTGGCCTACGGCGAAGAGCATGACCTGCCGGTGGTCTCGATCCATCACCCGCGCATCGAGGTGGAGGAAGAGCCTGCAGCGGCGGCCGCTCCGGCGGAAGGCGCGGCTCCGGCCGAAGGCGCGGCGGCTGCCGCTCCCGCGGCCGGCGAAGCCAAGGCAGGCGAGGCCAAGGCCCCGGCAGCTGCCGGCGCTGCCAAGGCTCCGGCTGCCGACAAGGGCAAGAAGTAACGAGTGCGTGCGGCGGCGCCCACTCGGGCGCCGCCCATGCTTTTCTCGCCTTCCATGGCAGCTTCCGTACAGCTCGTGGTCGGCCTCGGCAATCCCGGGGCCGATTACGTTATGACCCGCCACAACGTCGGCTGGTGGTTCGTGGATGCGCTGGCGCGCGCTCACGGCGGCACCTTCAGTTCTGAGCGCAAGTTCAGCGGTGACGTATGTCGCGTCGAGATCGGCGGCCATGACGTCCGGCTCCTGAAGCCCACTACCTTCATGAACCGCAGCGGCCAGTCCGTGAAGGCGCTGTCAGCCTATCTCAAGGTGCCACCGGAGGCGATCCTGGTGGCGCATGACGACTTGGACCTGCCTTTCGGCACGGTGCGACTCAAGAAGGGCGGCGGCTCCGGCGGCCATAACGGCCTCAAGGACATCACCGCTCACATCGGCGAGAACTATGCGCGAGCGCGCTTCGGCATCGCTCACCCGAACGGTTCCCGGGACGTGATCGACTATGTGCTGGAGCGGGCGGGACGCGAGGAGGAGACGGCCATCATGGAGGCCATCGGCGCCACCGTGGAACTCATGCCGCAGCTCCTGGACGGACAGTTCGAGAAAGCCACGCAGATACTGCATAGCCGCGGGGTGATCCCGCGTAACAAGCGCAACAAACCCGAGGATGGTGCGGCCAAGGACGCGCCATCCGGAAAGTGAGATAACGAGTCAATGGGCATCAAATGCGGCATCGTCGGCCTGCCAAACGTCGGCAAGTCCACGCTCTTCAACGCGCTCACCAAAGCCGCCATCCCGGCGGAGAACTATCCGTTCTGCACCATCGACCCCAACGTGGGCGTCGTGGCGGTGCCGGATTCCCGGCTGGATGAGCTCGCGGGCATCGTGCATCCGCAGAAGCTCGTGCCGGCGGCGGTGGAGTTCGTGGACATCGCGGGCCTGGTGGCCGGCGCCTCCAAGGGTGAGGGCCTGGGCAACCAATTCCTTTCCCACATCCGCGAGACCGATGCCATCGCCCACGTGGTGCGCTGCTTCGAAAACGCGGACGTGGTACACGTCTCCGGCAAGGTGGATCCGCTCTCGGACATCGAGACCATCAACACCGAGCTGGCGCTTGCGGATCTGGAAGCCGTGAGCCGTGGGGTCGAGCGCAACGCGAAGGTGGCCAAGTCCGGTGACAAGGATGCCATCGCCCGCCAGAAGGTGCTCGAGGCGCTGAAAGTACAACTGGACCAGGCCAAGCCGGCCCGCGGTCTCAAACTCTCGCCGGAAGAGAAGGCTATGGTGCGGGAATACAACCTCATCACCCTGAAGCCCACCCTGTACGTGGCGAACGTGGATGAACATGGCTTCGAGAACAACCCGCTGCTGGACAAGGTGAAGGCCCTGGCCGCCTCGGAGAACAGCGAAGTCGTGGCAGTGTGCGCTTCCATGGAGGCGGAGATCGCCCAGCTGGACGACGCCGACAAGGCGGACTTCCTCAAGGACATGGGACTCACGGAGCCGGGCCTGAACCGGGTCATCCGTGCCGGATATAAGCTCCTCGGCCTCGAGACCTATTTCACGGCCGGTGAGAAAGAGGTGCGGGCCTGGACCGTGCGCAAGGGTGCCACCGCGCCCCAAGCGGCGGGAGTGATCCACACCGACTTCGAGAAAGGCTTCATCCGCGCCGAGGTGGTGGCCTACAAGGATTTCATCGCCTACAAGGGCGAATCCGGCGCCAAGGAAGCGGGCAAGTGGCGTCTGGAAGGCAAGGACTACGTCGTGCACGAGGGCGACGTGATGCATTTCCGGTTCAACGTGTAGCCCGCAGACGCGCTTAGTCCTTGACTGTGAAAGGAAAAGAACCGAGAATCTGCGGCCCCGTCAGAAGTTCAACACGGCTACGTAGCTCAGCTGGTTAGAGCGCGGCACTCATAATGCTGAGGTCGGTGGTTCGAGCCCACCCGTAGCCACCAACTTAAATCCCCACAGTTTCCCGCAGTGTCTGGAAAGCTATGGCCTGGCTTCGCGCGACGTGCCTAGCATGTAGCGCGAGATGGGGGTCAGCACCGAGATGACCGTCTTCTGCAGTGAGGGACTCAGGTCCAGGGGTTTCAAGGTCATCTTCGCGCTCATCTCGATGGGGAAACGCTTCCCCACCGCCTGTTTTATCCGTTTCTGCAAGGCGCGGTAGATGCGCTTGTCATACGGGGCCCCGGGGTGGCGCATGGCATAGGCATGTTTCAGGGCTATGCTGCTGTCGCTGACGTCGATCATACGCAGGCGGCGTAGGATCGCCCCGAGTATGCTCAGCCGTCCAGCTCTCTCCCTTTCCTGGTACGCATGGAAGTATCGAAGGAAGTATTTATAGTGGCGGACTTCGTCTTCGCGGATCAGACCGGCGAGCCTCGCCAGCACCGGTTCCGGGCTGAGCCGGCTCATTGAAAGATAATAGGTCGCGGTGCCCATCTCTACGATGCAGCGCGACACCGCTTCGAGTGTATGACTGGATTCGAGCGCGTCTTCGGCGCACTTGGCGGAGAACTCTCCGAAGAAGCGCTCGTACGTACCGGGCCAATCTATGGCAGGCCAAGCCGTCTCTGCGTAGCGACGCAGGGCCGAGCCGTGCTGCAACTCCTCGTGTTGCCAGCGCGAGGACAGCCAATTGGCGACGACCGGATCATCCGCATAGTAGTCCACGAGATTGCGAGTGTACGTGTCGGTGGCGGTCTCGATGAATGAGGCACTCAGGACCAGATAGAACAATATCTCCTGGTCCGCCATCAGCTGCGGCTCGATGCGATCCCAGGAGATGTCATCCAGAGTCCAGCGCTGACGTAACGTCAGCGTATTCCGCTCTCTTTGCATCATCTTCCTTGAAAGGATGTTCCAATGACTGGGACTCGAACCGTCCCTGGTTCGGTGTGCGGTCTTCCGCCGGCAGTCCTCAGCGGCAAGGAGGATTGGGCGACGGCGGTTGCGGCCTCATAGGCTCTTCCGGCGTGGTGCGCGCATCCGGATTGCGCGGCATCGCATTCGTGGTGGCGGAGTAGGGCGCGCGCGTGGTGGGCGGCGTACCAGCGGAACCGGGGGGGCAACGCGTGTTTGCGCT
>DATIVR010000111.1:0-15185 GCA_035465695.1 Gammaproteobacteria bacterium
CTTCTTCATGTGGCGCTTCACGGCCGCAGCCTGCTTGCGCTTGCGCTCCTGGGTGGGCTTCTCGTAGAACTCGCGGCGGCGCAGCTCGGTCATCACGCCGGCCTTCTCACAGGCGCGCTTGAAGCGGCGCAGGGCGGCGTCGAAATGCTCGTTTTCCTTGACACGTACGCTGGGCATTCGCTGGTCCTTGAAAAGTAGGGTTTTCAGGGGCTTACAGCCCCGGCAAAGGGGCGGAATTGTACTGTCCGCCGTGTAGAATTGCAAAGCTTGAGGCCCACCCCCCTTATCCCCAAGGCCATGCGCGTTCTAGGTATCGAGACCTCCTGCGACGAGACCGGCGTGGCCGTATACGACACGTCCCGGGGCCTCTTGGCCCATGCCCTCTATAGCCAGATCCGCCTGCATGCCGAGTACGGCGGGGTGGTGCCGGAACTGGCCTCCCGGGACCACGTGCAGAAGCTCCTGCCCATGGTCCAGAAGGTGGTGGCGGAGGCGGGCGGCCCCGAGGGCCTCGACGGGGTGGTCTATACCGCCGGCCCCGGCCTGGTGGGCGCGCTCCTGGTGGGCGCCTGTCTGGGCCGGTCCCTGGCCTTCGCCTGGGGGGTGCCCGCCCTGGGGGTGCACCATATGGAGGGCCATCTTCTGGCGCCCATGCTGGAGGACCCCCGGCCCGAGTTCCCCTTCGTCGCGCTTTTGGTCTCCGGCGGTCACAGCCTGTTGGTGGACGTGGAAGGGGTCGGCCGTTACCGGACCCTGGGCGAGTCCATCGATGACGCGGCGGGTGAAGCCTTCGATAAAGTCGCCAAGCTCCTGAAGCTTCCCTATCCCGGCGGCCCGCATCTGGCCAAGCTCGCGGAGCAGGGCACGCCCGGCAAGTACGACCTGCCGCGACCCATGACCGACCGGCCCGGTCTCGACATGAGTTTCAGCGGTCTCAAGACCGCGGTGCTGGTGCTGCTCAAGTCGCTGCCCGACGACGCACAGACCAAGGCCGACGTGGCCCGCGCCTTCGAGGATGCGGTGGTGGAGACCTTGAGCATCAAGTGCGAGCGCGCCTTGAAGCAGACCGGCCGCAAGCGCCTGGTGGTGGCCGGCGGCGTCGGCGCCAACAAGCGGCTGCGTGCGCGTCTCAAGGCGATGGTGGAATCGCTGGGCGGCCAGGTGTTCTATCCTCGTCCCGAGTTCTGCACCGACAACGGCGCCATGATCGCGCTCGCCGGCGCCACGCGCCTGGCCGCGGGCCAGGGCGGCGAGACACCGGTCACCGCGCGCTGGCCTTTGGATTCGCTGTCCGCTCCTTAGAGAGAAGCAATAGATGGATATCGTCTTCATCCGTGACCTCAAGGTGGACACCGTCGTCGGCATCTACGACTGGGAGAAACGCATGCGCCAACATGTGCTCCTGGACATCGAGATGGGCACGGATATCGCCCGCGCCGCGAAGACCGACAAGATCGAGGACACGCTCGACTACAAAGCCGTGGCCAAGCGCGTGCACCAGTTCGTGCAGGAATCCCAGTTCGGTCTCGTGGAGACGCTCGCCGAGAAGGTGGCAGAACTGATCATGCGGGACTTCCAGGTGCCCTGGGTGAAGCTCACCCTCAACAAACCGGGCGCGGTCAGCGGCAGCAAGTCCGTCGGCGTCGTCATCGAACGCGGCAAGCGCTAAAAATGCATCTTTTGTCCGGCGCATCTTCATGACGAAGGTCTATGTTGCTCTAGGTAGCAACGTCGAACCGGAACGGCACATCGCCATGGCGGTGCAGGCCCTGCGCGGCCGCTTCGGTGCGCTCACCCTGTCGCCGATCTATCGGAATCAAGCCATCGGTTTCGAGGGTGCCGATTTTCTGAATGCGGTGGTGGGGTTCGACAGCGCCCTCGAGGTGCCGGAGCTCAAGGCCGCGCTGGACCAGATCGAGCGGGACTGTGGCCGCCAGCGTGGCGCCGCGCGCTTCGCGCCTCGCACCCTGGATCTGGATCTCCTGCTGTACGGCCAGCGCGTGGATGCCGCCGCCAAGCTGCCGCGCTCCGAGATCCTGAAGTACAACTTCATGCTGAAGCCCCTGGCGGATATCGCCGCTGCCGAGCGTCACCCGAGCACCGGCAAGAGCTATGCCGAGCATTGGGCGGAGTTCGGCGGCGAAGGCGGCCGGCTCACGCCCGTGATCCTGCCGGGGCTGTGAACGGCGAGCCTAAGTGGCCGGCCGGTAGATGAGCCGGGTCACCAGGAAGTTCAGCGGCACCACCAGCATCAACACCAGCAGGATCGACCAGCGCGGATTCACCTGCAGCAGATGGGTGAATCCATACAGCAACGCCCAGCTCAAGGCGAAGCTCCCGAGGTAGTAGCAACTGTTCAGCAGTGTCTGCTGGCGCGTGGTGCGCCGCTTGCCGTATACGAAGTAAGGGTAAGCCAGGTTCACGAACGCCAGTCCCGCGATCCAAGAGATCGCGTAGGCAGGCGTGTAGGACATCACGAACAACAGCAGTTGGTACAGCGCCAGGGTGCCCAGGGTATTCACGGCGCCCACGCCCACGAAGCGCAGACCCTGCGCCAGCAGGCCGTCAGCGCGTCCGGTGCCGGACCTGGGCGAGGAAGTCATCGTAGTCGCGGATGTATTCGGCGGCATCGTAGGGATGCGAGGCATAGACCGAGAGCATGGTATGGGGTGTGAAACGGTACTGCACGCCCCAGGTATAGGGAGGCATATACAGGCCAAAGGCGGCATCCGCGAGTTCCACCTCGCATGCCTTGATGCCGTCATCCACGATCACCGAGAGGCTGCCCACTACCGCGAACAGGAACTGATGGCATACCTGATGCGCGTGCTCGCCGCGGATGCGGTCGTCTTCCACGCCATGGATGAGGAACTGGCGGCGCGGCACGAACGGCAGGTCCTGCTCGAACTCCACCGGGATGAGGTTGCCGCGCTTGTCCAGCACGTGCCGCATCGGCCAGAGCGTCACATCGCCCACGCCCACGCGCAGCGGCGTCTTGAAGTCCGGCGGCGGAGCGAAGTGCTCCACCGGCCTGCTGCTGTCGCGCGTGCTCATGCCTTGCCGTCCGTGGTGTCGCCGAACTCCGCCTGCCATTGCGCCACGGCCTCGGCGGGATAGCCGCGGTGGAAATGCCGCCGCCAGGGATAGGCGGGGCCGCCAGTGCCGCGATGCTTGATCTTGCTGGTGGGTCCTACGTTCTTGCCCGGCACGCCCATGCATATGGTGTCGGCCGGCACGTCCTCCCTCACCACGGTCATGGCGCCCACGAAGGCGCCGCGCCCGATCCGCACACCCGGCAGCACCACCGACATGGTCGCCACCACCGCGAACTCCTCCAGCACGCAACCCACCAGGTGTTCGCTGGGGGGATGGGGATCGTTGGTGAGCACCACGTAGGGGAAGATCCACACGTAGTCGCCGATGCGGCTCAGGTGCCCGATATGCACGTTGCTGTGGGTGCGCACATGGTGGCCGATCTCGCAGTGGCCCTGGATGTCGGAGAGCGTGCCGATCTGCAGGTCGTTCCCGGCATGGGTCCGCTCGCGCACCGTGACGCGATGCCCGGTGGCGAGGTGTGTGCCGAAGCTCGATCCCGCATAGAACACGCTGTGGCTGCGGATCAGGCTGTCCGCGCCGATGCTGAGCGTGCCGCCGGGAGCGAGCGGCGTGGGAAGCCCCAGCTCGCAGTAGGCCTCCACACGGGTCCGGTCGCCGAGCCGCACGCCGGCGTGCACCACGCAGAATGGACCGATGCTGACGTCGGCGCCGAGTTCGGCGCCTGCCTCGACGATGGCGGAAGGATGCACCGCCATGTCAGCTCCGCGTGCGGCGCTTGGCCGCCTCGAAGGTCTCGTGACCACTCACCAGCGAGAGCGGCCGGCGCTTGGTGTTCTCGAAGGCGCGCCACACGTACAGGCCGATGAGACCCTGGGTGAACAGGATCAGCGAGCCCAGCAGGATCACCACCAGGATGGTGGCGGTGTAGCCCGGCACGGTGATCTGGTGCGCCAGCCAGGCGCGCAGCAGGAACACCGTGTAGATGGCGGCGCCGCAGAAGGTGAGGAATCCCACCCAGATGATCACCATGATGGGCAGGTCGGTGAAGGAGATGATGGAGTCCAGCATGTAGCGCAGGCGTTTGCCGAACGTCCAGGCGCTCTTGCCGGCCTGGCGTCGCTGCCGCACGTAACCCACGAACTGGCGGCGGAAGCCCAACCAGAAGAGTTGCGCCACCAGGGAACTGTTGCTCTCCTGGATGCTGAGCAGCGCCTCGGCCACGGTGCGGTTGCAGCCGAAGCAGTCCACGCCGCCGGAGGGCATGTCGGGGTTCACGAAATACCGGTACAGGGCCCAGAACGCACGCGCCAGCAGCCGGCTCACCCAAGGGTCGTCCCGGCGCTCGCGGACGCCGAAGGTCACGTCGGCCTGGTCCTGGTCGAGGAGCGTGAAGAAGCGCGCCACCAGTTCGGTCGGCTCCTGCAGGTCGGCGGCTACCGCCGCCATGAGGTCGCCGCGTGCCGCGGCCATGCCGGTGCGCACCGCCTGGAACGAGCCGAAGTTGCGGCTGTGGCGGATGAGCTGGGTGGGATGGGGGAACGCCGGCAGCCGCGCCTGCAGGAGTTCATGGCTCCGGTCCGGTGAGCCGTCCACCACGAACACCACTTCCGTGCCCACCTCGAACGAATCCAGCAACTTCTCGAGTGCCGCGAGCAGGGCGGGGATGTTCGCCTCGTTCCTGTAGACGGGGATCACCACGCTCCGGCGGACCATGTTGCGGGCGGCCATGTAGCTCAGGCCAGTCCGGGGCGGGCCGTGATGGGGGTCTGCTTGCGCATGGCGTTCCCTAAGTTGACCAAGGGGTGCCCATGATACCGGGTGTTGGCTGGGTCGGCGCACCCCAAACCCCTGTATATGCAGGTAAAATAGCCACCGCTCGCCTTAATCAGCAACTGACACTCGCGGCGCGGACGGGAAGATCATGGACAAGATACGTTTCAATTATCCGCACGCCACCGGCCGCGAGATTGAGGCGATCCGCGATGCCATCCAGAAGGGACACCTCTCTGGCAACGGACCGTACGGCAAGAAGTGCCAGGCTTGGCTAGAGCAGACCATAGGCGCCACCAAGGCCTTGCTCACCCATTCCTGCACGGCAGCGCTCGAGATGGCGGCGATCCTCGCTGATCTCGGTCCCGGCGACGAAGTGATCATGCCCTCCTACACCTTCGTTTCCACCGCGAATGCGGTGGTGCTACGCGGTGCCACGCCAGTGTTCGTGGACATCCGGCCCGACACCTTGAATCTCGACGAGCGGCTCATCGAATCCGCCATCACTCCGCGCACCAAGGCCATCTTCGTGGTGCACTACGCGGGTGTGGCATGCAATATGGAAGTGATCGACGCTATCGCCGGGAAACACCATCTCCTGGTGCTGGCGGACTCCGCCCAAGCCATCCACTCCACCTACAAGGGGAAGCCGCTGGCAGGTTACGGCGCGCTCTCGGCCTTGAGCTTCCACGAGACCAAGAATGTGGTCTCGGGCGAGGGCGGCGCACTCCTGGTCAACGACCCGCGCTTCGCCGAGCGCGCCGAGATCATCTGGGAGAAAGGCACCAACCGTTCCAAGTTCTTCCGCGGCCAGGTGGACAAGTACACCTGGGTGGACATCGGATCCTCGTACTTGCCCAGCGAGCTCATCGCGGCCTTCCTGTGGCCGCAGTTGGAGGACCTGAGGCCCATCACCGCGCGGCGCATGCAGATCTGGGACCATTATCATGCGGCGCTGCAGCCGCTGCGCGACGCGGGCCGCATCCAGGGCCCTACCATCCCGGCGGACTGCCAGCACAATGCTCATATGTATTACATCCTCGCCGCTAGCCACGCTGAACAGGACCATATCCTGGAGCACCTGAAGGCGCAGGGCGTGATGGCCGTATTCCACTACATTCCATTGCATAGTGCGCCGGCCGGCAAGCGCTTCGGTCGGACCCATGGCGAGCTCAAGGTCACCGACGACCTGTACGCGCGGCTCATTCGTCTTCCCCTGTGGCCCGACATGAGCGAGGCTGATATCGCACGCGTCATCAACGCGGTACAAGGCGCGCTGGCAGCCCCAGCCCAGCGCAAAGCCGGAACCTGATGACTACTTCTCGTAGTCCCAAAGCCATGCCGCCGCACTCCAAGCCGGTGGACGTCTCGGTGGTGGTGCCG
This sequence comes from Gammaproteobacteria bacterium, assembly GCA_035465695.1. GTDB lineage: Bacteria > Pseudomonadota > Gammaproteobacteria > Natronospirales > REEB76 > DASUBN01. Next base: position 6,211 of record DATIVR010000111.1, read on the forward strand.
GTGTACATGAACCGCGATGGCCTGGAGGAATTCTTCCGCCGCCTCAAGCCGGTGCTGGAAGGCGTCACCCGGCATTGGGAACTCATCATGGTGGACGACGGCAGCACCGACGGCAGCTACCAAGTGTTGCAGAGGCTGCGTGCCGGCGAGGAGCGGGTGAAGCTCATCCAGTTCGGTCACAACCACGGGCAGCACCACGCGGTGCTCTGCGGCCTGCAGCACAGTCGCGGTGACGCCGTGATCACTCTGGACGACGACCTGCAGAACCCGCCGGAGGAGATCCCGCGCTTCTTGGCGGCGCTGGCCGAGGGTCATCACATCGTGATCGGCCGCATCGGCAAGAAGAAAAAGCACGGCTGGTTCCGCAACCTGGGCAGCCGCACGGTGCAGAGTCTGACTTCCATGATTCTGGGCAAGCCCAGGGAGCTGGCCTTCTCCAGTTACCGGGCCTTCTCGCGACCGGCCGCAGACGCTATCGCCGCCTACACTGGCGTGCACCCGTATCTGCCGGCGCTGATCTTGAGCGCCGTCCCCACGAATCTGATCACCAACATCAACGTGCAACATGATCCACGCCACCATGGCAGAAGCACTTACAACCTGCGCAAGCTAGCCAAGCTGGCTTCGTACCTGCTGATCAACCACTCCTTTATCCCGTTACGCGCCATGATTTACTGGGGTGTGCTGGTGAGCCTGGGTAGCCTGGGCTTCGCCATCTACGTGGTGCTGCGTGCGGTGCTTTGGCACCATGCCAGCGTCTTGGGATGGCCGTCGCTGGCAGTGCTGATCTCGTTCTTCTCCGGCAACATCCTGCTGGCGCTGGGCGTGCTGGGTGAGTACATCGGCCGCCTGGTGCAGGAGTCCGCGACCAACCTGCAGTTCTACATCTTCCGCAAGGAATTCTGACTGGTGACCGCGAAGCGCGAAACGTCGGCGCCGGCGCAGGTATCGGCCGGGCTGGGCGAAGTGCGCGCCGCGGTGCATGACCTCAAGGCGCCCCGTCCCCGCCAGATTCTGTGGAAGCGGCTGCGCATGCTGGTGAGCCTGGCCATGCTGGGCGGCATCGTGTACCTCGCCCGCAAGTATGACGTGGCCCGCGCCTTCCATGACGCCGATCCGGTCTACATCCTGCTCGGCATCTGCGCCTACATGGGTGGACAGCTAGTGGCCGCCAAGCGCTGGCACAGCCTGCTGCACCGTAGCGGTTTCCAGCCGCCGTTCCTGGCGGTGTTCCGCGCCAACACCATCGGGATGTACAGCAGCAATTTCCTGCCGGGCGTGGCCGGCGGCGACCTGGTGCGGCCCATCGCCCTATATGGCACCGCCACCGTGCACAAGCCCCAGCTCTACGCCAGCGTGGTGTTCGAGCGGCTGTGCGGCATCGGTTCCATCGTGGTGCTAGCCACCATCGGTGGGCTGTGGTCTGGACTCACGCGGGGCGACTGGCGTTATCTCACGGCCGCAGCGGTGATCCTGGCAGGCATCGTGGCTCTTCTGGGCTTCGCGCATCTCGCGCGCCATGCTCCGCTCACCGGCAGCTCACGCCTCATGCAGATGCTGCACAAGTTCAAGGAGGGAAGCGAGCACCTGATGAGCTACGCGCTGCATCCCGGCCTGGTGCTGATAGTGTTGGGCTACAGCATCTTGTTCCAGTTGGGCTACATCTTGATGTTCTGGTGCTTCCTCTCGAGCCTCGGTGCCCACGCCTCGCTGTTCTCGGTGCTGCTCGCAGCGCCGCTCGCGTGGCTCGCCTCCATGACACCCGTTTCCTTGAACGGTCTGGGCGTACGCGAAGGTACGCTGGTGTTGGTGCTGGTGCAGTTGGGCGTGCCGAAGGCCGAGGTTACCGGTGCTGCGCTGATGGGCCTGGTGCCGTTGTTCCTAATCTCCGCACTCGGCGCGTTGTGGTCGTTGCGGATCTTCAGTCATGTCGGTGCGCGCACCGAAACGGGAGATAACTGATGTCGAATGGGGTCGTGCTATCCAAGGTCCTGCTCGCGCCGCGCCTGGCCAAGGGATTGGTGCTGGGGCTGATCTTTCTGTTGGGGCTGGCAGTTCTCTGGTATATACACGCTGCGAACCTGGATACGATCAGCCGCGACGAATGGCGTTTCGTCGACATCTTGCGCCACTGGTACGAGGGCAACTTCTCGCTGCAGGACATCTGGTCTACCAATACCGCCGGCTCCGAACATAGAGTGCCGGCCTTCAAGCTATATTTCCTGGCCAACGCCCTGTGGTTCGGCCTGGACGTGCGCATCGGCTGCTACCTCGGCGCGCTGGCGCTGACACTGTTCGCCTGGCTTCTGTACCGCTACTTCCTGCGCACCCGGCCATCCGGCAAACCAAACACCTTCGACCACTATGCCTTCGTGCCGGTGGCGTTCACGGTGTTCAGCTTCACCCAGGCCCATATATACACCTATGACCTGCTGGCGATGTTCACCATCGTCGGCAGCATGCTGTTCGGCGCGCTGTGGATGCAGATGGACGTTGCGCTGCGCACCCCCCAGCCGTGGTGGCGACATGCGCTATTCGCCGTGCTGCTCCTCTTGCTGCTGCTCAGTTTCGGTGCCGGAAAAAACCCGGCGCTGGCCGTCGCCAGCCTCGTGCTCGGCATCGGCCTGGCCCTTCAGGCGGCCTCCGGCAGGTGGAGAGCACTGGCCTGGATTGCCGCGGGCACCTTGCTCGCCGAGCTCATCTATTTCGGCGGCGGCGCCGGCTCCCTCAACCGTTCCAGCGTGACAGCCCAAATCCGCGATGTGCTGGATGACCCAAGCGGCGCCTTTCATTATCTATTGCACGCTCTGGGGGCCGCCTTCATCACCGTCACCAGCCTGTCCTTGCTGCCCCCCGCCGCCCGTCCCGGGGCGCTTGACCTCTATGGCGGCATCGTACTGGCGGGTTCGGTGGCGGCGCTGGCGGTATACCTCTGGAGCCGCGGCTATCGCCGTGCACTACTGCCGCTGGTGCTCGCGGTGTTCGCGGCAGCCTATCTTGGTGAGTTGATTGTGGCGCGATTCGGCGGTGGCACCGACAACGGCAGTGCGCCGCGCTACGTCTATACCGATCATCTGCTGGTGGTGGCCTGCGTATTCGTGTTCGCCGACGCGCTCACCATACTGTACCGGTCCGGGAAGCAGCGCGCCGCGATAGGCCTGCTGGTGGCGCTGACTCTAGGCATAGGCCAGGTGGAAGTACATAACCAGCGCACGGAGTTCCGCGCCATCGGTTCTCAGGCGAAAGCCCTGGCGAGCGCCATCGATGCTGCGCGGACACGGCTGTCGGGCCAGCCGGCCGATTATCCGCGCTGGTATTGCCCGGACCAACAGCTCTGCGATGACGGAACGAAGTTTCTGGCCGAGCATCATTTGAACTTCATGCGGGCGCCGGAGACCAACAAATGACTTTGGATTTCTCCTCGCGGCGCTCTGCGTGGTGGTCCTACCTATTGGGCTGCGTCGCCCTGGTCATGCTCGTAAGCCAATTCCGGTTTTTCTGGATGTCTAACGATGACGTGGCCATGTCTTTCATCGTTGACGGAGGCGGTCAAGTATTAACGCCTGGCCCGCACTTGGTTCTCACGAACATCGCCTGGGGCTATTTCGCCTACGGGCTGCATCTCCTCGGCGACCCCTTCGCCTATGCGACGTCCATCTACTTCGGGCTGGCCTTATCCTATATCGCGCTCGTGTACGCTTTCTTCCACAGCAAGGTCAATCACGCGCTGGCGGCATTAGCACTGTTTTGCGTGTATTTGCCTACTGTGATCAACCCTCAACATACACTGGTGGCGGGCTATCTCGCCTTTGCCGGCATCGCACTGCTGTGCAACTCCATCGAACGACATCTCCTCGTCGGCGGTGCAGTAGCCTGCCTATTGCTGCTGCTTTCCAGCTTGGTGCGCTGGGATGAGACTGCCTTCGTGATGCTGGTGGTCACGCCGCTCTGCTGGAACTACATGAGCATGGCGTGGAAATCACCTGAGCGTCACCGATGGCTGGGTTTGGCTGCCGCGGCCTGTGCCGCCGGGATCGGGTTCCTTTTGCTTGATTACCTGACTTTCGGATTAGGCGAATGGCGCGAGTTCGCTGATACCTACGGCTATGTGATGTTGTTCTCCGACTTTGGCGTAGCCGGGTACTTCAACTCCCATCCCGCCGCCCTGCGAGGCTCGGGCTTCACCCTCAGTGACCTCGCGCTGTTCTCCCACTGGTTCTACTGCGACACCCAGGTGTTCGTGCCTCAACGCTTGGCCGAACTGCTGCAGCACCTCACGTGGTCTGAGCGAATAGCCTCCAACCTGAAACACGTCCGGAATATATTCCGCGCATTCGATCGGGAGTTCATGGTCTTCTTGAGTATGGCACTGCTCCTGCTAGTGGCGCATCGGCGGCGCTGGCAGATGCTCGCGTCATTAGTGGTTCTAACGCTGCTGATGTTGCTGCTAGCGGCAGCGGGACGGCCCGGGATAGTCCGTGTCTATCTGCCGGTGCTGGCGGCGATGTTGATGCTTGGGATGTTCGAATTCCAAGTCCGTACTTGGCTTTGGTCATTGCTGATCGGAGTGGCCATCTTGTTCATCAACGGGCGATATCTCATGGACCTCCACCACAGCAACCTGGTCAGACAGGCGGCATCGCGGCATGTGCGTGCCGCCACCTGTGCGCTGCCCAAGGATTCGCTTCTGATCAACTGGGGATCCTCCTACCCCTTTACTCTTAATTTTCTCCCCTTCGGTTCGAGGGATACCACCTGCAACCTTAACTTCTACGGATTAGGGGAGTACTCACTGGCACCATTCGCTCTGGAGCACTTGCATCGCTACACGGGCGGGAAGGACTTGGTGCCGGCGCTGCTGAGCGGCCAGAGCTTTGATATATTCGCTAACCGTGGCGAGCTGCTCAGCCTCCAGGACTACTTTCAGCGGCACTATGGTGCGGAATTGCATATCGAGAGCAGCCCCGTCAGTACCGAATTCCATCTCTACCGCATCCATATCGCCGCTCCACTTGCGGCGGCCTTAGCGCCGGTGACCGCCCATTGATATTGTCGCGGACCCGGCGCCATATCATTTCTTGGCGACCGCTGCCTTTGCCTTCTCGTAGAAAGTATCGATGGTGCCGGCGCCCCTGAGGTCGAACTCGCCCAGGTTGATCCCGAGGATCGATTCCACCTCAAGGACCAGATTCATGCCGTCGAGGGAATCCAGTCCCACGTCGGAGAAACTATCGTCGTCGCGCAGCTTCACGTCACTCACGTCGCGCACGCGTCTTATACCCTCGATCACCGCATCGCGGAATTGGTCTTTGGAAAACATGTCTTCCTCCACGCCTTGAACTCTAAGCTCGGCGACTATACACGTTCTAATACCGTCGTGGCCCACGACAAGCCGACCCCGAAGCCGCTCATCAATATCCGTCGCGGCCCAATATGCAGGCGGCGCTCCAGCATCAAGGGCAGGGTCGAGGAGACGGTGTTACCCGTCTCAGCGGCCTCGAAGGGTGCCCGCGCTGGGTCCAGGCCCAGCTTCCTGCTCAAGTTGTCGACGATAAATTTGCTGCCCTGGTGGAAAAGATACAGGTCTATCTCGTGCTTGGACAGCCCGTTGTCTTCGAGACAGGCTTCGATTTGCTCCGGCACCGCCGTCATGGTGAACTTGAACACGTTGCTTCCCAGCATAGAGAGTCGTCCACCGGCCTCTGCCACCTGGATGGAATGAGCCAGTCGCCCATCGCTGGCATAGCGGGACTTCAGCGCCCGATATACCGGCGTCGCGGTCAGATATGTCACTGTAGCGGCGTCACCGAACAGGAGGGCAGTGTCCGCGTCGTCGGGCGCCAGTATTTTCGAATAGGGATCCGAAGTGAACAGCAGCCCGTTCTTCAGGCCACTTGCCTCCATGAAGGCAGAGGTCACGCCCAAGCTATATACGAAGCCGGAGCAACCGAGCGAGATGTCAAAAGCCGCTACTTGTTGGCCGAGCCCGAGCTTGGCATGAAGCACCGCGGCGGTATGGGGCAAGCCGTGGGCGTCTGGGTTCTGGGTGCACACCACCAGGCAGTCGATGGCCCGATGATCCAAGGCACGTTTCGCTTCCAGGGCCTCGAATGCGCGAACGCAGAGGTCCGAGGTCTCCTCTTCCCGGGCCTTACGGCGCAGCCGCAGGAAACCGATTTTATCGCGGACGAACTCCGGAGTTCTGTCGAATCCGGCAGCGCGTTCCAAATTCGAGAGCATGTCCGGCGGGAGATATGAGGCAACATCAGTGATGCCGATCATTGCCAACGTCCGAAGAAGATACGTCCTACAGGCACCTCCTGGACTTTGATGACGCCTTGGTAGAACCCCTCGGAGAGCTGGCGCGAGAACCCTACCTGGAATGCCCCGTCGGGGATGCGGTCGACGGACAGGCGCACGAAGGCGTAGCGCTGTTTTCCGAAGAGCTGAGTCAGCAGACGCTTATACGCCGCCACCGCGCATTCGATGAACGAATAACCGGCGATATCTGCAGGGACGTGGATGCTCTTGTCTTCGATCTTGAAGTTCGCGGCCAAGCCATCTTCGTCATAAGCGACCCGTTCGGCGATCAGGCCGGGAGTCTCCACCAAATATAAAGTCCTCTCGGAATCGGTATAGGTGGCTACCGGTGGCTCATTGTCCGGGGGTTTCTTGTCCGTGAGCGCGCACACGTGGTCGGTGCGGCGATTGAATCTAAAATCGATCTTGAGGGGTGTGCCATCCAATTCGCAGCGGATGTAGTCAAACGCGGTGGTGCTGTGCAGGTAGTCGCGGTTCGCCTTGAATACAAAACGGGTGGAATTCATTTTCTTTTCGCCAGCATCATGGCTCTGAGGCGGCCCATATGGTCCGATGCAAAGTTACCGGAGACGTCCGCTCCGGCAGGCACATCCTCCACCACCACTGCGCCGATGCGGATCTTGGCCTTGTCGCCCACTTCGATGGCATTGGAGATCACGGCCGCGGCGCCAAGCCAGCAGTCCGTGCCTATGGTCACGCGTCCCGCCAACATGACCCGCCCGGAGAGTTCGCTGCGATCGCCCACGGTACTGTCGTGGCCCACATTGACGCCTATCCCGATGTTTACATCGTCCCCCAGGGTGGTGGATTCACCGTGGTTCACCGAACGGGAAACGTTGGTTCCGGCATGTATCACCGCATTGCGGCCGATCTTTACGCCGCCGAAATGACGGACATGCTGTTTGTTCCCCGCTATCCGCTTGGAGAACATGCCATCCGTTCCCAACATCACGCCAGGCATTATCAGGCAATCAGGGCCTATGTCGAGCGGTGCGATGAGTAGACATCCCTCGCGGACTTCGGTGTTTGGACCGATGCGTATGTCATCTCCACACAAGCGCGCATCGGGCGCCAACCGGGCGCTGGGATGTATGTCTCGCTTCGGCGTCGACAGCTTTTGACGTTCGTGGATGGCAGCGTTGTGGATCGCGTAGAACAATTCATCGGCCTTGTCCGCCAGGATCACAGCTTTGCCAGAGGGAACTGGTCCGCTCATGGCGACCCTTGGGGCGATGATCGCGACTATGTTGGGGTTGTCAGCCGCTTCATCGAAATATTTGCGGTTCAAGCCGAGGCACACTCGGCCGGGACAGGCAGTCCAACTGAAGGACGTCGCACGGGCCCTTTCTAAATACTCAGGGTTAAAGATCTCCGCCACGCCAAACGCGTCGCGGTAACCCGTGGGTAGCATGTCCAGGAAGCTGCGCATGAAGATCCCGGTCAGATATCTCTGGTGAATGGCCTATCTTAGTGGATTTACCAAAGGCGGGCGGGCTCACGACGAGCCCGGGGCGGCGAGCGCCAGGCGGGACGCGTGTCCTCAGCAGGCTTGTCGGCTAGCAACGCAACCAGGCGTGGGTTTCGCATGGGACTGGCGTTGAGCGAAAGAAGGGCGCGACGAAGGATAACAAAGTCGGGGCCGGCCGGGCCTCACCAGCCGATGCTGCGACCTCCGTCCACGGCCAGGATCTGGCCGGTCACGTAATCAGCATCCCGCACCAGGTACAGCACCGCTCCCGCGATGTCCTCCGGGGACCCTTTGCGCTTCAACGCGGTGGCTTCGAGGATGGCTTTCTTGGTGGCGGCATCCATGCCGTGGTCCGGCCACAGCACCGGGCCCGGCGCCACGCCGTTCACCCGCACCTCCGGTCCCAGCTCCTTCGCCAGCGACAGCGTCAGCATCACCAGCCCCGCCTTGGCGGCGCAGTACACCGTGTGCTCCCGCAGCGGCCGGTAAGCGTGGATGTCGATGAGGTTCACGATGCTGCCGTGGTTCTTCCTGAGATGCGGCATCGCCGCCTGGGCCAGGAACAGCGGCGCCTTCAGGTTGCTGCCCATGAGGTCGTCCCAGTCATCCTCGCCGATCTGCCCCAAGGGCGTGGGCCGGAAGGTGGAGGCATTGTTGATGAGCACGTCCAGGCCGTCCCACTGCAGCGCCGTCTTCACCAGCGAATCCAGCCCTTGGGTGTTGAAGAGGTCCGCCTGCGCGATGGCCGCCGAATCGGGCCGCAGACCGTTCAGTTCCTCCGCTAGCGCCGCGGCTTCCGCTTCCGACTTGTTGTAGTGCAACAGCAGGTTCATGCCCTCGGCGTGCAGGGCGCGGGCGATGGCCGCGCCCAGGCGCCTGGCGGCGCCGGTTACGAGCGCGGTGCGGCCATTCAGCTTGGTGGATCGTTCGACCACGTAAGACTCCCTGTGGATGGCACTATCATATACTCCGGGCTCCGCTGCTTCCTGGCCAACGTGCCGCACAGGGACTCTAGCTGCAGGTGACCGGGAGATCGTTTACTTCAACAGCGCCATCAATGCCTCAGGTCCTGGCGACATCTATTACCTGCATGTGGATAAGGTCAATACACCCAGGCTCATGACCACCTCCACGAAGGCGATAGGCTGGACTTGGGAGTCGGATCCCTGGGGTGGCTCGGCCACGA
>DATIVR010000112.1:0-3493 GCA_035465695.1 Gammaproteobacteria bacterium
TGGACACGCCATAGCCGTAGGAGATGGTGGCCTGGCGCGCTTGGTTCCAGACGCGGAACGCCGGCAGGTCGCCGGAGGCTTCGCCCGGGAAGCCGCTGCCGGTGGATTTGCCGAAACCGAACTCGTCCAGGGTGTGCCACATGAACTGGGGCGGCAACGACAGGGCTATCTTGCTGGCGCCCACGTTGCTGGATTTCTGGATGATGGTGGTGAGGTCGATGCGGCCGTAGTCGTTGCCGTCGTCGTGGATGGTGTAGCCCGCGACCTTCAGCGTGCCCGGCGAGGTGTCGATGACCGAGTTGAGCTGGTACTTGCCGGAGAGCAGCGCCGACACGATGGTGAAAGGCTTCATGCTGGAGCCGGGCTCGAACTGGTCCGTCACCGCCCGGTTGCGGAACGCGCCTTCACTCACGCCGCTGCGGTTGTTGGGATTGAACGAGGGCTGGTTAGCCATGGCGAGCACTTCGCCGGTCTTGGAATCCATCACCACGATGGAACCGGACTTGGCGCCCTGCGCCTCCACCGCCTGCTTCAGGGCGCGATAGGCCAGGTACTGGATGCGCAGGTCGATGCTGGTGACGAGGTCCTGGCCGGCACGGGGAGCACGCAGGTTCTCCACGTCCTGCACCGAGCGGCCATAACGGTCGACGATCACCTTCTCGGCGCCCGGCACGCCTTTGAGCCAGGGGTCATAGCCGAGCTCCAAGCCTTCCTGGCCGTGATCATCCACGTTGGTGAATCCCAGTACCTGCGCGGTGACTTCACCCGCGGGGTAGTAACGGCGATATTCGCGCTGGGTATAGACGCCGGGGATGTCGAGGGCCATCACCTGCTGCGCGGCGTAGGGATCCATGCCGCGCGCCAGATACACGAACTCCTTATCGCCGTCCACCTTCAGCAGCCGGGCGAGATCGGACGGCTTGGCCCCCAGGGCGCGGGCCAACTTAACCACGGACGAGGCCTGGAACTCCTGCGGGTTCATCCACAGCGAGTCCACCGGGGTACTGACCGCCAGGGGTTGGCCGTTGCGGTCCAGGATCATGCCGCGGTGGGCCGGTATTTCCACCGTGCGCAGATGTCGTTCGGCGCCTTGAGCGAGCAGGAACTTCTGATCCAGCACCTGCAGATAGACCGCGCGACCCGCCAGTGCCAGCGCCACGACAGAGAAGAAGCCGAGCACGGTGATGCTGCGCCAGCCGACGGCGGCGCTGCCCGGCTTGGCATCGCGCGGCGGTTTCAGGTTCTTCATCACGGCTTCACCACCAGGATCTGCGGGTTCGCCGGCAGGCCCATCTCCAGTTTCTGGGTGGCGGACTGCTCTATATAGGCGTGGGTGCTCCAGGTGCTCTCTTCGAGGAGCAGCCGCCCCCAATCGATGTTGAGTTGGTCACGCTGTTCGTGCAATTGATCCAGCTGCTCGAAGAGCACGCGGTTCTGGTGGCGCGCATCGATGAGCGCTATGGCGGACAGGAACACCGCCACGCCCAGGAGGGCCACCACCGCGCGGCTGAGCTGCAAGTTCATGCCAGTCTCTCCGCCACGCGCAGCACCGCGCTACGGGCGCGCGGATTCGAATCGATCTCCGCCGCGGAGGGCAGGATGGCCTTGCCCACCGCACGCAAGGCGGGTCTGCCTTCCGGCTCGAGCCAGGGCGCCCGCGGATCCGGCGCCGGCAGCCGTGAGTGGTCACGGATGAAACGCTTCACGATGCGGTCTTCCAGCGAGTGGAAGCTGATGACCGCGAGCCGTCCCGCCGGCGCCAGCACCTTGAGGCACTGCTCCAGGCAGGCGGACAGCTCTTCGAGCTCGCGGTTGATGAAGATGCGGATAGCCTGGAAGCTGCGGGTAGCGGGATGCTTGTGGCGGTCGTGCCGCGGGGCGGCCCGGCTCACGATCTCCGCCAGCTGCAGCGTATCGGTGATGGGATGGGTCGCGCGCTCGGAGACGATGGCCTTGGCGATGCGGCGCGCATGGCGCTCTTCGCCGAGCGTGAACAACACGTGGGCGATGTCCTGCTCGCCGGCATGGGCGAGCCATGCGGCCGCGCTCTCGCCATGCTCCGGGTCCATGCGCATGTCGAGGGGACCGGCCTGCGTGAAACTGAAGCCGCGGCCCGGGTCGTCCAGCTGCGCCGACGACACGCCGATGTCCAGCAACACTCCGTCCACCCGACCCGACACACCCGCCTCCGTCGCGATGCGCTCCAGCATGGAGAACGCAGCGCGGTACATCGTGAACCTCATCTCAGTTCCCGCCAGGGCCTGACCTGCCGCATAGGCTTGGGGGTCCCGATCCAGCCCGAGCAAGCGGCCGCGATCGCCCAACCTGGCGAGGATCGCGCGGCTATGGCCGCCGCGACCGAAAGTGCCGTCCATGTAAACGCCGTCGGGCCGCACCGCGAGCCCATCCACCGCCTCCTGCAAAAGCACCGGGCGGTGGAGTTCTGACATGCTCAAAGCACCAGCCTGGCGAGTTCGTCCGGCAGGCCGCCGAGGGAAGCCTCGTCGCCGTTCAGGCTCGCCTCGCGGCGCGCATCCCAGCTGGCCTGCTGCCAGAGTTCGAACTTGCGGCCTAGCCCCAAGAGCACCACGTCGCGCTCGAGGCCGGCGAAACTGCGCAGCTCCGGCGGCAACAGGAGTCGGCTGTGGCTATCCATCTCCACCTCGGTGGCATGGCCCAGCAGCAGGCGCTGCAATTCACGGGCCTGCTTGTTGAGGCTCGGCAGGCGCACCAGGCGTTCCTCGAGTGACTCCCATTCCGGAAGCGGATACAGGAGCAGGCAATGATCGCGGTCGATCGTGACCACCAGTTGGCCGCGACAGGCTTCCTGGATGCGCTCGCGATAGCGGGCAGGGGCGGCTTGCCGTCCCTTCGCGTCGAGGGTTAGGTTGTTGATACCCCGAAACATCGCCCGTCCCGCCTCCGATATGGGTCACCTTGACCCATTTCGTTCCACTTTTTCCCACCTGCACACACTATAGAAAGCAAAAAGAGGCAGGTCAAGGGAAAAATGGGAAAATTTGCTTGCGGGACAGGCACTTAGGAGCAAACTCGGCGCAAAAATGGTCCAAAAAGTATTTTAGATATCAAACAGTTATAAATATGACCTTATGCTTGACCTTAACAAATTTGATTATTTTTTGACCAAAATCCAGGCGAAACAAAGCCTTGAGCAAAAAAAGCTCAGTTGGAGGTGGCTAAGAGGCCCGAAAGAAAATAAGGAGTCGGCCGGTAAGCCGGGTTCTGTCGTGGACAGCCATTCATCTGGGACAGGGATCGCTCCCTGCCTCTAGCGGCCTACCCGGGAGCCGTGCGGACCGCACGTGCGGATCGCTCCGCTTGCTCCCCTATTTGGCCTTGCTCCGGGTGGGGTTTGCCGTGCCGCGGCCGGTTACCCGCCGCGCGGTGCGCTCTTACCGCACCTTTTCACCCTTGCCGGCGCTTGCGCGCTTGGGCGGTCTGTTCTCTGTGGCACTGTCCGTGGGCTCACGCC
>DATIVR010000113.1:0-3642 GCA_035465695.1 Gammaproteobacteria bacterium
CAGAGCGGACGCACCGGATAGAACGGCTCCGGCTGATGGATGCCATAACCCTGCGCCATGTCCACGCCGAGCACGTGCACGCATTCCAGCGCCGCGCTGTTGTCCACGCATTCCGCCACGGTCTTGATGCCGAGCTGCCGGGCCATCAGGCTCAGGCCTTCGATCACGGCCTGGTTGCCGGGGTCCTCGTTCAGGCGTTCCATGAATGCACCGTCGATTTTGAGGTAATCCAGGGGCAGGTCCCGCAGCGATTGCAGCGAGGAGAGTTCCGCCCCGAAGTCGTCCAGCGCCACCTGGCAGCCGGCGGCGCGGACCGTCTCCATGAAACGGCGGGCGTGGCCGGGATGGCGGTCCGCCACCGTCTCGGCGAGTTCGAAGCAGAGCCGCGAACCCGCGATGCCCGTGGCCTTGAGCTTCTCCACGATTCGCGCACCGAAGTCCGGCTCGACGAGGCTCTCCTCAGCCAGGTTGATGTGCAAGGTGCCCGGCCAGTCCTCGTGCACTTCGCCCTGGCGCAGCACCTTCAGCACCGTCTCCAGGACCCAGTCGTCGATCTCGCGTACCGCGCCGATGCGTGCCGCATGCCGCAGGAAGCGCGCGGGTGAAGCCAGGGTCCCATCCTCGTTGAGCATCCGCAGCAGTATCTCGTGCCGCGGCGCCTCTTCCTGCTGCCGCAAGCTACTGAGCTTCTGCGCATACAGCACGAAGCGGCCCTGTTTCAGGGCGGAACGCACCTTGGTGGTCCACAGGGTCTCGTCTTCCCAGCGCAGCACTTCCGGCGACGCTGTGTCTGCCATGTGTATCTGGCCGTGACCCTTCGCCTTGGCCACTCCGCAAGTGGTCTCGGCCATGCCAAGCTGCTCGCGGGAGCTGATGCCGGGATCGCGGATCATGGCGACGCCGATGCTGGCGCCGATCTTGTGCAAGCGGCCGTCCCAACGGAAGGCGATCGCGCCGATGCCGGCGGAAATCTTCCGGGCCAGCGCGAGGGCCTGCGCCTCGTCCGCCCGTTCCAACAACAGGCCATAGCGGTCCGCGCCGAGGTAAGCCGCCTTCGCCGCACCGGCCGCGGCACGGATGGCTTCCGAGACGCGCACCAGCAGCAGGTCTGCGGCGTTGTGGCCGCAACTCTGGTTGATACGCGTGAACTGGTCCAGGTCGACGTACAGGAGCGCATGGTTCCCGGCCCCTTCGCGGCGCAAGCGATCCAGCTCTGCCAGCAGGGCGGCGCGTTCCAGCATGCCGGCCGCGGCCTCCGAGGGAGGCAGGTGCAGCTCGCGTTTCGGCGTCACGCGAGCCGCGTCCAAGGGGATGTACATCACGTAGGTGCCGATCCGCGCGCCCTCCAACTCGATGGGAGAGGCGGAGACCTCCACCTCCACCAGCGAGCCATCCTTGCGCAGGCGCTGGGTGTGCGCGTGCACGCGGCCGGAGTGGGAGATGCGTTGATAGGACGTGCGCACCTCATGCCGGAGGAACTCGGGCACCAAGTGCTGTTCCAGCCGCTCGCCGCGCAGTTCGTCCAGCGCATGGCCGAACACCGTCTGGAAGCGGGCGTTGATGTCCACCACCCGGTCATCGCGGTCGAGCACCACGATGGCTTCCGGGCTGGCGTCGAAGAGCTGGCGGAAATAGACGTGCTGCACCTTGAGGTGATCTTCCGCTTCCTTGCGCTTGGTCGCGTCCGTCGCCGAGACGATGGCGCAGCGCCGTCCGTGGTATTCGAAGGGCTGGCTGTAGGTATCGGCCCAGATGGCCTCGCCGTTGCCCAGCAGGTGCCGCCAGTAGCGGTGGATGCGTCGGGCGCTGGGCAGGTCGTTGCGCAGTTCCTGGATGTGGTTGCGCAAGCGGTGGATGTCTTCCGGCGGATGCAGGTCGGTGACCCGCATCTGCAGGAACTGGTTCTCCGGGTATCCGTAGCGCTCGATGGCGGCGCGGTTGACGCGCACGAATTCCAGGGAGTCGAGGTCATAGACCCACATGGTCATGGGCGCGCCACGGAACAGCTGCTCGAATGCCGCGTCGGCGGCAGCATCGAAGCTCGGGCGGATGGACTGCGGGTCTGTCACAGACAAGACACGGCCATGCCGTGGGTCCGGCTTGTTAGCCGTGTCGCTCATATGACGGACATGTAGGCGTCCGCGCCCGTTTCAAGGGGAACGCTGGGGATCGGACCAGGGACAGCCCTAGGGCTGGAGGATGACGGCTGGGGATCCGGACGAGAAGACGATGAAAGGTACGCCATGACACCTCCTTGTGCCCGACCCCCTCTCCATCGGAAGCATACTCCAAATCAGTAGAGGATTTGGGGTCGCGGCTACCGGAAATCCTTCCATACCGATTTGACGTTATCGGGCAGTGAGATCTCCACGCCCGGCTGCAGCCAAGGGGAGGGGGCGTGAAAATCCGAGCCCACCGAAGCCGCCAGTTCGAAGCGCTGCGCCAGATGCAGCGCCGTGTGGAATTCGTCGGGATTGCCTCGGCCGGCGACCACTTCCATGGCATCGCCACCCGCCTGTTTGAACGCAGTCAACGCCTTCACCAGCCAGGCGCGGGTCATGCCGTAGCGGAACGGATGGGCCAGCACCGCCTGGCCGCCGGCGGCATGGATCCAATGGATCGCTTCCTCCAAGCTGGCCCACTGCGCCGAGACGTTGGCCGGTTTACCGCGGCCCAGCCACTTCTTGTAGGCCTGGGCTTCGTCCTTCACGTGACCGGCCCGATGCAGGAAGCGCGCGAAATGGGTGCGGGTGAGCTTGGCGTCGCCGGCCAGGGCTTGGGCTCCGGCCAACGCGCCCGCGAAGCCCTTGGCCTCCAGCTTGCGGCCGATCTCCAACGCACGGACATCGCGCACGGCCTGAAGCCGCGTCAGTCCTGCGGTGAGTGCGGCGTGGCCGGGATCCACGTCCAGTCCCACCACATGCAAGGTCTTGTGCTCCCAGGTGACGGAGATCTCCACGCCGTCGATGAAGCGCAGACCTCCCGACGCGGCGGCATCGCGCGCCGCTTCGAGGCCTTCCAGCGTGTCATGGTCCGTGAGCGCCAACAATGTGACGCCGCGGGAGGCGGCCAACGCCACCAGTTCGGCGGGACTCAGGACTCCATCGGAGAGGCGGGAATGGGTATGCAGGTCTATCAAGCGTCCAAGTCCGGGATCAACATGCTCTCGAGGCGCGCGATATAGTCTTTGAGCTGCAGCTTGCGCTTCTTCATGCGCGAGACCTGCAGCTCATCGGAGGCGGGGTCCTCGGCCAGGCGGGCGATGGCCACGTCCAGATCGTGGTGCTCCAGCTTGAGCTGGATGATCTGCTCGCGGATCTTGCGTGATTCCTTGGCCATGGCCGTCCCCACCGGCGAATCCATAACTTTACCATGGGGCTTTGCCCGGCCTCATCCCGCAAGGGATAATGGCCGGATGGATATCTATAAGGCTTTCCACATCGAGGCGGCACACCGCCTGCCCAACGTGCCGGAAGGGCACAAGTGCGCCCGTCTCCACGGCCATTCGTTCCAGGTGCAGATCCACGTCTCCGGCCCGGTGCATCCCAAGACCGGCTGGATCATGGACTTCGCCGACCTGAAGGCGGCTTTCCAGCCGGTGTTCGACCAGCTCGATCACCGCTATCTCAACGACGTGCCGGG
>DATIVR010000114.1:0-3494 GCA_035465695.1 Gammaproteobacteria bacterium
CACCCACGGCGTGCGCGGCGGCGGGCTCGAGACCGTCCGCGGCGATTTTGACCTGGGGTTGAACGCCACCTCCGCGAGCCTGGCCGGCGAGATGCCGCGGCTGCCCCACGACTGCCTCACGCCCCAGGCGCTCTGCTACGACCTCTACTACTCCGACCGGCCCACGGTTTTCAT
The DNA here is from genome assembly GCA_035465695.1 of Gammaproteobacteria bacterium. GTDB lineage: Bacteria > Pseudomonadota > Gammaproteobacteria > Natronospirales > REEB76 > DASUBN01. The sequence continues at coordinate 175 of DATIVR010000114.1, forward strand.
GCTGTGGGCGGAGCGCGAGGGCTGCACCCGCGTCCACGACGGCTGGGGCATGCTGGTGGAACAGGCAGCCGAGGCCTTCCAGTTGTGGCGCGGCGTGCGCCCCGAGACGCGCGAGCTGCTGGCCGCGCATCGCATCTAGCAGTCCATGCGCGCTTCCAGCCTCGTCATCGCCGCCTCGGTGGCCGCCCTCACGGTGAGCGTGTGGGCCTGGTTCAACCAGCCGGACCGGGAACCCGCCTGGCCCGACCGCATCCAGGGATTCTCGTTCTCGCCCTTCCACGCGGGCGAAGATGCCATCGCCCACCGCTTCCCCACCGACGCCGAGATCGATTCGGACCTGAAGCTGCTGAGCGGCAAGACCGATTCCATCCGCACCTACACCATGGAAGGCACCATCGGCGACATCCCGCGCCTGGCGGCGCCCTATGGCATGAAGGTGATGTTGGGCGCCTGGGTGGACTCCGACAAGGAGAAGAGCGAGGCGCAGATCCAGAAGCTGATATACGCAGCCAACCACAACGCTGACGTGAAGCAGGTGATCGTGGGCAACGAAGTGGTGCTCACCGGCATCCTGCCGACAGAGGACCTCATCGCCTACCTGGATCGCGTGCGCGGCGCAGTGCGCCAACCGGTGGGTACCGCCGAGACCTGGAGCACCTGGATGCTGCATCCGGAGCTCGTGGACCACGTGGACTTCATGGGCGTGCACATGTTGCCCTACTGGGAAGGGGTGGACGTCAACCAGGCGGTGGATTACATCGACGACCGCATGCAGGACCTGGAGAAGCGCTATCCGGACAAGCCGATCATCATCGACGAGGTGGGCTGGCCCTCCTATGGCCGCACCCGGCACGCGGCGGTAGCCTCGCCGGCCAACGAAGCCATGTTCCTGCGGCGGTTCATCCACCGCGCCCGCAAGCGCGAGTGGACCTACCGCATCATGGAGGCCTTCGACCAGCCCTGGAAGGAACAGACCGAGGGCGCGGTAGGCGCTTATTGGGGCGTGTGGGACGTGGACCGCCAGCAGAAGTTCGCCATGCGCAGCCCTATCGTACGCATCCCGGACTGGCCCATGCTCGCGGGTTTCTCGGTGCTGCTCTCGGCAGTGCTGCTGATGTTGATCCTGGGACGCAGCCACACCCTGCGCAATCGAGGCCGCAGTTTCATCGCGGTGGTGGTCTACACCGCCACCACCACCGTGGTATGGGTGTTCTACGACTACACCCAGCAGTACCTTACGGTCACCAACGTGGCGGTAGGCTTGTTGCTGTTCATGGGGATGGTGGGTGTGGTGCTGGTACTGCTCACCGAGACCCACGAATGGGCGGAAGCCCATTGGGTGACCATGCGCCGGCGCGCCTTCGAGCCGCGCAGCGCGAGCGACGATGAGCTACCCATGGTCTCGGTGCAGGTGCCGGCCTATGACGAACCGCCGGAGATGCTCAAGGAGACCCTGGACGCGCTCGCACGACTCGATTATCCGCGCTTCGAGGTGCTGGTGATCGACAACAACACGCCGGACGAGTCGACATGGAAACCGATCGAAGCGCATTGCCGCGAGCTGGGGCCGCGCTTCCGCTTCTTCCACGTGGCACCGCTCGCGGGTTTCAAGGCCGGGGCGCTGAACTTCGCGCTGCGCCACACCGCGCCGGAAGCGGAGATCGTCGCGGTCATCGACGCGGATTACGTGGTGGATCCCCGCTGGCTGCGCGACCTGGCGCCGTTGTTCGCCAACCCGCGCATGGGCGTGGTGCAAGCGCCGCAGGATTACCGGGATTCTGGCGCGAGCGCTTTCAAGGCGATGTGCCACGCCGAATACCGCGGGTTCTTCTATATCGGCATGATCACCCGCAACGAACGCAACGCCATCATCCAGCATGGCACCATGACCATGATCCGGCGACGGGTGCTGGAACAGGTGGACGCCTGGTCGGAATGGTGCATCACCGAGGACGCGGAGCTCGGACTCAAGGTGTTCGAGGCGGGTTATGAGGCCGCCTACGTCCCTCGCAGCTACGGCGGCGGCCTGATGCCGGACACCCTGTTGGACTACAAGAAACAGCGCTTCCGCTGGGCCTATGGTGCGGTCCAGATCCTCAAGCATCACGTCGGCAAGCTATTCGCCCGTAGCGGCCTCACCCTCGGCCAGCGTTATCACTTCCTGGCGGGCTGGCTGCCCTGGCTGTCGGATGGCTTCAACCTGGTGTTCAACATCGCGGCCATGGGTTGGTCCGTGGGCATGGTGCTCTTGCCCCACGACGTGGACCCGCCGCTGATGATCTTCTCGGCGCTGCCGCTGGCCTTGTTCGCTTTCAAGCTCATGAAGCTGATACACCTCTACAGCACGCGCGTGGGAGCCAGCGTGCGCCAGACGCTGTCTGCCGCGGTGGCCGGGCTGGCCTTGAGCCACACCATCGGCATCGCGGTGTTGCAGGGACTCTTCACCAGCGATCAACCCTTCTTCCGCACTCCCAAGCGGGTGGCGGCTCACGCCTGGCTGCAGGCGCTCTGGGACAGCCGTCAGGAACTGCTGATGATGTCGGGGCTGTGGCTGGCGGCACTGGCGGTCTATCTGGACGTCGCCAACGACCTGCGCGATGTCTCGGTGTGGATCGCGGTGCTGTTGATCCAATCCATCCCCTACTTCGCGACGCTGCTAGTGGCGTTGATCAGCGCGTCCCCGTTTCCTGCGCGTTGGATAGGCAAGGCGGAAGACATGGATGCGTTAGCGCACATCGTATTGGATGAAAACGCGGCGGGTTAGCTGCGGGAAACATCTTCCGCGCTTCGCTCTCTCTAAGAGGTTCCGCTCCCCCTGCGGGGAGCGGGCTACTTTCTTGTCGCGACAAGAAAGTAGCCAAAGAAGCGCTTCCCCCGGATGCCGGCCCAAAGCGGGCTCCGCTGTGCCCTTCGCTCGCTGCGCAGCTTCACACACGAGGCTCCTGCCTCGGGTGTGAAGGCGCCGCCGTCCCTGGCGGCGCCCTTCGGCTTGGCTTGCTCGCTCCAGTGCTCGCCGGCATCCAAGGGGACGGGAAGAACTCGCATCTCTTTTTCTTATCCCCGTAGCGCGAGCCGAGCACTGGACTGAGCAAGGGAAGCCCGAAGGGGCGACGGCAGGATGCCGAGCTCCCGCACCCGGCATAGGGATATGCCGTGTGCGGGACTCCGCAGCGAAGGAAGCGCGCAGGGAAGGTGCGGGCTTCCGCACCCCGCGCTCCGGGCGAGCGCTTTTGGTTACTTTTGGTGCGCCAAAAGTAACCCGGCCCTTGGAGGGGCCGGAATAAGACAGGGAAGTCATGGCGAAGTGCTGAAGGTTGTTT
>DATIVR010000115.1:0-2709 GCA_035465695.1 Gammaproteobacteria bacterium
CGTCGGACCAGGCGGGGATGGCGAAGGACTCGCCCTCCACCTTCAGGGAGATGGCCAAGAGCAGCGCCGAGGCGAACGAGGTGATGGTGATGGCGCTGTAGGACGAGCCGCCGGTGGCGCCGCGGGTGCTGCGCAGGCACAAGAGGTAACCGGCGTAGGCCACCGCCGAGATGAGCGCCAGGATCACACCCCAGTGGTACAGCGGCGAGAAGTGGCTCCAGTCCGCGCCCACCAGCAGCACTAGGCCGAACATGGCCATGACGATGGCGAGCCATTGGAACAGGCTCAGGCGTTCCTTCAGGAACAGCACGCCGACCGCGGCCATGACGAACACCTGGAAGTTGGCGAGCAGCGTGGCGACACCGGGTCCCACGTAGAGGATGCTGCGGTGCCAGAAGAAGAGGTCCAGGGCGAAGAACAGGCCGGCCGCCAGGAGCTTGATCCAGCTGGCCCGATCCAGGCGTGGATGCTCGTGCTTCCAGAGCACCACGCCGAGCAGGATCACCCCGCCGAAGAACACCCGATAGAAGCCGCTCACGGTGGGCGGCACGTGCACCAGCTTCACGAATACCGCCGAGAAGCTGATCATCACGGCGCCAACGATCAATTGCCACACGGTGAATGCCCCCCAGAAATTGATCTTTTGCCCGGGGGCTGCGTTAAAGACGTCCTCGCTGTCCTCACGTACGGTAAGAGTACGCTCCGGGTGCTCGGACGTCTTTGCCTTGCCCGCGTGCAAAATCTCTAATTTCTAGAGGCATTCACGGAACAGAGGGAACCCTAAGGCAGGCCTATTATGCCCGTGACCTCAGGTGTGTGCTCGCCTCAGTGGCTGAGGGCCGCCTCCAACTCAGCAAACGTATAGGCGATGCCGGCGGTCTCCACGGGCTTGCCCAACTGGCGGCCTATGCGGCTCGCCGAGAAGATGCCGCGGATGGCCGGGCCCGAGGCGGTGCGCTCCATCACCAGGGCATGCTGGCGGCCGGTGCGCTTCAAGGTCTCCACCACGTCGCCGATGCGGGCGCCTTCCACGTCGTGCAGCGACATGGCCTCGAGCCGTCCGGCCGGGGTCATGATGTCGCGCACCCGGATCTCGGCGATGGGCAGGCCCATCTCCCGCTGGTATTCCAGCGGGCGGCTACCCTTGAGGTCCGTGAGGGTGATGAGGCCCAGGAGGTCGTGCGCGGGACCCACCACGAACAACAGGCGCACTCCGGAATGACGCATGTGCTCTTCGGCTCGGGCCAAGGTGGCGTCGGGACCGAGGGTGGCGGCGGCGACCCGCGACAGATCGGTCATGGCATCCAGCGCGGGGCTTTCAGTGGTGACGCGGTCCGGCAAGCTATGGCCGGGCTGCATCAGGTCGATGCCGGGTTGGACTAACGATAGCGACAGAGAACGATATGGGATGCTCATGACACCCTCCGCTCAGGCAACGAGAGTCGTCTTTCACACTAAATCTTAGCGCCGCACCCGGGCAGACGTTGACTCGATGTGACAGTCGGGGGATGTATCGCCGCAGGGACCAAACGCTCACCTGCGATCCGCGCGGAGTTTCGATAGCTTCATGGCTCGTTGCGAACCGGGCGCGTTGGTCCGAACTTCACGTCCTTGAGCGGGTGCGCAGCTCGGCCACCTTGGCCGCGGTGAGGAGGCCTTCGATCTTCAGCAGCATCGAATATATCCGTGGTGATCCCCGGCATCCTGAGAGCCGCCCCCGGGGTGGGCTGTTATATGCACGGCTGAAGTGAATATTCACGCGTGTTACAATAGCTCTTCTTTATCCCCTGCCCCTTAGGTCTCTCCGTGGCTTCCAAGAAAATCCGTATCACCAACGTCCACCTCGACCTCGGCGCCGGGCGGCGCGGGACCGACATGGGCTCTTCCGCCATGCACGTGGCCGGCGTGGTGCCGGCCCTGAAGAAGATCGGCCACGAGGTGGTCGGCATGCATAACGTGGGCCAAGTCTCCATGGAAGCCGCCGAACTGGGCGAGAAGAACGCCCGCTATCTCGGCGTGATCAGCGAGGTCTGCCGCGACCTGGCGGGCACCGTGGAAGGCACCATGGACCAGGGGGAGTTCCCGCTGGTGCTGGGGGGCGACCATTCCCAGGCCATCGGCACCATCTCCGGCATCGCCAAGCACCTCAGGCGCAAGAACCTGGAGCTGGGGGTGTTCTGGTGCGACGCCCACACCGACATGAATACCCCCGAGAGCAGCCCTTCCGGCAACATCCACGGCATGCCGCTCTCGGTGTTGCTGGGCAACGGCCCGAAGGAACTGACCAGCATCGCGGGACGCAGCCCGGCCCTGAAGCCGGAGAACGTGGTGATCTTCGGCGTGCGCCAAGTGGACGCCAAGGAGGCCAAGCTGGTGAAGGAGATGGGCGTGCGGGTGTTCACCATGAGCGAGATCGACGCCCGCGGCGCTTCAGCCTGCCTGGATGAGGCCATGGAGATCCTGAACAAGGCCTCCGGCGGCATCCACCTCTCCTACGACCTGGATGGCTCGGACCCGCAGGTGGCGCCGGGCGTGGGTACGCCGGTGCCGGGCGGCCTCAACTTCCGCGAATCGCACCTGGTGTGCGAGGTGCTGGCCCGCAGCAACAAGCTCGTCGGCATGGAAGTTGTCGAGTTGAATCCCACCATGGATACCGAGAACAAGACCGGCAAGTTTGCTGTTTGGTTAATTCAGTCAGCATTAGGGCGC
>DATIVR010000116.1:0-3628 GCA_035465695.1 Gammaproteobacteria bacterium
TGGGCGGTGGCCATCACCGTGATCGGCATCTTCATGCAGCGCTGCCACCGGCCCTTCTTCCTCTCGCTCATGCAATACACCGTCACCGCAGTGCTGGCGCTAGGGGCGGGCCTCATCTTCGAGTCGCCGACTCTCGCCGGTGCCCATGCGGCGCTGGGCGCCGTACTCTATGCCGGCATCCTCTCGGGCGGCGTGGCCTACACCCTGGGTGTGATAGCGCAGAAGCACACCCCCGCGGCGGAAGCAGCGCTCATCATGTGCCTGGAGAGCGTGTTCGCGGCGCTGGCGGGTGCCGTGATGTTGCATGAGCGGTTGACCCTGGTGGCCACTATCGGCTGTGGGCTCATCCTGCTCGGGGTGGTCATCGTCGAAGTAGGGCCTGCACTGATGCGCCGGCTGAGGCCCGGGCTCAGCGCATAAGAAAGGCCCGCACCGTCCGGTGCGGGCCTTTCTTCATCCAAAGCGGCTACTGCTGCTTCGGCAACTGGCTCGGGATGAATTGCTCGTCCACCGCTTTCTTCATCAGGTCCGGCGGCAGCAGACCCTGGCTCAGGATGAAGTCGTTGAACTTCTGCCGGTCGAAGGCGGAGCCCAGCTTCACCTCGGCCTCGCCGCGCAGCTGCATGAGACGCAGGTAGCCGTAGTAGTAGCTGGTGGCCTGGCCGGGCGAGAGGAACGTATAGCGCTCCACCTCGGACTTGGCGAAGGCCGGCGACAGGCACACTTGCTGTTCCAGGAACTGGCGCGCCGCTTCAGGCGTGATCATCCCTAAGTTCAGCATCGGATCCAGGAAGGCGCGGGCCGCGCGTTGCAGGCGCAGCTGCTCGGTGATGAGCTGGCCGTCCAGGGGTTCATACGGCTGCATCTCGGCCTCGGAGTACAGGCCCCAGCCTTCGGCGTTGGCGCTGTTGAAGGCGAAGATGGCACGGGCGAGCGACACGCCGTGCTCCACCATGGAGTCGAATTGCAGCTCATGGCCGGGCCGCGCCTCGTGGGCGGTGAGCGTCCAGCCGGCGGCATCGAAGGTGAAGTCGTCGAACTTCTCGGCCTCCTGGCCCGGCTTGGGCGGCAGGTTCAAGGGCAATACGAACTCGCCGTATTGGCCGGTGTTGCCGATGAGCCGCGGCGGCACCATGTGCGGAGCGGGTGTCTGGGCGGTCTCGGCGTCGGACGCCAGGCGGATGGATGCCTTGCGCTCCGGCAGCGTGACGATGTGCTCCTTGCGGATGATGTCTTCGATGTCGGCGAGCCGCTTCTGGTAGAACGGCAGGATCCGGTCGCCGGTGATCTGGTCCTTCTTGAGCTCGTGGATGACATCGCGGTAGTCGGTGCTCTTGTAGCCCTTGAGAGCGGCCACCTGCGGCGCCAACGCTTCCATCTGGTGCTGGATCTCGGTGAAGGAGAACTGCGCCATGGCCATGAGCTGTTCCGGCGGGATGTCCACGCCCACCTGCTTCAGGTTGTCGGCGTAGATGGGCGCCGGTGGACGCACGTCCTTGCGGGTGCGGGGCAGCAGGTTCTTCGCTAACCAGTCGTTGTAATCCTCGTCCTGCTGCTTGAGCTTGGCGAAGTCATCCTGCCAGCCATCGAGGCCGCTCGCCTTGAACAGCTGCTCGATGCCATCCATGTACTGCTTGCCGTTGTCGATGCCGTCCTGCACCTCCTGCACGTAGGGTCCGACCAGGCCCTTGACCTTGAGGCGCCTGGCGGTCTCCTGTTCGGCCAGCACCGTGAAGGGCGTGACGCCCTTGGCATCGCCGGCATAGAGCTTGAGACGCGTGAGCGCGGCCTTCTGGCGCTCCGGTGGCACCTGCTTGTCCAACAGGAAACGGATGCCGCTGAATTCGACCTCGGCGGCGTCGATGAAGTCCAACATGTACTTCTTGTCCAACGCCGAGCTGGCCATATCGCGGCGTGCGGCACTCAGCAGGATGTCCAGGTCCTGCTTCACGTTGGGGTCGGTGGCGGTCTTCTGCTTGGCCTCGAGTTGCCGGATGGCATCGGCGGTGGCCTTCTGACGGCGCTCGTAGACGCCCTGCTTCAGGTCGAAGATCTTGTCGTCCAGGCCCTCCACGCCGGTGCGGCCGGCGAACTCCGGAGCGAACCGGGCCTGCACCTTGAGGAGGATCGCGGCGTCCTGGTTGCTCTCCTGGACCCAGGCGGGCGCCTCGGCCGCCTGGGACGCAGCGGCCAGCGCGCCGGCGACGGCGAACGCGGCCACGCTCATCGCAAGCGCATGTTTCTTAAGTGGTTTCATGGTGACTCCCTGTTATCGGAACGACGCGATCCGGGCTGGAACAGTCAGCCGGAGACAGGATGAGACCACAACCGCAGCGGAAGGTGCCACCCGGGTGGCGGAACCGAAGGCTAGCTGATGGCGGGAGGCAGGTCCGCACCGGGAGGGGGCGCGGTCTTGTGGATGCGCTTCTGTTCGTACATGGCACGGTCCGCCGTGTTGACCGCGGCACGCAGGCTCTCCAGGTCGGAGTAGTCGGCGCCGCCGTTGCTGACCTCCAATGTCAGCGGGATCTGCCGCTCCGAGAACAATAGTGGCGGGGTCCGATAGAGCAGCGAGGCCAAGCGCGGCGCCACGCTGGCGTAGCTCGCGCCGGGCAGGAGCAACAGGAACTCGTCGCCGCCCCACCGATATACCTGGTCGGAGGGGCGCAATGCGCCGCGCAGGGTCATCACGAAATGCTTGAGCAGTTCGTCGCCGGCCTCATGGCCATGGCTGTCGTTGACGCGCTTCAGGTTGTCCAGGTCGAAGATGAACACCGAGCCATAGGTGGCACCGGCGCTCTGCAGGAACACGCCGCGGGTGAAGGCCAGCCGGTTGTATACGCCGGTGAGCGGATCGGTGAGGGAGTCGTGCAGCAGCTTCTCGTGGGCCACCGCGAGTTCGGCGTGGGCGGCGTTGGTCTCGCGGCGCGCATCTTCCAGGAGCATCAGCACCATGCCGCAGGCCAGCCACAGCTCCATAAGCGAATCGGTATAGCCGTTGAAGTGGCCGAAGCCGGTCAAGGCCTGGAGCAGCGCCGGCGAGAGCCCGATGCTGTCCTTATATAGGAGCAGTGCGTATCCGCACCACAGCAGGCCATAGAAGATGAAGCTGATGGCGGTGACCAGTGCGCCCAGGCTGCGGCGCGCGGCCGGCAGGCGGAACAGGCGGAAGGCGGCATAAGCCGCGGTGAGGATGCTCAACACGCTCTGCACGAGCACCGCCCGGTCCTGGTCTCCCGCCGCGGGAAGGCACAGCACGACGCACAACATCGCCACCAGCGTGCCGTAGCGCAGGAAGCCCTGCGGCAGGCGCCCATCGGCATATTCGAGGACGCCGGCCAGCAGCATGAGCAGGTACACAAGCTTCGCCGCCTGATAGAAGAGCAGCGTGGCGGCCCTCAGCCAGGGAAGCGGCGGACCATAGAAGCCCACCGATACGGACACCAGCGCTACCAGGAGCGCCACCCAGCCCCAGGTCCAGAGACGAAAGAAGCGCGAGCGGCGCCCGGCATGGCGCTTCAACAGCACGAAGAACAGCCACAACAGACCACTGATGCCGATCTGCACCAGCAGCCCGATGAAACCGATCAGGACCCAAGACTCTGACACTGGCCCCGCCTCCGGAACC
>DATIVR010000117.1:0-20203 GCA_035465695.1 Gammaproteobacteria bacterium
GTGCGCACGGTCTCTTTCACCGGGCCATCGCCCTGGGCCATGAGGGCGCGCAGCGCGGTGGGGGCGGTGTAGAAGATGTTGACGCGGTGCCGGTCGATGACCTCCCAGAAACGGGAGGCATCCGGGTAGTTGGGCACTCCCTCGAACATGAGCGTGGTGGCGCCATTGGCGAGCGGACCATACACGATGTAGCTGTGGCCGGTGACCCAGCCCACGTCTGCCGTGCACCAGTAGATGTCGCCGTCCTGGTAGTCGAACACGTACTTGTGAGTGATGGCGGTGTAGAGCAGGTAACCGCCGGAGGTATGCAATACGCCCTTCGGCTTGCCGGTGGAACCGGAGGTATAGAGGATGAACAGCGGATCCTCGGCATCCATGGATTCCGGCGGGCAGTCGGCGGAAGCGTCCGGCACCGTCTGGTGGTACCAGATATCGCGCTCGCCGTTCCAGGCGATCTGGCCACCGGTCCTTTTCAACACCAGGACCGTATGCACGGCGGGACATGCCTTCAGGGCCTCGTCGCAGTTGGCTTTGAGGGGGATCTTCTTGCCGCCGCGCACGCCCTCATCCGCGGTGATGAGGACCTGGCAATCGGAGTCGAGGATGCGATCCTTGAGGGACTCCGGCGAGAAGCCGCCGAACACCACCGACTGCACCGCGCCGATGCGGGCACAGGCGAGCATGGCCATGGCCGCTTCCGGCACCATGGGCATGTAGATGCAGACCCGGTCACCTTTCTTCACGCCACGGGCTTTCATGACGTTGGCGAGACGGCATACCTCGGCGTGCAATTCCTTGTAAGTGATGCGCCGGACGTCACCCGGTTCGTCGCCTTCCCAGAGGATGGCGATCTGCTCACTCCGGGTCTTGAGATGCCGGTCCAGGCAGTTGGCACTGACGTTGAGGCGCCCGCCATCGAACCAACTGATGCGCGCCTCCCGATAATCCCATTCCAGTACCCGGTCCCAGGGGTGGTCCCAGGTGAGGAAGGCTTTGGCCTGCTCGGCCCAGAAGCCCTCCGGATCCTCGATGGAACGCCGGTACATCTCCTGGTATTGGGCCTTGTCCAAGAGCGGCTTGCGGTGCAGCTTGGCGGGAACCGGGTAGACCTTGTCGTCGGACATGGGGGCTGGGTCCTTGGAACCGGGAGATGGGCCGTACCTTAATACAGGCAATGCTGCGTCCCAAGAGGATGTGAAGTAAATCCGGGTAATACCGTAATTCGACCATTAAAATATCAATTAAAACAGATAGATACGAAGACTGTGAAATTTAAATTCTCAGGCGATTTCCACGCTCCTGAGGCCGCTCATGACGTCCGGTTGCCAGTGTTCCTGGGCCCATGCCCAGACGTCATCTATAGATGAATGCCTGAGCGACTGGGGCGGGGATTGCCGCAAGTAGTCCAGGGCTTGATGCAGCACTAAAGCCGGCCGGGAGACAGCCAAGGGCGCCGCGTGAGTCTGTTTGCTCAGTTTCTCCCCGGCGGCGTTCACCAGCACCGGCAGGTGCATATAGAAAGGCCTGGGATAGCCCAACAGCTTCTGAAGATAGAGCTGCCGGGGCGTGGAGAGTAGGAGATCGGAGCCTCGCACCACGTGGGTCACGCCGGTCGAGGCATCGTCCACCACCACTGCCAGCTGGTAGGCATGGCAGCCGTCTGCCCGGCGCACCACGAAGTCGCCCACGTCCCGGGCCAGATCCTGGTGGATGGGGCCTTGCAGCAGGTCGTCGAACCCGAGGTCGCCCGATTCGACGCGCACGCGAAGCGCGCGACCGGTCTTGCCGGCAGGCACGCCTTGCCGGCAGGTGCCGGGGTAGACGGGACCTTCGATGCCGGTCACGGCGCTGTCGGCGATCTCACTACGGGTGCAGGCACAGGCGAAGATATGGCCTGCGTGCCGGAGCTGATCCAGGGCCGCCTCGTAGGCTTCCGATCTGCGGCTTTGATACATGACCGGGCCATCCCAGCGGAATCCCAGGATCTCCAGGTCCCGCAGGATGCCATCGATGGCGCCCGGCATCTCCCGGGGCGGATCCAGGTCCTCCATACGCAATAGCCAACGGCCGCCGTGGGATTTGGCTTCCAGGTAGCTGCCCACCGCCGCCATGAGGGAACCCAGATGCAGAGGCCCGGTGGGCGAGGGTGCGAAGCGGCCGATGTAGCTCATGGGAGGATGGTACCGAAAAAGAAAAAGGCCCTGACGGGCCTTCTTCATCCGGGTTCAGGCGGCGCTATCCCTGCCAGCCTTCCTGGGCTGTTCCGGACAGCCCGTTCGCCGAAAAGCGAAGCAGAGCTTCGCCTTTCTGGCTCACCCCATCTGCTTTTCCCTGATCTCATCCAGCTGCTTGCAGTCGATGCACTGGGTGGCGGTCGGGCGGGCTTCCAGGCGACGGATGCCGATCTCGACCCCGCAGGTATCGCAGAAGCCGTAATCGTTGGCATCCAGGTTGGCCAGGGACTCGTCGATCTTTTTGATGAGCTTGCGCTCGCGATCGCGGGTGCGCAGTTCCAGGCTGAACTCGGACTCCTGGGTGGCGCGATCGTTCGGATCGGGGAAGTTGGCAGCCTCGTCCTGCATGTGATGCACGGTGCGATCCACTTCCTCCATCAGCTCGCGCTTCCAGCCCCGCAGGATCTCCCGGAAGTGGGCCTTCTGGGCATCGTTCATGTAAGGCTCGCCCTTCTTCAGGGGATAGGGCGTGAAGCCGCGGAACATATCGCCGGCGCCGCGGGGTGCCTTGCGGGGTGCGGGCTTGGCGGGGGCAGGAGCCTTCTTGGCCACCGCCTTCGGCGCGGCCTTGGGGGCCGCCTTCTTGGCGGTTTTCACAGGGGCGGCCTTTTTCTTAGCCGGCATCGGGAACTCCTGGGCCTGATTAAAAAGCGGGCGGTGTTATACAGGATTGGATAGGGGGGTGCAAGCTCACCCTGGGAGGGCCCGTCCTATGGCAGCACCACCGCCGAAGGTGCCTGCCAGGCCGGTGCCCGATGCTCGGCCACCACCGTCGTGAAGATACCACCGCGGACGTTGAACTCCGCCGTGAGTCGCATGTACTTGGGCGACAGCGTCCGCGACAGGTCGTCGAGGATACGGTTGGTCACGTCCTCGTGGAAGTGTCCCTCGTCACGGAAACTCCAGATGTACAGCTTCAGCGCCTTGAGCTCGACGCACAACTTGTCGGGTACGTATTCGAGCAGCATCTCGGCGAAGTCCGGCTGGCCGGTCTTGGGACACAGGCAGGTGAACTCGGGCATGCGGATGCGGATGGTATAATCCCGGCCTTCGCGCGGGTTGGGGAACGTCTCGAGTTCTTTGCTGGGTTTGGTGGTCATCAGGGGCCATCGGGCTCTGCGTTTCCGGGCGGCGATACTTTACACTACCCGGTCATCACTGACCATTTTTGCAGCACCGGCGAGGCACATGCGGCTCTCCAAGATAAAGCTCGTGGGGTTCAAGTCGTTCGTCGATCCCACCCAGATCCATTTCCCCAGCAACCTGGTGGGCATCGTCGGTCCCAACGGTTGCGGCAAGTCCAACACCATCGATGCCGTGCGCTGGGTGCTGGGCGAGACGTCCGCCAAGAACCTGCGCGGCGACTCCATGGCGGACGTGATCTTCAACGGCTCCTCGGCGCGCAAGCCCGTGGGCACCGCCTCCGTCGAACTGGTTTTCGACAATTCCGACGGCGCCATCGGCGGCCAGTACGCCAACTATGCGGAAGTATCGGTACGCCGCGAAGTGGTGCGCGACGGCACCTCCAATTACTACCTGAACGGCGTGCGCTGCCGCCGCCGCGACATCACCGACCTGTTCCTCGGTACCGGTCTGGGGCCGCGCAGCTACGCGATCATCGAGCAGGGCACCATCTCGCGCCTGGTGGAGTCCAAGCCCGAGGAACTGCGTGTGTTCCTGGAAGAGGCCGCCGGCATCTCCAAGTACAAGGAGCGCCGTCGCGAGACCGAGAATCGCATCCAGCACACCAAGGAGAACGTGGAGCGTCTCAACGACCTCCGCGATGAGGTGGAGAAGCAGCTGGAGCGCCTGCAGCGCCAGGCGCGCGCGGCGGAACGTTACAAGGAACTCTCGGAAGAGAAACGCCGCACCAAGGCGGAACTGCAGGCGTTGAACTGGAAGACGCTCGACGCCGACGTGGGCCAGAAGGACTCGATCATCAGCGAGCGGGAGACCTCGCTGGAGGCAGCCGTGGCCGAGCAACGCTCCATCGAGAGCGACATGGAGAAGGCGCGCGTCCGCCACGACGAAGCCGCCGATTCCTTCAACCAGGTACAGGGCCGCTTCTACGAGGTGGGCGCGACCATCGCGCGCGCCGAGCAGGCGCTGCAGCATGCCCGCGAACTGCGCAAGCGCCAGCAGTCGGAACTCGAGCAGACGGAAGCCCAGTGGCATGAGCTCAACGGCCACATGACCCGCGACAAGCAGCAGGTGGAGACTCTCGGCAGCGAGATCACCAGCCTCGAGCCCGCCTTCGACGCCGCCAAGCAAGCGGAAAGCCGCGCCGCCGAGGCGCTGGCGCAGGCCGAAAAGGCCATGCAGGAGTGGCAGACCAACTGGGAGGCCTTCAACAAGGGCGTGGGCGACCATACCCAGACCGCCGAAGTGGGTCGTGCCCAGGTGGAGCAGCTGGAGCGCCAGCTCATGCAGATGCTGCAACGCCGCGAACGCGTCGAGGCGGAGCGCAAACAGTATGCCGCGGACCAGCAGCAACAGGCGCTGACCAACCTCGAGGGCGAAGCGCATGCTGCGGAAGCGAAGTTGCAGCGCCTGCAGGGCGAGCTCGCCGAAGTACTGAAGAGCCTGGAGACGCGCCGCGGCGAGGAACAGCAGGCCTCGCGCGCCTTGCACGAATTGCGCAGCAAGCTGGAAGACAGCCGCGGCCGCGTGGCCTCGCTGGAAGCGCTGCAGCAGGCGGCGCTGGGCAAGAGCCGCGAACAGGTAAACGCATGGCTCAAGCAGAAGCGCCTGGATTCCTCCCCGCGCCTGGCCGAGAAGCTCCGCGTGGATGCGGGGTGGGAGCGCGCCGTGGAGACGGTGCTGGGATGGCACCTGGAGGCACTGGTCGTCGCTGAATCTGCGCCGAAACCCGAGGAGCTGGCCGGACTCACCGGCGGTTCCATGACGTTCATCGAAACAGCCGAGCAGATGGGTCCGGGAGAGGGCCTGATGCAGAAGGTGAAGGGCCCCGCGGCGCTCACGGATTTCCTGAAGGGCGTGCACACCGCCGATTCCCTGGCGGAGGCACTTCAGCAACGCTCGCGCCTGGGTGCGGGCGAGTCCGTCATCACCCGCGACGGCATGTGGCTGGGCCGCCATTGGCTGCGGGTGATCCGGGACAACGACGAGCGTGCCGGCGTGCTGGCGCGCGAACAGGAACTGCGCAACCTCAAGCAGCAGCTCGCCGACAACGAGAAGGCCGCCGCTGAGCAGGCCGCCAAGCTCGACGGCCAGAAAGCCGACATCAAGGAACTGGAGACGCGGCGCGAGCTCCTGCAGATGGACGTGAACCGCGCCAACCGCGAGGCGGCGGATGCCCAAGCCAAGTTCAAGGCCGCGCGTTCCACCCAGGAGCAGATCGCCGCGCGCCTCAAGACCCTGGAGAACGAGGCCGGCGAGATCGCGGGCCTGGTGGCGCAGGCGGAGCAGGACATCAAGGCCGCGCGCGGCCGGGTGGAAGGCGCCCTGAAGGCGCTGCAGGAACTGGAGAACAAGCGCACCGGCATCACCTCCGAGCGAGATGCCTTGCGGGCCAAGCTGGACGGCGAGCGCCAGAACGCCGCCCGTGCCCGCGACGGCGCCCATGAAGTGGCGCTGAAGCTGGAGTCACGGCGTTCGCAGAAGGCTTCCACCGAGCAGGGCATGGTGCGCATGCAGTCGCAGGTGGCGCAGCTGGACCAGCGCCGTACCGAGCTCAAGCGTGCCACCGAGCAGGCGCTGGAACCCATGCACGTGCAGGAGCAGGAACTGAAGTCCATGCTCGACAAGCGCACCCGCGTGGACGCCGAACTGGCGGAGGCCCGTCGGGCCGTGGAGGCGGTGGCCGAGCAGATGCGCCAGCTGGACCAGGCGCGCATGGTGCGCGAGCGCAAGGCCGAGGCCCTGCGCGAGGAAGTGCAACGCCTGCGCATGGACAGCCAGGACGTGCGCATCAAGCGTGAGACCATCGTCGCGCAACTGAAGGACGAGAATATGGAACTCCAGCAGGTGCTGGAGACCATGCCAGAGGGCGCCGAGGTGGGTGCCTGGGCCGAGAAGCTGGCCGAGACCGAGCAGCGGATCTCGCGCCTGGGCGAGATCAACATGGCGGCCATCAGCGAGTTCGCGGAGCAGTCCGAGCGCAAGCAGTACCTGGACGCGCAGCTCGCCGACCTGACCGAGGCGCTCAACATCCTCGAAGACGCCATCAAGCGTATCGACCGGGAGACCCGCACCCGTTTCAAGGAGACCTTCGACAAGGTCAACAGCGGGCTTTCCACGAACTTCCCGAAGCTGTTCGGCGGCGGTCACGCCTACCTGGAACTCACCGGCGAGGAATTGCTGGACGCAGGCGTCGCGATCATGGCGCGCCCACCCGGCAAGCGGAACAGCAGCATCCACCTCCTGTCGGGTGGCGAGAAAGCCCTCACGGCGGTGGCGCTGGTGTTCTCGATCTTCGAACTTAACCCCGCGCCATTCTGCATGCTGGACGAGGTGGACGCACCCCTGGACGAGGCCAACATCGGCCGCTTCTGCGAAATGGTGCGCAGCATGTCCGACCGCGTGCAGTTCATCTTCATCAGCCACAACAAGGCCACCATGGAGATGTCCAATCAGCTGATGGGCGTCACCATGCATGAGCCCGGCGTCTCGCGTCTGGTCGCAGTGGACGTGGAAGAAGCCGTGCGCATGGCCGCCATGTAGGACCGTGGAACTGCGCCTCATCCTCCTGTTGATAGGCGCGGCCATCCTCGCGGCCATCTGGCTGTCCTGGCGGCATCGCGAGCGCGCGGACCAAGTCCCCGCGATGCGTGCGGCCCCGACCCTGGGTGAAAGCGGCTTCCCCGAGGACGACTTCCCCTCGGAGACCATCCCGGGCAGTTCTGCCAAGAGCGCGCCGGTACGGGAGCAGGGCGAGCAGTTGATATTGGCGCTGCACGTGATGCCGCGGGACGGCGGCAGCTTCGCCGGCGCCAAGGTGTTGGATGCCTTCGATGCCTGCAATCTCCGCTTCGGCCGCTACCAGGTGTACCACCGCCTGGATGCGCCCGGCGGCAACTCGGTGTTCAGCGTGGCCAACGTGGTGGAACCGGGTTCCCTGGATCCAGAGACCCTGGATTCCGCGGAATTGCCGGGCCTCACCCTGTTCATGGTGTTGCCTGGCCCGCGCGGTGGCGTGGCCTCTTATGCGGACATGCTGGCCACGTCGCGCCAGCTTGCGCAGTTTCTGGACGGCGAGGTGCTGGACCAGGAACGCAGTACCCTGACGCGCCAGACCGCGCGGCATATCCGCGAGCGCATCATCACCTTCGAGACGCAGCTCAAGCTGCGACGTCCTTCCTGAATCCCCGGCGCATGGGGGTTAGACTGGATCCATGACCAGCCGACGCGACGCCGAGACCCGCCTCAAGACCCTGCGCGAGCAACTGCGGCATCACAACTACCGGTATTACGTGCTGGACGATCCGGAGGTTCCGGACGCCGAGTACGACAGGTTGATGCGGGAATTGCAGGGCATCGAGGCCGAACATCCCGAGCTCATCACTCCCGATTCGCCGTCACAGCGGGTGGGCGCCGGGCCCTTGTCCGCCTTCGAGGAGGTGAGGCACGCGGTGCCGATGCTCTCGCTGGAGAACGCTTTCGAGCGGGAGGACGTCGAGGAGTTCGATCGGCGCGTCCGGGAGCGTCTCGAGGTGCAGGCGGTGGAATACACCGCTGAGCCCAAACTGGATGGTCTCGCCATCAGCTTGCGCTATGAGGACGGTCTGCTGGTGAGCGGCGCCACCCGTGGCGACGGCGCCACCGGAGAGGACGTGACCCAGAATCTGCGCACGCTCAAGTCGATCCCGCTGCAGCTGATGGGACGACACCGGCCCAAGGTGCTGGAAGTGCGCGGCGAGGTCTATATGCCCAAGCAGGGCTTCGCCGAGCTCAACAGGCGGCTCGCCGAGATGGGCGAGAAGACCTACGTGAACCCGCGCAACACGGCTGCCGGCAGTCTGCGCCAGCTGGACCCGCGCATCACCGCGGCGAGACCGCTGGAGTTCTACGGCTACGGACTGGGTGAGGTTTCGGAGGATTTTTCGCCGCGGCGGCACAGCGAGGTGTTGGAGAAGCTGCGGGAATGGGGCATCCGCGTGAACCGCGAGATCAAGACCGTGAAGGGCGCCGAAGGTTGCCTCGGCTATTACGAGGCCATGGGCAAGAAGCGGGCCGCGCTGCCGTATGAGATCGACGGAGTGGTCTACAAGGTGGACCGCCTGGATTGGCAGCGGGAACTGGGGTTCGTGGCGCGCGCACCGCGCTGGGCCGTGGCCCACAAGTTCCCGGCCGAGGAGATGATGACAGTCCTGAAGGATGTGGATTTCCAGGTGGGACGCACCGGAGCCCTGACACCCACCGCACGCCTGGAACCGGTATTCGTGGGCGGCGCCACCGTGAGCAATGCCACGCTGCACAACATGGATGAGGTGGAGCGCAAGGATGTCCGCATCGGCGATACCGTGATCGTGCGCCGGGCGGGCGACGTGATCCCGGAGGTGGCAGGCGTGGTGCTGGCCAAGCGGCCCAAGAACGCCAGGAAGGTGAAACTCCCGGCTAAGTGCCCGGTATGCGGCTCCGAAGTGGTGCGTCCGGAGGGCGAAGCGGTGGCGCGCTGCAGTGGCGGTCTCATCTGCACCGCCCAGCGCAAGGAGCGGGTGCGGCACTTCGCGGCGCGGCGCGCCATGGATATCGAGGGCCTGGGGGACAAGCTCATCGAGCAGCTCATCGACAAGGGCCTGGTGGAGACGCCGGCGGATATCTACAAGCTGGGCATGAAGACCTTCGCGGAGCTGGAACGCATGGGCGAGAGGTCCGCCCAGAACATCATCGAGGCCATCGAGAAGAGCAAGGCCACGACGCTCGCGCGTTTCCTGTATGCACTCGGCATCAACGACGTGGGCGAGACGACGGCTGCCGACCTGGCCCGGCATTTCGGTGAGCTGGACAGGCTGGAGGAGGCGGGCCTCGAGTACGAGAAGCAACGCCAGAAGCTCGCAGAGCTGCCAGCGAAGGAAGCCGACAAGACACTGAGGGAACTGGCATTGCGCCAGGTGGAGGGCATCGGTCCCGCGGTGGCGGAGGAGATCGGCGCGTTCTTCCACCAGGCAGGCAACCGCAAGGTCATAGCCGCGTTGCGCAAGTCCGGTGTGCATTGGCCCGCCGCCGCCAAGCCGAAGGCGGGTAGCCAGACGCTGGCGGGCAAGACCCTGGTGCTCACGGGCACCTTGCCATCCATGACCCGCGACCAAGCCAAGGACCTGATCCTGTCACACGGCGGCAAGGTGGCGGGCAGCGTCTCCAAGAAGACCGACTATGTCATCGCCGGGAGCGAAGCCGGTTCCAAGCTCAGCGATGCCCAGCGACTCGGGGTCGCGGTGCTGGACGAGGCCGGGCTCATGAAGCTCCTGCAATCCTGAAGCGGGTATTGCTAGAATGGCCCGGTCTTATCCATCTCGAGCCTCAGGGATGCCTGCATACTTGAGACAAGTCTTGGCCGGTCTGGCGGTGATGTTGCCGCTGATGATGCTGGCCGGCTGCAACGGCACGCTGTCGCCGGACTATGGTCCGCGCGAGGGCAAGTTCCCAGCCTGTCCTGACAACCAGGATTGCGTGTCCAGCCAGGAGCAGGACCCCAAGGTCTACATCGCGCCGCTGCGCTACAGGCCCAGTCACAACGACAGCCAGGCGGACCGGGACCAGGCCCATGCCGACCTGATCGCCGCCATCAACGCTGCGGGCCCGGCACGCATCGTCTCCAACCACCGCCACTACGTGCGCGTGGAATACCCCGCGGCCAGCCACGATCAGCGCAGCAGCGACTATTACTATCAGCCGGAACAGGCGGTGGACGAGGCGCAGTTCTATCTCTCGCCCAACGACTACACCATCCAGATGTTCTCGGTGGGCAAGCTCGGGCTCCTGCAGAGCGGCGCCAACCGCGAGCGCCTGGAGCGCATCCGCGCCTACTTCGACAAGCTGCAGCAACAACCCCGCGACTGAGCGTGCATAAAAAAGACGGCCGGTCTCGCGACCGGCCGTCTGATCCTGCGTCTGGCTCTCCGTTACCGCTTCGCGGTGCCGGCCGCAGGCGCCGGCGTCGAGGCCTCAGGCGCGGCGCCGGTGTCCTTGATGTCCACCTTGGCGGATCCGGTGATCTGCTTGATATAGTCGTCGATCGCCTTGTTCTGCAGCTCGCTCGTCAACTGTTCATGCATCTGCTCGAAGCTCGGCGCCTGGTTCGGGCGCACGTCCTCCAGCTGGATCACATGCCAGCCATATTGGGTCTGCACCGGCTGCTTGGTGTATTCGCCCTTCTTGAGACCCGCCAGGGCGTGGGCGAACTCGGGCACCATGGTGGAGCCCGAGAACCAGTCGCCCAGCTCGCCGCCGTTCTTGGCGCTGCCGGGATCCTGGGAATACTTCTTGGCGAGGGTCGCGAAGTTGGCGCCCTTGTTGAGCTGGTTGATGATGTCCTGGGCCTGGGCCTGATCCTTCACCAGGATGTGGCGCGCCTTGTACTGATTGGGGTCCATGGCCTTGACCTTGGCGTCATAGGCGGATTTCAACTCGGCCTCGGTGGGCTGGTGGCTCTTGGCGTAGTTCTCCAGAAGTGTCTGCACCAGGATGTCGTTGTTGTTGAGGTGCATCTCGGCCTGGGTGATCGGGTCCTTGTCCACGCCGGCCTTGCGTGCGGCCTGTGCGACGGTCTCCATCTTCACCAGGGTCTTGATCAGGCTGGCTCTCTGCACCGGGGTGAGCACCGGCTCCTGGCCCTGGGCCTGCATGCGCACGAAGGCGCGCAGGTCGGCCTGGGTGATGGGCGAGCCGTTCACGGTGGCGAGCACCTGGGAGTCGTCGGTGTTGCCGCCGTGCTTGCCGCAGGCGGCGAGGCCGGCGACCAGCAGTGCGATGAATATGAGCTTGTATGCCTTACGCATAAGAGTTCCTTAGGGGACGTTGGGTTGATCGATCTCGTCGGGGGTCAGGGCGGTGATGGAGAGGGCATGGATGTCCTTCTGCATCATGTCGTCCAGGGCGCCATAGACCATGCGATGGCGTTCGACACGGTTGTGGTCGGCGAACGCCTCGGACACCACGCGCACAGCGAAATGCCCGCGACCTTCGTTGGCATGGCCCACATGCAGATGCCCGTCATCCCGCACCACGAGCTCCAGCGGCGCGAAGCGCTGCTGTAATCGTTCGCGGATGGCCATGCTGCGGTCCATCAGGGCAGGGTCTTCCGGAAGGGTTTCACGATGACCTGCTTGAACACGCCGGCGCCGACGTAGGGGTCCGAATCCGCCCAGGCCTTGGCATCGGCCAGCGACTTGAAGGCCGCGACGAGCAGGGTGCCGGTGAAGCCGGCCTGGCCGGGATCTTCCGCATCGATGGCGGGGAACGGACCTGCCAGCAGCAGGCGACCCTCCCGCTGCAAGGCTTCGAGGCGCTGCAGGTGGGCGGGCCGCACGCTCAGGCGCTTCTGCAGCGAATCGGCCACGTCTTCACACATGATCGCGTACCACATCAATCCTTCTCCTGCTCTTCAGGCATGTGACGGGAGAGATACAGCGCCTGCACCACGACGAACGCCAGCATCAGGCCCGTGGAGCCCCAGAACTTGAACTTCACCCAGCCATCGGTGCTGAAGCTGTAGATGACATAGACATTGAGCGTGCCCAGGAACAGGAAGAACCCGCCCCACATGAGGTTGAGGCGCAACCAGACCGCTTCCGGCAACGTCATGCTCTCTTCCATGGCCAGGCGTATGAACGACCGCCTTCCCGTGAACTGGCTGGCCAGGATCCAAAGGCCCAGGAACCATTCGACGATGGAGAACTTCCATTTCAGGAACACCGGATCCCGGAAGAACAGCGTGAGGCCGCCCAGAAAGAGCGCCAGCACCATGGTGATGAGCAAGACCGGCTTGACCTTGCGGGTGCGCAGCCAGGAGATAGCGACCGCCGCGACGCTGCCGGCCATGATCACCCCGGTGGCGACATAGATGCCTTTCCAGAGGTAGCTCAGGAAAAACGCGGCTAGCAACAGGATTTCGAGGAGGGAGGACATATTCTCAGGCTGGGGCGGCGAGGGCGGGCTATGATACCCCAACCCATCAAAATGCCGCCGGCTGCCGCGGTCAATGAGCCAGTATTTCATCGTCCACCCGGTCAACCCCCAGAAGCGGCTCATCCATCAAGCCGCCGAACTGCTGCGGGCCGGCGCAGTCATCGTCTATCCCACCGACTCCTGTTACGCCCTGGGTTGCCGGCTGGGGGACAAGGAAGCCATGGAGCGGATACGCCACATCCGCCAGGCTGACAAGGACCACAACTTCACCCTGGTATGCCGTGATCTCTCCGAGATCGCCACTTACGCCAAGGTGGACAATCCGACGTTCCGGCTGCTGAAGGCCCATACGCCCGGACCCTATACCTTCATCCTGGAAGCCACCCGCGAGGTGCCACGCCGCCTGCAGCACCCCAAGCGCAAGACCATCGGCATCCGCGTGCCGGACCACCCGGTGCCGCAGGCCATGCTGGCGGAACTTGGCGAACCCATCATGAGTTCCACCCTGATCCTGCCGGGTGACGATGCGCCGCTCACGGACCCGGAGGAGATGCGTGCGCGATTGGAGCGCCGGGTGGAGCTGGTGATGGACGGCGGCCCTTGCGGCGTCGAGGCCACCACGGTGCTGGACCTCACCGGCGAGACGCCGCGACTTGTGCGTGCCGGAAGAGGGGATCCCAAGCCCTTCGGGGGCTGATGGCATCTGTATAATGCGCGCATGCCGGAATTCAGCCTGGTCCAGAAGATCCTCCTGTACGGAATCCCGCTCCTGTTCGCCATCACGGTGCACGAGGTGGCGCATGGCTGGGTGGCCAACCGCTTGGGTGACCCCACTGCGCGGATGTTGGGTCGGCTGACCCTCAATCCCATCAAGCACGTGGATCCCGTCGGCACGCTGCTGATCCCGGCCATCTTGTTGCTGATGCACAGCCCGTTCCTGTTCGGGTGGGCCAAGCCTGTGCCCATCACCCCGCAGAACTTCAAGAAGCCCCGCACCGGCATGGCGTGGGTGGCGGCGGCCGGTCCCGGCGCCAACCTGCTGATGGCGCTCATCTGGCTCGCCATATCCTGGATCTCGGTCACTTTCGGCGGCGTGATCCCGTGGATCGTGCCGCTCTACTGGATGGGCATCTTCGGTGTGATCGTCAATGTAGCGTTGGGCGTACTGAACCTGTTCCCACTGCCGCCGCTGGATGGCAGCCGGGTGCTGGCAGGGTTCCTGCCGCCCGCCGGGGCGCGCATGCTCTATCGCATCGAGCCCTACGGCCTGTTCATCGTCGCGATCCTGCTCGCCACCGGCGTGCTGAATGCGATCCTGGGTCCGCCCATGGACGGGCTCATCAACCTCCTGCTGGCGCCATTGCCGGCGATGCATTGAGCACGATATGAACGCCGTACTGCCTGGCAACCACCGCGTAGTCTCCGGGATGCGTCCCACGGGACGCATGCATCTGGGGCATTACCACGGCGTGCTCAAGAACTGGCTGAAGTTGCAGCACGAGTACGAGTGCTTCTTCTTCGTGGCGGATTGGCACGCGCTCACCACCGGTTACGAAGACGTGAGCGGCATCGAGGACGCGGTGTGGGACATGCTGGTGGACTGGTTCGCCGTGGGCGTCGATCCAGGCAAGTCCAACCTGTTCATCCAGTCGCGCGTGCCCGAACATGCGGAGTTGCACTTGCTGTTGTCCATGATCACACCGCTGGGCTGGCTGGAGCGGGTGCCTACCTATAAGGATCAACAGGAGAAGCTCTCGGACAAGGACCTCTCCACGTACGGTTTCCTGGGATATCCGGTGCTGCAGAGCGCCGACATCCTCATGTACAAGGCCGGCTTCGTGCCGGTGGGCGAGGACCAAGTGCCGCACGTGGAGCTGACGCGCGAGATCGCGCGCCGCTTCAACTACATCTTCGGCCGCGAGCCGGACTTCGAGGCGAAGGCCGAGGCCGCCGTGAAGAAGCTCGGCAAGAAAAATGGCAAGCTCTACTCTGATCTACGCAAACGCTACCAGGAGCAGGGCGACGCAGAAGCGCTGAAGACCGCCGCGATGCTGGTGACCGGCAACCAGAACCTGACGTTGGGCGATCGCGACCGTCTGCTGGGCCACCTGGAAGGTGGCGGCCGTCCGATCCTCGCCGAACCGCAGCCGCTGCTGACGGAGGCCGCGCGCATGCCGGGCCTGGACGGGCAGAAGATGTCCAAGTCCTACGGCAACACCATCAACCTGCGTGAAGATCCGCAGGAAGTGGAGAAGAAGCTCAAGACCATGCCCACGGATCCCGCGCGGGTGCGCCGCAGCGACCCGGGCAACCCCGAGAAATGCCCGGTATGGGAGTTCCACAAGGTGTACTCGGACCAGCCCACCCGCGATTGGGTCTGGAAGGGCTGCACCACCGCCGGGATCGGCTGCCTGGAGTGCAAGAGACCCGTGATAGACGCGGTGTTGAAGGAGCTCGAGCCCATCCGCGAGCGGGCCCAGGAGATCGAGGCTAACCCGGAGATCGTGCGCGCCGCCGTGGCCCAGGGCTGCGAGGCGGCGCGTGCCGTGGCCCGCGATACCATGGATGAAGTCCGCCAGGCCGTGGGCCTGGCGCAACGGTAGAGACATGCAGAACGAAGAGAACAAACTCACCGGCGCCGAGCCCGCTCCCGAGCAGGCGGAGATGCCATTCGCCATCGTGCAGGGCACGCCCTATACCACGCTGCCGCGTGACCTCTACATCCCGCCGCAGGCGCTGGAGGTATTCCTGGAGGCCTTCGAAGGCCCTCTGGACCTGCTGCTGTATCTGATCCGCCGCCAGAACCTGGACATCCTCGACATCCCCATCGCCGAGATCACCCGGCAGTACATGGAATACATCGAGCTGATGAAGGAAGTCCAGCTCGAGCTCGCCGGCGAGTACTTGGTGATGGCGGCCATGCTGGCCGAGATCAAGTCGCGCATGCTGTTGCCGCGCCCGCCCATCGAAGAGGGCGAGGAAGTGGATCCGCGCGCCGAACTGGTGCGCCGCCTGCAGGAATATGAGCGCTACAAGCAGGCGGGCGAGGACATTGACGCCATGCCGCGGGTCAACCGCGACGTGTATCCGGCCCAAGCCGAGATGCACGACCATCGCGCCGTCCAGCTGCTGCCCGATCTGACCATGAAGGAACTGTTGATCGCCTTCAAGGAAGTGCTGCACCGCGCCGACATGTTCACCCATCACCACGTGGGCCGGGAACAGCTCTCGGTGCGCCAGCGCATGTCCGACGTACTGGCGGCCCTGCAGGGCCATGAGTTCCGCGAGTTCACCACCATGTTCAAGGTGGAAGAGGGGCGCCTGGGCGTGGTGGTGACCTTCCTCGCGCTCCTGGAGCTCATCAAGCAGCACCTGATCGAGTTAGTGCAGGCGGAGGCCTTCGCCCAGATCCATGTGAAGGCGAAGGTGGGCGTGCACGAAGTGGATCTGGAGAAGATCGAGATCGATGTGGATGGGGAGGAGCCGGCCCATGAAGCCTGAGAAGAAGATCGAATTGCGCAACGTGGCGGAGGGCGCACTGTTGGCGGCCGGACGGCCGCTCACCCTCGATGAGTTGCTGGCGCTGTTCCCGGACGACGATCGGCCCGACCGGGCCGAGATGCGCAAGGCCCTGGAAGCGCTGCAGAAGGACTTCGAGGGGCGCGGCATCGAACTGAAGGAAGTGGCCAGCGGCTTTCGCGTCCAGGTGAAGAAGGAACTGGCCTCCTCCATCGGCCGTCTCTGGGAGGAGCGCCCGGCGCGCTACTCGCGCGCGCTGCTGGAGACGCTGGCGCTCGTCGCCTACCGCCAGCCCATCACCCGTGGCGAGATCGAGGAAGTGCGCGGTGTGACCGTGAGCACCCACATCATCCGTACCTTGCAGGACCGCAACTGGATCCGGGTAGTGGGTCACCGCGACGTGCCGGGCCACCCGGAGATGTTCGGCACCACCAAGGAGTTCCTGGATTACTTCAGCCTGAAGAGCCTGGACGAGTTGCCGACGCTGGCGCAGCTGCGGGACATCGAGAGCATCAACGCGGAACTGGATTTCGGCGATAGCGCGGCCATCCCCGCGCAGGTGGCGCCGGAGACACCGGTGGCCGCGCCGCGGCTGGTGCCGGACCTGGCGCCCGAACAGGATGAAGACGACGGCGAAGCCGGCGTCACCACGCACTGATGGACAAAGACGGCGCAGCGGGCGAGCGCTTACAGAAGGTGCTGGCTGCCGCCGGTCTCGGATCGCGGCGTGAGATCGAAGGATGGATCACCCAGGGCCGCGTGACCGTCAACGGCAAGCCCGCCAAGCTCGGCGACCGTATCCAGTCCAGCGACCGGGTCAGCGTCGACGGCAGGCCAGTGCGGAACCTGGAGCACAGCGCCGACACCCGTCGCCGGGTGATCCTCTATCACAAGCCGGAGGGCGAACTCACCACCCGCAAGGACCCGGAAGGCCGTCCCACGGTCTTCGAATCCCTGCCGCGTCTGCGGGGCAGCCGTTGGGTGTCGGTGGGGCGTCTCGACACCAATACCTCGGGCCTGCTGATCTTCACCAACGACGGCGAGCTCGCCAACAGACTCATGCACCCTTCGGCGGAAGTGGAGCGGGAATATGCGGTACGGGTGCTCGGCAAGGTCAGCGATGAACAACTGTTGGCGTTGAAACGCGGCGTGAGTCTCGAAGATGGCGTCGGCAAATTCGACGACATCGAAGAGGCGGGCGGCGAGGGCGCCAACCACTGGTATCACGTGATGCTGAAGGAAGGCCGTAACCGGGAGGTGCGCCGCCTCTGGGAAGCGGTGGGCCTCACCGTGAGCCGCCTGATACGTATCCGCTACGGCAGCATGAGCCTGCCGCGGAATCTCCCGCGTGGCGCATGGCGGGATGCCACGGAAGAAGAGGTGCAGGCTCTCCTGGAAGTGGCGAAGATGCCGGTGGCCACGAAGAAGCCGCGACGCGCCGGTCCGCGCAAGAGACTCACCTTGTCCAAGCCAAGGCGCGACCCGCGCTGATCACTGGGCGTCGAACTGCTGCCCAGTGACGCCCTTGCTGTCCGGTCCCAACAGGTACAGATAAGTCCCCACGATGCTCTCGGGCGTGGCGAGCTTGTCCCGGTCTTCCGCCGGGAAGGCCAGGCGACGCATCTCGGTCTTCACCGGTCCGGGGTTGAGGCTGTTCACCCGCAGCGTCTTCCTGAATTCGGTCTCGTCCGCGAGGGTGGCGGACAAGGCTTCGATGCCGTACTTCGACACCGAGTACGCCCCCCAATAGGCGCGTGCCTTGCGGCCTACGCCCGATGAGGTGAACACCACCGAGGCATCCGGCGACTTATAGAGCAGTTCCAGGCAGGCCTTGGTGAGCATGAACGGCGCGGTGAGGTTCACCTGCAGCACCTGCTGCCAGACATGCACCTCATGATGTTCGATGGGCGCTCGCTCACCGAGGATGCCGGCGTTGTGGACAAGGCCGTCGAGCCGACCGTATTCCTTGTCCAGCACGCCCACCAGATCCTCATAGTCCTTGTACTTGGCTCCCATGAGGTCCAGGGGATAGATGCCTGGCTTGGGCGACCCGGCGGCCACCAGCGCATCGTAGGTGGCCTCCAATTTCTTGATGGTCTTGCCGAGCAATATCACGGTGGCGCCGTGGACACCCAGCGCCACCGATACCGCGCGGCCGATGCCATCTCCGGCGCCTGTCACCAGGATCACGCGGCCTTTCAACAGATCTTTGGGCGGGTGGTAATCACGCTTGGTCTCGGCCACGGATATTCCTTAACTGGATCGACGCGCCGCTCTCCAGGCAGTGAAGAGCGCCGACAGGGGCTGCAATTCTAAAGGCTCCGCTGCGCGGGCGGTACCGGCGCGTTCCTGCTTGAGGGCTCGCCTCAAGGCCAGAGCGCAACGCACCTGCCACGCCGCCAGCGCCCGCCGTTCGCTCGCGGGCACGCCCATGAGGGCGGAGGCGCGCATGGCGCGGGCCCGATCGCCGTAGTCCTGCACCAAGGCCTGCACCTGCGCGGTGCCATGGGTATCGCCGTTGATGTGCTTGTCCACGCCATGGAGCTTCAGGTCCTCGGCGGCGAAGCAGAGGCGGCCGTGCAGCGCCTGGGCGACGCCACGCGAGGCGATATCGGCGAGGCAGGTGGCGTTGCCCAGGAGCCGGGCTGCCAAGCGTGTCTCTTCGGTATGGGCGCCGCCCAGCATCGCGGAAAGTTCCGCGAGGGCGCCGGCGTGGCGGAAGCAATAACGCTTCACATCCTCGAAGGTGGGGAAGCCAGCGCCGGCGATGTCCATGCGGGCGCCCAGTATCAGGTCCCGGAACAGCGCGTCGCCGCCCTGCAAGGCTGGAAGATGGGGTTGCAGGGTCTGGCTGAGGGGGTGACGCGGCTTGCCGGCATAGAGCAGGCCGATCTCCTCGTCCCACCAGCGCAGCTTCACGTCCGCCACGCCGGGATCGCGGACCTCCCGCGGCACCTCGTGCAGTTCCAGAGACAGTGCATGCAGCGCCGCCTGGGCGGCACGCTGTTCGCCCGGACAGAAGACGAGGGAGAGGCGCAGGTCGAGCGGCGCGGAGGCGATCTTCGCCGCAACCGGGTCGGCGGCAGTCATGCGTCCGGCTTCTTGGCTTCCGTGAGGCGCGCGGCGGTCTCCACCGGTTCCAGTTCGGGCATCTCTTTCTTGGATTGCACACCCAGTTCCGTGAAACGACGTGCTGCCGGCAGCACCTGGCGTTCCAGGGAACCCACGGCGTTGTTGAAATGCTGCACGCTGTTCTCGAGGGCACCACCGATCTTGCCCATGTGTTCGGCGAAGGTTGCGATGCGCTGGTGCAGGGTCTCGGCATGTTCGCGGATGCGCTCGGCATTCTCGGCCAGCGCCACCTGGCGCCAGCCATAAGCGACGGCCTTGAGGAGAGCCACGAAGCTGGTGGGCGTGGCCAGCATGACCTTCTGGCGCAGCGCCTCCTCGATCAGCATGGGTTCGCGGTCGAGAGCCGCGGAGAGGAACTGGTCGCCGGGTATGAACAGGATGACGAAGTCCGGGCTCTGCTTGAATTGGTCCCAGTAGCGTTTGCCCGCCAGTTCCTTGATGCGCTCGCGCACCTTGCGGGCATGGGAAGCCAGGTGCGTCTCCCGCAGCTGCGCATCAGCGGCTTCGATGGCCGCGAGGTAGCTGTCCAACGAGGTCTTGGCGTCCACCACCAGCTCACGGTTGTCCGGCAGCCGGATCAGCATGTCGGGGCGTAGCGCGCCTTCGCCGGTATCAGTGTGCACCTGCTCCAGGAAGTCGCAACGGTCCACCATGCCGGCGAGCTCAGCCAGGCGCTTCAAGGTGAGCTCGCCCCAGCGGCCACGCACCTCGGGGCGGCGCAGGGCAGTGACGAGGTTGCGGGTCTCGGCCTGCAACTGCTGCTGGCCTTCTCCCATGAGCTTGAGCTGGGCGCTGATGCTGCCGAAAGACTCCCGACGCTCCTTCTCGATCTCGCGGATCTGCTCTTCCGTCTTCTTGAGGGCCTCGCTGATGGGCTTCACCAGTTCGGCGAAGGCCTGCTGTTTCTTGTCGAGGTCGCCCTTGGCTTCAGCTTGGTAACGGCCCAGGTTCTGGGTAGCGAGATCCAGGAAGGCCTGGTTGTTGCGCTGCAGGGCCTCACCGGCTGCCAGCTTGAAGTTCTTCTCCAGTTCCGTGGCCGCATCGGCCATGGCCTTGTAGCGACCGAGCTTGAGGACGGCCATGGCATAGCCCGCAAGATAGCCCGCGCCCAGGCCCACTACACCGAAGAACATCAGGATCAACCAGCTCATGTGCCGGTCTCCGCAGGGACATGCGGCGCCGGATCACTGGCGAGCCAAGCCAGCAGCTCACTGGGATGCTTGATCATG
>DATIVR010000118.1:0-5519 GCA_035465695.1 Gammaproteobacteria bacterium
CTGGGCGCCCTCGAGGATCAGCAGCTCGAACAGCCGCCGGTCGTCGTGCAACGGGACGCCCCACTCCTTGTCGTGATATGCGGTGTAGACCGAATCATCCGCGGGCGCCCAGCGGCATCTCACTCGACCATCCATATGGCCAGAAGCTGCTGCGCTTGGCATGACGTTGTTGCGCTCCGGCCCGCGCTCCTCGCGTACTAAAGAGTACGCTCCGGGCGCTCGCCTCGCGCGCCTCGTCCTGCCTGCGCTCGCGATGCTTCTGGCCTTCTTTTTCATCATGGCTTAAAGGCAGGGGGCGTATCGCCAACCCGCGCGTTCTTGAACCACTGCTCATATTCCGCGCAGCGGGCGTGGCCCTCGGCCGGCGCCCAGGCCACGAAATCCTTCTCCTCGGTGGGCACGTAAGGACCTTTCTTGCACTCGAACACCACCGTGGAGGGCGCGAGCGTCACGATGCCGTGCCAGGTATCGGCGGGCGTCTCCAGTCCCAAGGTCTCGCCTCCCGCCGTGAGGCGGGTCACCGCGGTCACTTTCCCGTGATCGTCGAAATAGATCACCTTCATGTCGCCGCTGACGATCAGCAACAGTTCCCACTTGTCTGGATGGCGGTGCGGGCGCACGTAGGTGCGCGGCTCCATGGCCATGCACATGCGCTGGATCGGATCTTCGTGGCTCGGATGCAGGTTGAAATGCGTGCGCAGACGCGGCGCGGACGCCGCCTTCAGGTGCAGGTCGGCGATGAGGATACGATCGATGGTCTTCATTAAGGAGGTCCCCGCTGGAGACCTCTATTATAAGCGGCAGGCCCGAACCCCCTTACAGAGTCCACTCCACCTTGGACGTAAGCTCGGACTCCATCGGCTGTACCGGCGTGTTGTTGTTGGTCACGATGGCGATACTGCCCTTGCCGGCAGGCACGATCACCCCATGGAAGCCATCCTCGTCCACGGGCACGGTCTTGTCCACGTGGATATGTCGCAGCAGCATGATGGTGACCGGGCCGTTGGCGCCGTGCACCACCAGATGCGCCACCCGCTCGCCGCGGAACAGGCAGACTTGGGCATACGTCACATCGTCCATGTCGCCCTGCATGCCCGCACCCGCCCGCTGCATCACACCCTCCACATAGGCGGCGTCATGGAGCAGGGCCCGGTCAGGCTTGATGGCGCCTGCTTCCTCGGGGTTCTCGATGTGCTTGACCACGGCGACCGCCAGGGTCGTGTCGGAGGGATGGTCGTGGCGCCAGGCGAAGGTCGCCAGCAGTCCCACCATCACCACGCTGGCTGCCAGCGCCAGCCAGGGCCGCAGCGGACGATTGCGGTTCTTCAAGGACCCATCCAGCGCGATACGCGCCTCCAGCCCTTCCGGCACCGGGACCTTGAAGGCGGCTTCCAGGCGCGCGTCCAGGGCCAGCAACTCGCGAGCGAAGTTGGCGCAAGCTGCGCAGTCCTTGAGGTGTTCGGCCACACCCATGTCGCGGCGCTGCGGCTCCGCCATGAGGATGCGCCGTACGTCGAGGCAAGTGACGGGCATGCTCATGCAGCACCTTCTCCGGCGAAGTCGCCCTTGAGCCCCAGATGCTCACGCAGCTGGTTGCGGGCCCGGTGCAGGCGCGTCAGCACCGTACCCTGGTTCAGCTCCAGCATCTCGGCGATCTCCTGGGTGGTGCAGCCCATCAGCACCTGCAAGGCCAGCGGCTCGCGGTATTCCGGGGTGAGCTTCCACATGGCGCGGCGCACGTCGAAGACGTCGGTATCACTGCCGCCCACGTTGGCGGAGTGATCCACCAGGGGAAGCTCCTCGATGTCCACCGTATCGCGGCGTTTGGATAGCTCGCGCATGAACTCATTCCGCAAGATGGTGATCAGCCAGCGGCGCGCCGCGGCCTCCTCGCGCAGGGAGTCCAGGGACCTCCAGGCGCGCAACAGTGTCTCCTGCACCAGGTCCTCGGCCAGGGCGCGGTCGCGGCACAGCCAGTACGCATAGCGATACAGGCCGGGTACCTGCGCCCGCGCCAGCATCTCGAAGCGGTGCTGATGCGTTCCCATGGGTGCAGAGACCGGCTCGGGGCCGGGTTTATTACGGGCGTCGGCCGTCATGTGCTCACCAGCGGCGCCACCCACAAGACCGGACCGGTCGGCTGGCCAGTGGGGGAGCCGCCCTGGGGTTCCAGCGAGATGGCCAGGGCCTTGGCCTGTCCTAGGCGCTTCACCAGGTCAGCGCTGATGGTCTCGCTGGCCAAGCCGGTCGCGTTCATCAGTCCCATGGGTACGGGCTTGCCGCCATCCGGGAGCATCCACAGTTCATAGGACTTGCCGGCGGGCGCCGGGTTTGGCGTGACCACCTTCATGTCCACACGATTGGCCTCGGGATGGATGCTGATGAGCCAGAGAGGGCTGCCTTTGGCGTCCGAGACCAGCGCCACCTCGGCGGCCTTCTGCTGCGCCGGGGGCGTGACCCTTTCGGTGACGATGACCACGGCCAATACGATGGTAGCGGCCACCGCCCAACTGCGCCAGAAGGTGTTGCGCAGCCGTTCGCCGCGAGGGCGCGATTCGGCGCGCACGCGGCCAAGCAGCCGCCACTCCAGGTAGCCGGGAGGATCCACGGGCTTCAGGCCGAGTGCCCAGGCGGCGAACCTGCTCTCCCATGCCGTCACCTCGGCGGTAAGCTCGCGGCTACCCATCATCAATCGCTCGAAGCGGCGCCGGGCACTGCCGCGCAACAGGCCCAGCACGTACTCGCCCGCCAACAAGTCCCGCAATCCCGGCTCGGAATAGTTCATGCGGCGTCCAGGCAGCGCTTGAGGCTCTCGAGCCCGCGCCGCACCCAACTCTTCACCGTACCGACCGGCGAGCCGACCCGCACCGCGATCTCCTCATGGGTGCAGCCATCGACATAGGCGAGCCTGAGGCTGCGCCTTTGTCCGTCGTTCAAGCGATCCATGCATTCTTCCAGTCGGCGCTCCTCGGCCTTGCTCACCGATGTTCCCTCGGCCTCGGCCGCCTGGTCCCCGGCGTCTCCGTCCCCGCCGTCCTCATCCAGCGGGACCTCGCGTCTCTCGCGGCGCAACATGTCGAGGGCGCGGTATCGGGAGATCGAGACCAGCCAGGTCATGGGAGCACCCTTCTCAGCCGAATAGCTACCGGCATTGCGCCAGACGTTCAGGAGCGCGTCCTGCAGCGCCTCCTCCGCCAGATCGCGGCGCTTCAAGATACGCACCAGCACGGCGAACAGTTGCGGCGAGACCTCTCGGTAGAGCGCCTGGAAGGCCGCCTGCCGCCCCTGGGCGCAGGCATGCAGCAGGTCGGTGAGGTGCCGGTTTCGCTCGTCCAGGGAGGCTAGGGGGGCGGACATGAGGCTTTGTAACCTTTCATCTATAGCGGGTTAACTGGCTCATCCGGCGGGTTTGTTTTACCCTATTCGGCCCGGTTTTGCAGCTTCGAGGCCCACCCCAGGAGCCTTTGGTACCCGTGAAGAGCCCCCATCGACCCCGCGGCGGCTATCCCGCCATCCGCCCGCGCCGCATGCGCCGGGACGGCTTTTCGCGCCGTCTCATGCGTGAGACGCGCCTCGCCACCGACGACCTCATCTACCCGGCGTTCGTCATCGAAGGCAAGGGGCAGCGCCAGGCGGTGGCGTCCATGCCCGGCGTCGAGCGGCTGAGCGTCGATCTCCTCCTCAGGGAGGGCGAGCAATGCGTCAAGCTCGGCATCCCGGCCATGGCGCTCTTCCCTGTGACACCTGACTCGAAGAAGTCCCTGGATGCGGCGGAAGCTTACAACACCCGAGGCCTCGCGCAGGAGGCGACCCGCGCCCTGAAGAAGGAGTTTCCCGCCCTCGGCGTCATCACCGACGTGGCGCTGGATCCGTTCACGACCCACGGCCAGGACGGGATCATCGATGACGACGGCTACGTGCTGAACGAAGCCAGCATCGAGGTGATGGTGCGCCAGGCACTCTCCCATGCGGAGGCAGGTGCCGATGTGGTGGCGCCCTCGGACATGATGGATGGACGCGTGGGTGCGATCCGTGACGCGCTGGAAGAGAGGGGCTTCATCCATACCCGCATCCTCGCGTATTCGGCCAAGTACGCCTCCAGCTTCTACGGTCCGTTCCGCGACGCGGTGGGCTCCGCCAAGAGCCTCGGCAAGGGCGACAAGCACACTTACCAGATGGATATCGCCAACAGCGATGAGGCGCTGCGTGAAGTGGAGCTCGACCTCGCCGAAGGCGCCGACATGGTGATGGTGAAACCAGGTCTGCCGTATCTCGACGTGGTGCGGCGGGTGAAGGACCGCTTCGGCGCCCCCACTTTCGTCTACCAGGTGAGCGGCGAGTACGCGATGCTGATGGCCGCCGCCCAGAACGGCTGGCTGGACGAGAAGGCCTGTGCGCTGGAGGCCCTCACCGCCATCAAACGTGCCGGCGCTGACGGCATCCTCACCTATTTCGCCAAGCGCGCCGCCGTGTGGATCAAGGAAGGCGCGGCCTAGCCCTATGTCTTCGGCATCGGATCGCTACGCCATCATCGGCCATCCCGTGGAGCACAGCCTCTCCCCGGGCATCCATGCCGCGTTTGCCCGTCAGACCGGCCAACACCTGGAATACACCCGCATCGATGCGCCGGCCGACGGTTTCATCGCGGCGCTGCGTGGCTTCCTGGCCGGCGGCGGCAAGGGCCTGTCAGTGACCTTGCCCTTCAAGGAGCAAGCTTTCGCGCTCTGCCATTCGCTCACTCCGCGCGCCAAGAAGGCCCGTGCCGTCAATACTCTGGCGGTACAGGAAGACGGCACCCTGGTCGGCGACAACACCGACGGCGCGGGACTCCTCCGCGACCTGCGCTACAACCATCACTACACGGTGCGCGGCAAACGCGTGCTGCTGCTGGGTGCCGGTGGCGCCGCGCGCGGCGTGCTGGCCGCCTTGCTGGAGGAACATCCGGCGCTGGTGCACATCGCCAACCGCACGCCGGAACGGGCCGAGAAACTGGCGGAGCGCCACGTCACCCACGGCGTGCGGGGCGGCGGCCTGGACGCCATCCGCGGCGACTTCGATCTGGTGCTGAACGCCACCTCTGCGAGCCTGCAGGGCGAGATGCCGCGCCTGCCGCACGACTGTCTCACCCCGCAAGCCCTCTGCTACGACCTCTTCTACTCGGACCGGCCCACGGTGTTCATGCTGTGGGCCGAACGGGAAGGCTGCACCCGCATCCATGACGGCTGGGGCATGCTGGTGGAGCAGGCGGCGGAAGCGTTCCAGCTCTGGCGCGGCGTGCGTCCCGACACGCGCGAGCTCCTGGCCGCGCACCGCATCTAGCAGCCCATGCGCGCTTCCAGCCTCGTCATCGCCGTCTCGGTGGCCGCCCTCACGGTGAGCGTATGGGCCTGGTTCAACCAGCCGGACCGCGAACCCGCTTGGCCTGAGCGCATCCAGGGATTCTCGTTCTCGCCTTTCCACGCGGGCGAAGATGCCATCGCCCACCGCTTTCCCACCGATGCCGAGATCGATTCGGACCT
>DATIVR010000119.1:0-12446 GCA_035465695.1 Gammaproteobacteria bacterium
CTGCGCGGGTTGGCCAGTTCCGCCATCGACGTGTCGGATGGTCTGCTGGCGGATCTCGGTCATCTCCTGGAAGCACGCGGCTTCGGCGCCAAGCTGGCGTTGGAGAAACTGCCGGTTTCCACGGAGTTACTGGCGTTGAGCGGCCAGGAGGAGGCCTGGCGCCTGGCCCTCACCGGCGGCGACGACTACGAACTCTGCTTCACCATACCCGCGCCGAGGGCAGCGGAGGCGGAGGCGCGCCTTCAGGCCGCCGGGTGCCCGGCCGCCTGCATCGGCGCGATCGAAGCGATATCCGGCATCCACTGTGTGGACCGCAAGGGCACACCGCGGGAATATCCGCGACCGGGACACAGGCATTTTTGACCCAAATGTGCCGGGACGCGCGATAATGTGCCCTGATACCGGATGGGGTGTCGCGTGCGGATCCTGGCGTTAACGCTTTCGGCCTTCGGCACAGCCTTGCTGCTGTGCGCCTGCAAGTACGGCGGCAATCCGTCGCCGGCACCGAACCGCATCGTGCTCGGCTACTACACCGGCGACCCCGCTTCCCTGACTTCCGCTGAGTCCACCGCTAACCCCGTGAATGAGGTGGCCATGGACCAGGTGACCGTGGATGCGAACGGCAACTTGCAGAGCAGCCTCACCGCCAGCCTGCTCGCCAGCGATGCCTCCGAAGGCAAGCTGACCTATGTCACGGTGTCGAATTTCGGCGCTGTGGATTTCGACCCCGCCATCGCCCACGGCGCCATGGTCACGCACCGCGGCAACACCATCGGCAACCTGGTGGCCTTGGCCAAGGCCGAGCACATCACCGGCATCAACATAGATTTCGAGGGCATCTACCCCTCGGACCGGACGGCCTACAGCGAGTTCGTGGCAAACCTCGCCGTGCAGCTGCACGCGGCCAATTCCCTGTTGATGCTCAGCGTCCCGGCAAAGAGCAGCGACAATCCCAGCGACGACTGGACCTGGCCCTACGATTATCCGGTGATAGGCAAGAGCGCGGATTTCATCCAGGTCATGACCTATGACGA
Source organism: Gammaproteobacteria bacterium (assembly GCA_035465695.1). Classification (GTDB taxonomy): domain Bacteria; phylum Pseudomonadota; class Gammaproteobacteria; order Natronospirales; family REEB76; genus DASUBN01. The sequence continues at coordinate 1,035 of DATIVR010000119.1, forward strand.
GCATGTGCCGGGGCAAGGTCCCGGACCGGTGGCCGGCATCGACTGGATGCAGGCATCGCTCATCTATGCCGTTTCGCAGATCCAGCACGACAAGGTCCTCCTGGGACTCCCGGCCTATGGCTACGACTTCGATGTCACGCACAACACCGGCGTACAGGTGGACTGGAAGGACACGGATGCCCTGATCGCATCGACGGGCGCCGTGCCGTCATGGCAGGCCACTACGGAGTCCGAGCACTTTGACTACACGGCAAGCGACGGCTCCATGCATCAGGTGTGGTATGAGACGCCCCAGGGCATCCGGGACAAATCACATCTGGCAGTGGAGCTGAACCTTGCCGGCGTCTCCGTCTGGGCACTGGGTTTCGAGAACATGCAGTTCTGGGATGCGGTGGCCGCGGGCCTGGGCTGATATCCTGTCCCCATCGACAAGGGTCTTTGGGGTCCGTCCATGAAGCATCTCGCCGCTCTCGCCAGCGCTGTCCTGCTGTTGGCTTTCCTGCTGCCGGCCCACGCGGCCACCACGCCCACTGCGGCACCCGCGGCCGCCAGCCACGCGGCAGCCGTGGACCAGCAAGCCCCGGTGCCCATCCCCACGCCATCACCGGAAGCACAGCGCTATTACGAGAGCGGCAACGTGCTATGGATCGTCGCCACCCTATGGGGTTTCATCGTCCCCGGCCTGGTGTTGTTCACGGGACTCTCGGCGAAGCTTCGCGAATGGTCCCGCCGCGCCGGAAAGTACTGGTATCCCACCCTGGTCCTGTACCTCATCCTGTTCTCGCTGGTGACGGCGCTCCTGAACCTGCCGCTGGAGTACTACGCCACCTTCGTGCGGCCGCACGACTACGGGCTGTCGTCGCAGCTGTTCGGCAAGTGGGTGCAGGATGAGCTGATCGGGTTGGCGCTGGGCCTGCTCGTCGGCGCACTGGTGCTATGGATCCCTTATCTGTTGCTCAAGAAGTCCCCGCGGCGTTGGTGGATATACACCTGGCTTGCCAGCATCCCCATCATGGTCTTCCTCGCCTTCGTGCAACCCATCTGGGTCGAACCGCTTTTCAACCACTTCGGACCCATGCAGGACAAGGCGCTGGAGACCCAGATCCTTGACCTGGCGCACCGCGCTGGTATCGAGGGTGCGAACGTCTACGAGGTGAACAAGAGCGTCGATACCAACGAGCTCAATGCCTATGCCACCGGCATCGGCGACACCAAGCGCATCGTGCTCTGGGACACCATCGTCAAGCAGTTCACTCCCGATGAGTTGCTCATGGTGATGGGCCATGAGATGGGCCATTACGTGCTGGACCATGTCTGGGAGGGACTGGCCTTCGCCAGCGCCCTGCTGTTGCTGGGGCTCTACCTGGTGCACCGTACCGCAGGCTGGGTGCTGCGGCGTTTCGCGGCGCAGACCGGCGTAAGGGAGCTCAGCGACGTGGCTTCCATGCCCCTGCTGGTGCTCCTGTTCGGACTGTTCTTCTTCATATTGCAGCCGGCAGAGATGGCTTTCTCGCGGCACCTGGAGCATGAGGCGGACCGTTTCGGCCTGGAGATCACTCATCTCAACCACGCCTGCGGCACGGCATTCACCAAGTTCGTGCAACACGACCTCTCCTATCCGACGCCCGGCCTGCTGTTCAAACTATGGCGTTCGAGTCATCCGCCCCTGGCCGAACGCATCCGGTTCTGCAACGACTATCACCCGTGGACCGAGGGGAAGGGCGGCAAGTACTGGCGGTATTTCAAGCCGCTGCCGGCGGGTAAGGGCCACTGAGTCATGGCGAACCTCACCGCGCGCCAGGTCTTCACGCATCCGGTGCATTTCCTGGCCTATGGATTCGGTACCGGACTCTCGCCCAAGGCGCCCGGCACCTTGGGGACGGTCGTAGCGGTGCCCGTTTACCTGCTGCTGATCTATCTCGGGAACGAGATCTATTGGGCCGCGTTGGTAGCCGGGCTGGTGGCAGGTGTGTTCATTTGCGGCTACACGGCCTCGGTGATCGGCGTGGACGACCCGAAAGGGGTGGTCTGGGACGAGATCGTCGGTTACCTCATCACCATGCTTGGGCTGCCCTCGCGCTGGACGTGGATGGTCGGAGGTTTCCTGCTTTTCCGCCTGTTCGATATCTGGAAACCCTGGCCCATCCGGTGGTTGGATCGGACCATCAGGGGTGGGGTCGGGATCATGCTCGACGACGTGATTGCTGCAATTTTCGCCTGCATCCTGCTCAACCTGGGCGCACATCTCCTGAAGTTGTGACCCAGTTCCAATATGTCGTCTGGACATAATCCCGGCGGCCTGTAAGATTTGATGAATCTTCATGGGGATGGGCATGGGAACGCCGACCAAGCTCGGGAAATTCGTGGTCACGCAGGAACTGGGCCGGGGCACCACCGGCACGGTATACCTCTGCCACGACTCCTTCCTGGGCAAGGACGTGGCTCTCAAGCTCTATAGCCTCGACGAGAACGTCCCCGAGGCGGACGCCCGCACCCGCCGCAAGCTGTTCTTCAACGAGGCCTATCTCGTCGGCAAGATGCAGCACCCCAACATCCTGCCCATCTACGATGCGGGCGAGGATGGCGGCCACTGCTACGTGGTCATGGAATACGTTCGCGGTGCCAAGCCGCTCACCACCTTCTGCCGCGTCGAGAACCTCCTGCCGGTGCGTAAGGTGGTGGAGGTAGTGTTCAAGTGTGCCAAGGCCCTGGATTACGCCCACCGCAACGGCTTGATCCACCGCGACATCAAGCCCGGCAACATCATGTTCACCGCAGAGGGTGACGTGCGCATCGTGGATTTCGGCGTGGCCCAGATGGCCGGCAACGAAGAAGCCCAGATCAAAGGGCTGGTGGGTTCCCCGAGCTACATGGCGCCCGAGCAGATGCGCCACGCGCCCGCTTCGGTGCAGAGCGACCTCTACTCCCTGGGGGTCGTGATGTACGAACTGCTTTCCGGCAAGCGTCCCTACTATGGGGACAACCTCTCGAAGCTGGTGCACCAGATCATCTACGCCACGCCGCCGCCGCTGCATCGCCTGCGTGCCGACGTGCCCGCGGTGTTGGAGGAGGTAGTATCCAAGGCCATCTCCAAGGATCCCAACAAGCGCTACCAGACCGGCATCGAGTTCGCCACCGCTTTGTCCCAGGCGGTGCGCAAGCTCGACCAGTTGGACCAGGAGATGGCGGAGCAGGAACGTTTCTCCATGCTGCGCCGCCTGCCGTTCTTCAAGGATTTCACCTATCCGGAGATCTACGAGATCCTGCAGGCCGGCCGCTGGCATACCTATGGCACGGACGAGCACATCCTGGCGGAGGGGGACATGGACGACGCCTTCCTGATCGTGGTCTCCGGTGAAGCCGAGGTGCGCCGCCAGGGCAAGGCCGTGGGCTTGCTCCGGGAGGGGGACTGCTTCGGCGAAGCGGCCGCCCTGGGTGGCAAGAAGAGCACCTCCGCCATCACCGCCAAGGGCGCCTGCACGGTGCTCAAGGTGAGCGCCACCCTTTTGGAACAGCTCACCATGCCCTGCCAACTGCGCTTCCATAAGGTGTTCATGCGCAGCATGATCGAGCGATTGACGCGGAGCGAACGCATCGGAGTCGTGCGATAGACTCATCATAGAGAAGGCCGGAGGTGTTGCCACCTCCGGCCTGAATCCCCTAATCAAACCTCCAGTCTTGCTCTTTAGTCTTCAAAAGCGAGCCACGCTCGCCACTCAACTCAGTACGACAGCACGCAGCCGCCCGCGCCGTTGTTGAACGCATTACTCCACAGCGATTGCACCGGGAACGTCTGGCCGTCGGGGAACGTCACGTTCGCCGAGGCACCCTGCCCGGAAGAGATCCAGGCGCACTTGTCGCCATTCTCCGCGCCGCTGCCATCCAGCCATCCGGTGCTGGGGAACTGGTCGGTCATGGTCTCCGAAGCCTCGTGACCCTCGACGATGGTGATGCCGGCCTTCGGACCCAGGCCGTTGAAGTTCGCCCCGCAGCTTGAGCCTGCGTCGGTGATGTACGGCAGGTTGGTGTAGGCGATGTTGCCGTAGGACGAGCTGGTGGAGCTGTGCCACGCGCAGTACTGCGTGCCGAAGCCGGACGCGCTGTTGCCCGTGGACGTGGCGATCACGTACTGCGTGCTGTTGTTGCTGCCAGAGGCGGTGTTGCCGAAGTGGGCAGCCGCATTCACAGCCTCAGCGGCGAGCTGCGACTGGCTTGGGCGGCTGGGAGCCGCCGAACCGCTGTCGAACCACACACCCTGGAGCTGGCCGGCCGGATTGCCCGCTGCCTGGCCCGCGCCGTTGCAGAAGGTGGTGCCGGAAGCGACACCTTGGCAATACTGCGTCACGCTGTTCTGCCAGGAGCTGCCGCCGGTGCTGGACAGGAAGTTCTGGAGGATCGAGGCCTCGCCGCTGGGATCGTTGTTGGTCCACTGCGAACCCCAGAACACCAGGTATATCTTCGGCGAAGTCTCCACGCCGATACCACCGGTACCTCCGTGATAGGTGAGGTTGGTGGACTTGCGCGGCCGGGCCGACTTCTGGGCGTTCTTGCGCAACATGTCCATGCCGTCGACGGTCGGGTGGATCACCACCGGCCGCTGACCCTGCTCGATGATCCGGACGTTGCCTTCCGGATTGCCGATCATGGAGCCGGTCGGTTGAGAGAGAGCAGCGGTGGAGAAGGCGGTCGCGAGCGCCGCCAATGCGATGACACTGGTCTTCATGTAGCCCCCGATTGGGTAAATGGAAATATGAAAAAGCCGGCCGTGGCCGGCCCTCCTTGTCACCTGTGTCTCACAACCAAGTCCTTGGTGTTTGCGGTGACTTCAGAAGGGATAGCACAGGATTTGCCGGATGCAAGTAAACTTTACCGAAACACGTAACGAATTCGGTGCCGAGACGAAACGCCGCATGATGTGCGGCGCAGGCCGCATCATGCAAAACCAGTCGAGTGCTTAAGTTAAGTCTTGTTTCCGTGGTTTCTTTATCCGTGCACAACCGCGAATTGAAGCATCGCCACCCGAATGTCTCTACGGTGATGCTGCAGACAAATAAAAAAGCCGGAGGTGTCGCCACCTCCGGCCTTCGGTCTTACAACCGATCTCTATCAATAAGACAGGACGCAACCGCCCGTATTGTTATTGAACGCATTGCTCCACAACGACTGCACCGGGAAGGTGTTGCCGTTCATGGTCACGTCCGCGGACGCACCCTGGCCCGAGGAGATCCAGGCGCACTTGTCACCGTTTTCCGAACCGCCGCCGTCCAGCCAGCCGGTGCTGGGGAACTGGTCAGTTGCGGCTTCGGCCATCTCGTGGCCGGAGACGATGGTGATGCCGGCGTTGGGGCCCAGGCCGTTGAAGTTGGCGCCGCAGCTCGCACCCGCGTCCGTGATGTACGGCAGGTTGGTGTAAGCCACGTTGCCGCCCACCGAGGAATTGCTGGTGGAGCTGTGGTAGGCGCAATACTGCGTCTTGAAGCCGCTGGAACTGTTGCCCGTGGCGGTCGCGATGATGTAATTCGCGCTGGCGTTGCTGGCAGCAGTGGTGTTGCCGAAGTGCTGTGCGGCCCGCACGGCTTCCGCCGCGAGGTTCGACTGCGACGGACGGCTCGGCGCCGCAGACGCGTTGTCATACCACACGCCGGCGTACACATTGCTCGGGTTGCCGGCGGGAGTGCCGGCGCCGTTGCAGAAGGTGGTGCCTGAGGCCACACCCTGGCAGTACTGGGTCACGGAGTTGAACCAGGAGCTGCCGCCCATGCTGCCGACGAAGGACTCAAGGATGCCGGCTTCGCCGCTGGGGTCGTTGTTGTTCCACTGGGAGCCCCAGAACACCAGGTAGATCTTGGGCGAGGTCTCGACGCCGATGCCACCCGTGCCGCCGTGATAGGTCAGCTCGGTGGAACCACCACCGCCGGGACGGGAACCCTTGGCGGCCTTGCGGAACTGGTCCATGCCATCCACGGTGGGGTGGATGATGACCGCCGGTTGGCCTTGTTCCAGGAAGCGGACGCCGCCCGGGTTGCCTTCATAGTTCATCGGCGCCGGTTTGGCGGCCAGAGCCGCGAACGCAGTCGCCGACAGGGCGGTCGTGAGACCCGCCTTGAGGATCATACTAAGCTTCATGTAGCCCCCGATTACTCTAGGTATTAAAAACCGGCGCAGGACGCCGGCATTCACGCCGCTGGGTTCGTCTTCCTTTGACAGGTTCTGCGATCCTGGGCGACGTGCGCATTGTGTATAGCACACGAGCAGGGGGATTCAAGGGCGCTGAATTTAATTCGGCGCAGGCGGGGTGTTACTGGATTTCTGACGGGTCAGTGCGGCGGGAGGATGGGCAAAAGATGCTCAAGCATCTTTATCCTTCTCCACCATGGCGTACGCGCTGTGGTTGTGGATGGACTCGAAGTTCTCCGACTCCACCGTATATGCACGAATACGCTCGTCGGCATTGAATTTCACGGCGATGTCCCGGACCATGTCTTCCACGAACTTCGGATTGTCGTAAGCCCGTTCCGTCACGTATTTCTCGTCAGGACGCTTCAGCAGGCCGTAGAGCTCGCAGGACGCCTCCTTCTCCACGATATCGATGATTTCCTCGATCCAGATGAAGCCCTTGGCCTTGCAGCTCACGGTGACGTGGGAGCGCTGGTTGTGGGCACCGTAGGCGGAGATCTTCTTGGAGCAGGGACACAGGCTCGTGACCGGCACCACCACCTTGATGCGCATGCAATTCTCGCCGTCCTTGCGCTCTCCGATGAAGGTGACCTCGTAGTCCAGCAGGCTCTGCACGCCGGACACCGGCGCCTTCTTGTTGATGAAGTAGGGGAAGGTCATGTAGATATGACCGGCGCCCGATTCCAGGCGCTCGGTCATCTCCGTGAGCATCTCTTTGAAGCTGTCCACCGTCAGCTCGCGCTCGTAGTTGTTGAGGATCTCCACGAAGCGCGACATGTGGGTGCCCTTGAAGTCCTGGGGCAGGTGCACGTACATGCTGAAGTTGGCGACCGTGTGCTGCTCGCCGCCGCTACGCTCCTTGATGCGGATGGGATGGCGGATGTCCTTGATACCCACCTTGTTGATGGGGATGCGGCGCGTGTCGGCGCTGGACTGCACATCCTCGATGTTGGTGACGGTGGCTTTCGTGGCGGGGTGGGTGGGGGTCATCTGGATTTTCTCCACGCGTACTCAGGTCTCAATGGGGCCGAAACCTTCTTGTTCAATACTAAACCTGAGTGAATTACTAGGATACTACGGTGGACCGACCATTTCCAGCGGATATTCCGGATATGGTCCTGAAGCTTTGACGCATGGGGAAGCCCGAGCTTAGCGTCAGTCACCAGGAGGTGAGTAACCATGACTGCGAAGTTCAAGGTGGGCGACCACGTGACCTGGAATTCAGAAGCGGGCGAGGTGAGTGGGCGCATCGTGAAGGTGCACACGCGGGACACGGACTACAAGGGCCACACCCATCACGCGAGCAAGGATGAGCCGCAGTACGAGATCAAGAGCGACAAGACCGATCATGTGGCCTTACACAAGGGCTCGGCCTTGAGGAAGGCACACTGAGTCAGGTGGCGGCCTTCTTGCGGCTGCTGGGCATCTTGAGCGCGAGCCACTTGTCGATGGCCTGCCGGATGCCTTGCGGGTCCAGGCCTGCCATGGCGAGACATTCCTCGCGGGAACCATGTTCCAGGAACTGGTCCGGCAGGCCCAAGTTCAGCACCGGTATCGCCACGCCACTCATCGCCAGGAACTCGTCTACGGCGCTGCCGGCGCCGCCCGCCACGGCGTTATCTTCCACCGTGACGAAACCCTGGTGGTTCTCGCTCAGTTCGAGCAAGAGTGCAGTGTCCAGCGGCTTCACGAAACGCATGTTCACCAACGTGGCATCCAGGGCATCGGCCGCGCTGCGAGAGGATTCCACCATGGCTCCGAACGCCAGGATGGCGAGCTGCTTGCCACGGCGGCGTATCTCGGCCTTGCCCACCGGCAGCGCGTGCATCTCGGGATCGATCTTGGCGCCCGGGCCGCGGCCGCGCGGATAGCGCACCGCAGAGGGCTGGTCGAGCGTCATGCCCGTGTACAGCATCTGCCGGCACTCGTTCTCATCCGCCGGGGCCATGAGCACCAGGTTCGGCAAGCAGCGCATGTAAGAGAGATCGAAACTACCGGAATGGGTAGGACCGTCCGGGCCCACGATGCCGGCGCGGTCGATGGCGAAGAGCACCGGAAGGTTCTGCAGTGCCACGTCGTGGATGAGTTGGTCGTAGGCGCGTTGCAGGAAGGTGGAGTAGATGGCCACCACCGGCTTCAGGCCTTCGACAGCCATGCCGGCGGCCAGCGTCACCGCATGTTGCTCGGCGATGCCCACGTCGAAGTAGCGGTCCGGGAACTTCTCGGCGTACTCCACCATGCCGGAACCCTCGCGCATGGCGGGAGTGATGGCCATGAGGCGCTTTTCGCGTGCAGCCATGTCGCAGAGCCATTGGCCGAACACCTCTGAATAGGTGGGCCCTTGCCCTGGCTTCTCCTTCTTGATGACGCCGGTCGCGGCGTCGAAGGCGGCAGGACCATGCCACTTGATGGGGTCTTTCTCGGCGGGCTCATAGCCCTTGCCCTTGCGGGTGACCACATGAAGGAATTGCGGACCCTTCAAGGCACGCATGTTCCTGAGCGTGCGCACCAGGGTGTGCAGGTCGTGGCCGTCCACCGGGCCGATGTAGTTGAACCCAAGCTCCTCGAACAGCGTGCCGGGCATGACCATGCCCTTCATGTGCTCCTCGGAGCGGCGCGCCCACTCCTTCACCGGAGGCATGATGGAGAGCGCCTTCTTGCCGCCTTCACGGATGTGGGCATACATCTGGCCCGAGAGCACCCTGGCGAAATAATTCGAGAGCGCGCCCACGTTGCCAGAGATGGACATGTCGTTGTCGTTGAGCACCACCAGCAGGTTCGCGTTTAGCGTGCCGGCATGGTTCAAGGCCTCGAAGGCCATGCCGGCAGTCATGGCGCCGTCGCCGATGAGCGCCACCACGTGCCGGTCATGTTCGCCCTTCTGCTGCGCCGCGATGGCCATGCCGAGGGCGGCACTGATACTGGTGCTGGAATGGCCGACGCCGAAGGTGTCGAATTCGCTCTCGGCGCGCTGAGGAAAGGGCGCGAGCCCGTGCAGCTTGCGGATGGTGCCGAGCTGGTCACGCCGGCCGGTGATCACCTTATGGGGATAGGCCTGATGGCCCACGTCCCACACCAGGCGGTCGCGGGGCGTATCGAAGACGTAGTGGAGGGCCACCGTGAGTTCCACCACCCCCAGGCCCGCGGCGAAATGCCCGCCTACGCCGCTCACGGTCTTGATGAGGTAAGCGCGCAACTCGTCATTGAATTGCTGCAGCTCATGCTCATCCAGCTGTCGCAGGTCAGAAGGCGAGTCGATACGGTTAAGCAGCGGAAATTCAGGCGTAGGAGTCATGGGGTACTCAAGGAGTCAGGGCACCATTATCGGCCCTTTGGCTCCCGCCATAAAGGCTCAGTTTTCCCTGGAGACGATGTATTCCGCCAGCCATCTGAGCGGCGCGGCCGCTGGGCCCAGGGGCGCCAGCGCATCCACGGCTTCGTCGCGCAATTCCGCCGCGCGCTGCTTGGACCGGGCCAGTCCCAGGATGCTGGGGTAGGTGGGTTTATTGCGGGCAGAATCGGCGCCGGCTTGCTTGCCCAAGGTCGTGGTCTCGCCTTCTACGTCCAGGATGTCGTCCTGGATCTGGAAGGCCAGGCCCACACACTTCGCGTAGCGGTCCAGGGCGGTGAGCTTGGCGGCGTCCAATCCCGGGGCGCACTGGGCTCCCAATAGCACGCTGGCGCGGATCAACGCCCCGGTCTTGTGGATGTGCATCAGTTCCAGTTCAGCCAGATCGAGTTGGCGGCCGGCGGCGGCGAGGTCGATGGCCTGGCCGCCTGCCATGCCAGCAGAACCGCTGGCGATCGCCACGCTCTTCAGCATCTCTACCCGCGCCGCCGGCGTGACTGCCATGGCCGGATCGTCCGCGAGGATCTGGAAGGCCAGCACCTGCAGCGCATCGCCCGCCAGGATGGCCGTGGCCTCGTCATAGGCGATGTGGCAGGTGGGCCGGCCGCGTCGTAAGGCATCGTCATCCATGGCCGGCAGGTCGTCATGGATGAGGGAGTAGGCGTGGATGATCTCCACCGCCGCGGCAGGCCCGTCCAGCCGCTCTGGGGCCAAGCCTAGCGCCTCGCCGGTGGCGTATATGAGGAGCGGCCGCAAGCGTTTGCCGCCGCCCAGCACCGCGTAGCGCATGGCGCTGTGCAGGCGTTGCGGGATCTTCTCCGCCGGCGGCAGCCAGCGGTCTAATACCTTCTCGATGCGCGCGGAGTATTCTGGGATGCGGTCTTTAAAAGAAGAGCTCATTCGTCATCTTCGGGTTCGAACGGCTCCAGTGAGGCCTTGCCATCCTTCTCGACGAGCTTCTCCACCTTGAGCTCGGCGTCCTTGAGGGAGGCTTGGCACTGGCGGGTGAGGGCGATGCCCCGTTCGAACTGCTTGAGTGCCGCGTCGAGACTGAGTTCGCCTTTCTCCAAGGTGGCCACGATCTCCTCGAGCTCGGCCAGGGCCTTCTCGAAGTCGGGCGTGGTATCGGGCTTTGCGGCTTTGGCCAAGGCTATCTCCTGCACGTCGGGCGGCACGTTACACGCGGGTCTCCAGGTGGTCAAACGGGTTGACATGTCTTTCTCTCAAGCGTACATTTTAGACTTAGTCTAAACAGTACCGCCCTGAGCCTGCGGGGCGGGACGGATGTAAACAGCAGCATCTGGAGGATGACATGAGCAATCTGAAAGGCAGCAAGACCGAACACAACCTGAAAGAAGCATTCGCCGGCGAGTCCCAGGCGAACCGCCGCTATCTGTACTTCGCAAACAAGGCCGACGTGGAGGGCTTCAACGACGTGTCCACCGTATTCCGCTCCACCGCGGAAGGTGAGACCGGCCACGCCCATGGCCATCTGGAATACCTGGAAGCCGTGGGTGATCCGGCCACCGGTCTGCCCATCGGCGCCACCGACAAGAACCTCAAGGCCGCCATCGCCGGCGAGACCCACGAGTACACGGACATGTACCCGGGCATGGCCAAGACCGCCCGCGAAGAGGGCTTCGGCGAGATCGCGGACTGGTTCGAGACCCTGGCCAAGGCGGAGCGTTCCCACGCCAACCGCTTCCAGAAGGCCCTCGATACCCTGGGCAAGTGACCTGGGTCAACACCAGGGTTAGCACCTGTTGAGATGATGCGGGGGTGTTCAGCACCCCCGCTTCTTATCCGGAGGATGAAGATGTCGAAAGCCGGCGGTGAAGGAAGACGGGAAGGCGGGCTGGAAGCTCCCACGCGGCATCCCATCGAGT
>DATIVR010000120.1:0-8078 GCA_035465695.1 Gammaproteobacteria bacterium
GCGGGAAGGTCAGGGTCTCGCTGCCGATGCGCTCGGCATTGGGGAACTGCCCTTCCTTGTAACCCATCTTCTTGTAGAAGCTGAACTGGTTGAGCGCCTGGTAATGGATACCGAGGCCGATACCTTGCTGGTGCATGCGCTGCTTCAGGGTATTCCTATCGATGCCGTACTTCTTGTAGAGCGGCAGCGGCGTAAACATATGCCAGCTATGGCCGGCGTCACCCTTGGCGGGCAGCATGACCAGGGACTCGTCCGCCAGCAACTCGAAATAGCGGTGAGCGAGCTCGCTGCGCTTCGTATTGAACTCATCCAGGCGCTTCAACTGGCCGATGCCGACGCGGGCTGCCACGTCGGTCATGTTGTGCTTGCTGGCGGCCTCGGACACATCCATGGTCCCGTCCGGGAACTTGGTGATGCCATGGAAGCGCAAGATCTCCAGGCGCTTGGCCTCCTCCGCCGTGGCCACGGACACCGCCGCGCCTTCGATGGTGGTGAGGTTCTTGTTGGCGTGGAAGCTGAACACCACGATGTCGCCGAAGGAACCGATGCGCCGGCCTTTGTACTCGGTGCCGATGGCCTGGGCGGCGTCCTCGATGACGCGCAGCTTGTGCTTCTTGGCCAGGGCATATACGGCATCCAGGTCCGCGGCCATGCCGTTGAGATGCACGGGCATGATGGCCTTGGTGCGGGGCGTGATGGCGGCCTCCGCCTGGTCCATGAGCATGGCGCGGCTGCGCAGATCCACGTCCACTAGCACCGGCTTGGCGCCCACGCGCACCACCACGTTGGCGGTGGCGGCGAAGGTCATGGCCGGTACGATGACCTCGTCGCCGGGGCCGATGCCGCACATCACCAGGCACTCTTCCATGGCGCCGGTGGCGTGCAGGTAGGTGCGCACGAAGCGGTTGCCGCCCAGGTATTCGGTGAGGCCCTTCTCCAGCTGCTCCACCATGGGGCCGGAGGTGATCCAGCCGGAGCGCAGCACCTCGGCCACGCCCTGGATGGTCTCCTCATCGAGGGTGGGCTTGGTGAAGGGCAGGTAATTCTTGTCCATCTCTTTCCCTTAACTCCGCGCCACGAGGAAGACGCCGACGATGATGATGCCGATGCCGGTGATCCGCATGGCATTCACCGCTTCTCCCATGAACCCCCAGGCGATGAAGGCGGTGACCACATAACCCAAGGAGAGCATGGGATAGGCGATGCTCACCGGCACACGGGACAGGGCCAGGATCCACACCACCACGCTGATGGCGTAGCAGAACAGACCGCCGACGATGTGCGGTTCCAGCGCGAGCTTCAGCCCGGCGTTGAAGATGGTCGCGGGCGTGAGCTGGATCACGCCCAGGTCCCGCACCCCGGCCTTGAGCAGGAGCTGGGCGGCGGCGTTGAGCATCACCCCGGTGAACACGAGCGCGAAGGCGATGAGGTTCACGGTTTCCTCACGGCGACGTGCTGCGGATCGCGGCCGATCACGGTCATGGGAAGCCCCTTCTGCTGCATGGCGGTGTAGGTCTCGGGCGGCATCACCGCCACGGCATCCTGCGCCGAGGCCCATTGTGCGGCAAAAGCGTCCAGGTCCGGTATCCACTTGGAGGGTTCCTGGTCGATGCCGAACTCCAGCTCTCCTTTATATGCCGCCACCGTGAAGGTCCTGCCGAGGTAGAACGGCAACGACTGGGGATAGTCCTGCAGGCTGTAGAGCACGGTGCCGGGCTTCACGTAGGGCGCCATCTGATCCGCCAAACTGCGCTGGGAGTAAGCCGGCGACAGCGCCTGGGCGCCGGTGGAGATGCCTTGTACCCCGAGGAACAGGCCGATGGCGGTGACCGCGAGACCTGCACCCACCTTGTTGAAATACGCCAGAAGGAAACCCGCTACCGACGTCAGCAGCACGAAGGCGATGCCGATGCTGACCCAGGGCAGGAAGGCCTGGTAGAGCTCCAACGGCAGCTTGTCGGTGTGCTTCTGCAGTTCTGGGATCTGCCAGAGGATGATCACGGTGAGCACGGCACAGAGGAAGGCCGTCAGCATGGCGTCGCGCCGGCGTAAGGTCGCCAGCTCGTTGCCGACCAGCAGCGCGAGCGCCGGGAAGATGGGCAGGATGTAGCTGCCGAGCTTGGAGTCCGAGAGCGAGAAGAACACGAAGATGAAGATGCACCACAGCCACAGGAACAAGACGCTGTTGAAGCGGCCGGGCTCGGCGCGCCAGGTGCTGCGGCGGCCCAAGGCGGCCGCAGCCCGGACCGACTGCGGCAGGAAGATGAACAATCCCAGGATCAGGATCGGGATGAAGAACCACCAGGGCTCCACGCGGTGATGGATGGTGGTGAGGAAGCGCTCGAAATGTTCGTGCACGAAGAAGAACTGGGCGAAATCCGGGTTGCGGACGCTCACCAGCAGGAACCATGGCGCGGCGATCACTATATATATGAGTAGCCCGCCGATGAAGTGGAGCTGGGCGAAACGGCGCCACTCACGGGTGATGGCCACGTAGAGGAGGAACACCGCGCCGGGCAGCGCCACCGCCTCCAAGCCTTTGCTCAGGGTGGCCAGGGCTGCCGCGCCCCAGGCGAGATACATGAAGATGCGGCCTGCCCTGGCGTCCTCGGCATTCATGGCCAGGAGGAAGCCGAACAGGCTGGCGCACATGAAGAAGGTCACACCCATATCGAGGGTGTTGAAGTGCCCCATGATCGCGTAATAGACGCTGCCGGTGAGCACCAGCGTGGCACACCAGGCGGTGCGGGTATTGAAGAGGCGCTTCGCGGCGAACGCCGTCATGAGGATGCCGAGGAATCCCATGAGCGCGGTCCACAGGCGCGAGGTGGCGTTCGACTCGCCGAACACCGAGTAGGTGGCGGCCGTGGCCCAATATTGCAGCGGCGGTTTCTCGAAATACTTGAGCCCGTCCAGGCGCGGGGTCACCCAATCGCCGGTGGCGAGCATCTCGCGCGGGATCTCGGCGTAGCGGCCTTCATCGGTCTGGAAGAGATCGCGGTGGCCCAGGCATGCGAACCAGGCCAGCCCCAAGAGCACCGCCGCCAGGACGACTTTCACGCGGGGGCTTAAGACCATAGCGGCGGCGTCTGCAAAAATAAAGTGCGGATTATACAAGGAGTTGCGACGGCTTTCGCTGTCCAGGCATCAGTCATGGGTCTGGGTGGCCCTCCTCGCCCATGCCAGGAGTTCCGCGGAATCCTCCAAGACATCGGCCGGCACCTCGTAATAGCGGTGGAGTTCGACCTTCTCCTTTGGATTGAAGGGCCGGCTCCCGGCCTTCACGTAGTCCGGGCGACTGGCCTCGTCGGTGCGGAAATACACCGAACCCTTGTGGACGATGCCGAAGAAGCTGCCATCTATATATAGACCGTGACCGCCAAACATAGGCCGAACCTTCATTCCGCGGGCTTCCGCCAGCTGTTCCAAGACGTAATCCAGAAAAGAGGCGTCGGCCACAAGGCGCCTAATCTGAAGCTGGATCCCGGCCTTCGCCGGGATGACGGAGGGGTGCCGGGATGCCCGTCTCGCGGAAACGGCGGTAATCAGCGAGCACCAAGGCATGGTCGAAAGCCAAGGCCGGCGGCTGCATGGGATCGAAGGCACGCACCGCCTTGGCATCGTCGCCGGCTTTCGGGGCGCCATGGGCCTCGGCCACATAGACGGCGGTGACCGTATGGCCACGGGGGTCGCGCTTCGGATCCGAGTAGTTGCCCAGCAAGGCCTTGAGCTTCACCTTGAGGCCCGTCTCCTCCTCCGCCTCCCGCGTGGCCGCGTGCTCGAGGGTCTCGCCCACGTCCACGAAGCCGCCGGGGATGGCCCAGCCCAGCGGCGGGTTCTTGCGCTCGATGAGCACGATGGGGCGACCCGGCTGGTCCAGGAGTTCGATGATGATGTCGGCAGCGATGATGGGAGTAACAGGTCTCGGCATCTAGATCTCTCCCTTGCGGGTGAACTTGATGATGTGACGCCGGTCCCGCTTGTCTGGTCTCTTCTCGGGCGCGGGGTTCTTGAGGGCCTTGCTCTTGCGCAGTGCAGACCGCGCGGCGCGGACCTCTTTGCTGCCGGCTGTCTCCTCGTATAGAGACTGGGCTTCAGCCGCCTTGCCACGCTTGTCTGAGAGGCCCCGTACCACCAGCTCCATGGGCTCTTCGCCGCGCGTGAGGGCGATGACATCACCGATCCGCGCATCCCGGGACGGCTTCACGCGCGCGCCGTTCACGTGCACTCTTCCGCCGTTGATGGCGACGGTGGCCAAGCTGCGGGTCTTGTACAGTCTGGCGGCCCACAACCACTTATCCAGACGAATCGCATCGCCAGCCATACGCGGTGCCTATGGAATTCCGTGGCACATCAGAACTGAAACTGCGCACCGAGCGAGAATACGTTGATCGTCTGCGTCTGGCCGAGGATATCAGCGGTATGGTTATCAAAGTTAAGGCTCATCGCGAAGTTGGGCGTGAACCAGGCCCCCACCCCGATGCCGATATAGTGACCGATCTTGGTCTCACTGTAATTTATATCGTTGTTAGGGAAGTTGCGTTGAACACCGGTGTAAGACAACCGCATCAGACCGAGCCTGGGTTCGAGGTACAAGTATTGTCCGATCGTGTAATTCAGGTTCACACCGGCTTTGATCGCGCGCCCCTTGAAAGTCGCACCGCCGAAGGCGAATGAGATCGAGGGCGTGCCTGAATCGATCTCACTGAAATCTACATAGCCCAATTCAAAACCCAGTTTTCCAAAGCTCCCAGTGTCCCATCGATATCCACCCAGGAGTTCCGGGCTGGACGCCTGGGTGCCACCCGACCAGATGCTGGCACTACCCACCTTGGCTTCGACAAAGTAATTGTCGCCGCTGCCGGGTGCCGCGATGGCCGCCGGTGCGGCAAATAAGGTGATTGTGCACATGAACAGCGCGAGCAGAATGATCTTCATTTTGTTATCCCTTTAGCTTTGCTTGTTGTATCGCTTCCGTACCATACGTCTTCACTGCTGTATCTCTACTGCCCTGCCGATCTACCGACAGGGACCGGGAGGGGGGGGTGAGTGACAGTTTTGTGACAACCTCCGTCCTTACCTGCCGAGATTCCATCATAGGGAACCGATGCTGCCCAGCCCCCCCGGGGAGGGGCTAGCAATCTCACAGCTGCGTGATCCGGACTGCGGCCTGCTTGGCGATAAGTTCGAAAGCCACATACTCGTACCGGATGCCGTGGCGCTTCACGAACTCCTGCCAGGCGCGGAACTCGTGTTGTTCGTAACCCTCGAAGCCGAGGTATTCATCGAAGAGCAGCACCGTGCCCAGCTGCAAGAGTGGCCGCAAGCCTTCCAGCACGGTGCGGGTGGAACTGTAGAGATCGCAGTCCACGTGCACGAAGCGCAACGGCTCCTGCTGTGAGGCTACGAAGCCGGGCAACGTATCCTCGAACCAGCCGCGATGCAGCGTGACGTGGGCCGGCATCTCGGGGACGCGGCCGCCGGTGCTGTAACTGCCCTTGGGTTCGCCGGGCTTCCAATCCTCCGGGATGCCCTCGAAGCTGTCGAATCCATGGAGGGGTGTGGCGACCTGCTGCGCCAGCCGGCGCAGCGAGAGCCCGTGATAGACGCCGAATTCCGCGACGCCGCCCGTCGAGGGCGCTTCAGTGAGGCTACGCCGCAACACCGTGGATTCCAGGCCGCAGAACGTCGCGCCGCGCTGCGCCTGAGCGTAGGTGAAGCCGCGCCAGTGCGGACCCATCGTCTCGTCGTTCTCGATGATGGCGATGGAGGACTCCGCCTCCTCCGGCCGCCCCGCCAAGATATTCAAGGCGGCGTACAGGTAGCGGAGAGTGGGATGGACCGGCGACTGCTGCAGGCCGTAACGCACCGCTTCCAGCGCCATCTCGGCGCCTGAGGTATCGAAGCGATACAGGGCGATGAGGCTCAGCATCTCGGCGGAGCCTCCTGTGGCGCCGAAGCGGGCGATGTAACGCAGCGCTTCCGGTAACTGATCCAGGCTCACCAGCGATTGCACCAGCGAGGTCAGGAAACGCGATTCATCGGGCTGTCGCTCCACGGCCTGCCGGAAGAAGCCGATGGCGCTTTCGTGATCCCCTTCCAGCCACGCAAGGCGACCTTGGAAGAAGGCATGTTCCGGTGTGCTGCTGCCGGAGCCGATGAGCTGTTTGACGAGGGGGCGTGCGGCATCGGGCGCGCGCCGTAGCAGATGCAGCCGCGCGAGATCCTCCAGCAATGCCGGTTCGTTAGGGTTATGTCGGAGAGCTTCTTCCAACAACTGCGCCGCCGCGGCATTGTCGCGCCGCTGCAGGGCGAGCCGTGACCGCATGCGCCAGGCATCCACCTGACGGGGATCCTGCCGCAGCAGGCGTGCATATTCAGCGTCTTGCGACGCCAATTCCTGGTGACTGTCGTGGGGTTCGGCGATGGACATGATGCTGTAATAGCCTCTCTTCCCATGATATAGGACCCGGCCTCGCCCCCGGCGCCACTGGTATAATGCGCCGCGCATTTTTTGGCCTGGAGTGCCCCGCTTTGAACCCGTCCTTCCTGTCCAACCTTAGCCAACAGACCCAGGCCCTCCACGAGCAGGGCTTATACAAAGCGGAAAGGGTGATCAGCTCGCCGCAGCAGGCGGCGATCCAGGTGCAGGGCGGCGCGGAAGTGTTGAACTTCTGTGCAAACAACTACCTGGGGCTCTCGGACCATCCGGCGCTGGTGAAGGCGGCCCAGGAGTCCCTGCCCAAGTACGGCTTCGGCATGTCCTCGGTGCGCTTCATCTGCGGCACCCAGACGGTGCACAAGGAACTGGAAGCGCGGCTCTCCAAGTTCTTGGGCATGGAAGACACCATCCTCTACGGGTCCTGCTTCGACGCCAACGGCGGTCTCTTCGAGACCATCCTGGACGAGCAGGACGCGGTGATCAGCGACGCGCTGAACCACGCCTCCATCATCGACGGCGTGCGCCTGTGCAAGGCCAAGCGCTTCCGCTACAACAACAACGACATGGCGGACCTGGAGGCGAAGCTCAAGGAAGCGGATGCCGCCGGCGCCCGCTACAAGCTCATCGCCACCGACGGCGTGTTCTCCATGGACGGCATCATCGCCGACCTGAAGTCCATCTGCGACCTGGCGGACAAGTACCAGGCGCTGGTGATGGTGGACGACTCCCACGCGGTGGGCTTCATGGGCGAGAAGGGCCGAGGCAGCCATGAGTTCCGCGGCGTGATGGGCCGCGTGGACATCCTCACCGGCACCCTCGGCAAGGCGCTGGGCGGAGCCTCCGGTGGCTACACCTCGGCGCGCAAGGAGATCGTGGAGTGGCTGCGGCAGCGCTCGCGCCCCTATCTCTTCTCCAACACCCTGGCCCCGGTGATCGCCGCCACCTCCATCAAGGTGCTGGACATGCTGGAGGCGGACGATTCCCTGCGCAAGAAGGTGCATGCCAACAGCAAGCGCTTCCGCGACGGCATGCAGAAGCTGGGATTCAAGCTGGCGGGCGCAGACCACCCCATCATCCCGGTGATGCTGGGGGACGCAAAGCTCGCCAAGACCATGGCCGACGAGATGCTGAAGGAAGGCATCTACGTGATCGGCTTCTCCTTCCCGGTGGTGCCGAAGGACCAGGCGCGCATCCGCACCCAGATGAGCGCGGCGCATGAATTCGAACATATAGATAAGGCCGTCGCCGCTTTTGCCAAAGTGGGCAAGAAGCTAGGCGTGATCTGAGAGACATCCCTGTAGATGGGGAAACTGATTTAGCAAGCTGGATTCCGGCCTTCGCCGGAATGACGGACTGGATGGAACAGCATCCCGGCCAAGGCCGGAATGACGAACTGGAGAAATAGATGAGATCTCTCGTTAAAGCGAAAGCCCAAGAGGGAATTTGGTTACAGGATGTGCCGCGTCCGAAGATCGGGCACAACGACCTGCTGATCAAGATCAGCAAGACCGCCATCTGCGGCACCGACATCCACATCTACAACTGGGACGACTGGGCGAAGAAGACCATCCCGGTGCCCATGACCGTGGGCCACGAGTTCGTGGGCACGGTGGCGGAGATCGGCAGCGAGGTGCAG
>DATIVR010000121.1:0-10064 GCA_035465695.1 Gammaproteobacteria bacterium
CGCATCCCCCGGAGGTCCCTGATGTTCATGATCCTGTGTCTGGTATTGGCGTTGTCGATCGCCTTCCCCTTGGCCACCTACGCCGACACCGAAGGCGGAGCAACAGACGACAGCGTCTGGTCGCAACTGATGGATGGCAGCGTCTCCGGCCGCGCGCGCATCTACGACTACCGGCATTGGAACTTCGAGAACGAGCCGTATCCGAACCAGCGCCAGGATAGCAACCACGACGACCAGGCCACCTTCCTCGGCGGCGACGTGCTGCTGCGCAGCGGCAGCGTGGCGGGCTTCAGCGCCGGCCTCTCGGTGTTCACCGAACAGCGGCTCATCCCCTACGCGGTGCCGAACTCCGAGGTACGGCCCCTCAACCAGCTCGCCGAATCCTTCCTCCAGTTCCAGAAGTCCATCGTGCAGGTCCGTTTCGGACGGCAGCTCTTGAACACGCCTTTCGCCGCCCCCGACATGTTCACCGCCGTGCCGCGCTCCTTCTATGGCCTTTCGGTGTCGTTGCACGTGCTCGACTCACATGCCCCGCCGCCGGATACGTTCGACGACCGCACGCCGGACGGCAATCCGCCGGGACCCTTCGACACCGCGGTGCTGCTGCCGTTCCAGGCGGATTCGAAGCCCGGCGATCCGGACCTGAATATCTTCCTGGCGCGCATCAGCCGCTATGAGAGCCGCTTCAACAACGAATTCACCGACACCAACCGCTACGGACCGGGGCTGAACGCGGCGGATCCGGCCATCCCCCCCACCACCCCCGGCTTCTTCACGGCGGGCGCCCAGTACCAGCACGGATTGGACGCAGGCGACGTGATGGCGCGGGCCTGGTTCTACCAGTTCTTCGACTACGCCGCGATGCAATATTACGAAGGCGGCTTCCAGTGGCGCAGCGAGGGTGCCCGGCCATTCGTGATGGCCCAGTATGCCCACGAGAGCGATTCGGGCGCGGCCTTCGCGGGGTCCGTGGACGCCAACGTGTACGGCCTGCAGGTCGGCATGAATTTCGCCAGTGATACGGGAGGGGGCGACGTGGCATTGGTGGGCGAGTGGTCGCCCTCCAGCGCCGGCAGTTTCCGCAATGGCGGCCTGCTGCATCCTTACACGGACTTCAGCGCCGTACTCTACGACGACACCATCAACGACGGACTGGAGAACCTTGGGCCGGGTCATGCCTACGGCATCCAGGGCGACGTGCACCTCGGCAGGCAACTGACGTTGCATGGCAAGTGGGTCCATTACGTGGCGGACTATGGCACCAACGGTTCCTTGTACGACTATTCCGGACCGCAGCACTTCGCCGGCAACAGCCTGCTCAACGGCCAGTTGGTGCCCGACCAGTCCAGCAACGGCATCGACATCGGCTTCATCTGGAAGTTCACGGACGACAAGCGCGGCTTCTCCATCGGCGACGACATCGGCTTCCGCAACGGCTTCGGCGGCCGCAACACCTTCAAGGAAGACCGCCTGCGCCTGGTGTATACGTTCTGATGCGCTGGTTCGGGCCTTCGCTGCAAGCCGGCACGATAACGAGCCGCCCGGCGTGGCGGGACTACCTGGAGCTCGGCAAACCCAAGGTGGTGTCGCTGATCGTGTTCACCGCGGTGGTGGGCATGTTCCTGGCAGTGCCCGGCTGGCCGCCGCTATCGAAGCTCCTGTTCGGGACCCTGGGCATCGGTCTCGCAGCCTCCGGCGCCGCCGCCATCAACCACCTCATGGACCGGCGAATCGATGCGCTCATGTACCGGACCCGGCATCGTCCGCTGCCCACAGGCAGGCTTACGGAACCCCAAGCGCTGGCCTATGCGCTGGCGCTGACGGCTGCCTCGATGTTGCTGCTGGCGGGACTGGTGAATCCGCTCACGGCGGTGCTCACTTTCTGTTCGCTGATCGGTTACGCGGTCATCTATACCGTGTTCCTGAAGCGGCGCACCCCGCAGAACATCGTGATCGGCGGCGCCGCCGGCGCCGCGCCACCGCTCCTGGGTTGGGCGGCGGTCACGGGACATGTGGCGCCAGGCGCGCTGTTGTTGTTCCTCATCATCCTGGTCTGGACGCCGCCGCATTTCTGGGCGCTGGCCATCGCACGGCGCGAGGATTACGCCAAGGCTGACGTCCCGATGCTACCGGTGACACACGGCGTCGCCTACACCAAGGTGCAGGTTCTGATCTACACCCTGCTGCTGGCAGCCATCGGCGTGCTGCCTTACGCCATCCATATGAGCGGGTTGCCCTATCTCATGGCCGCCCTCGTGCTGGGTGGAACCTATGTGGGACTGGCGGCATGGATGCTGGTGAGCGACGACGAACGCGTACCCATGACACTGTTCCGGTATTCCATCTGGTATCTCGCGTTGCTGTTCGCGGCGTTGCTGGTGGACCACTACCTGGTATGAGCCCGCGACGGAGTTCTGTCACATAGCCCGCGCCTGACTGCCTGCTGGTGTACAGTCTCGGCAGGACATGGACAAGAACAAACCCAGCGGCCATACCACTCCCGTCACCGCCATCCCGCGCGACAGCGTAAGCCGGAAGTTCCTCCCCTGGCTGGTGGCGGTGGCGTTCTTCATGGAGTCGTTGGACACCACCATCCTGAACACCGCGGCGCCCGCCATCGCGCAAGCGCTGGACGTGGTGCCTCTCAGCATGAAGGCGGTGCTCTCCAGCTATACCCTGGCGCTGGCCGTGTTCATCCCGGTGAGCGGCTGGGTGGCGGACCGCTTCGGCACGCGGCGCGTGTTCTTCTATGCCATCAGCCTCTTCACCCTCGGCTCCTTCATGTGCGGCTTGTGCGTCAACATCCACGAGCTGGTGGCCTGCCGCATCCTGCAGGGCATGGGCGGGGCCATGATGATCCCGGTGGGCCGCATCACCGTGGTGCGCACCTTCGCCCGCTCGGAACTGATCCGCACCATGAGCTTCATCGCCATCCCGGGACTGGTGGGTCCGATGCTGGGCCCCATCGCCGGCGGCTTGATCGTGGGCTACCTGCACTGGCGGGTGATCTTCTTCATCAACATCCCGATCGGCCTGTTGGGCCTGTACTTCGTGTACCTGCACATGCCGGATTACCGGGAACGGCGCAGCCACCGCCTGGACGTGGTGGGCATGATCCTGTTCGGCTCCGGCGTAGCGCTGCTCTCCTACGTGCTGGAAGTGTTCGGCGAACACACCCTGAGCGGACGCGAGGTCACGGGGCTCTTGGTGATCGCCGCGGCGTTGCTGGCGGGCTACGCGCTGCACGCGCGCACCGCCAGCCACCCGCTATTGCATCTCGCGCTGTTGCGCATCCGCACCTTTCGCGCCGCGGTGAGCGGCGGCTTCATCACGCGGGTGGGCATCGGCGGCATCCCGTTCCTGTTCCCGTTGCTGTACCAGGTGGGACTCGGCTTCACGCCGGTGCAGTCGGGCCTGCTGCTGATGCCGCAGGCCTTCGCGGCCATGAGCCTGAAACTCACCATGCCCAAGATCCTCAGGCGTCTCGGCTACCGGCGGGTACTCATCGGCAACACCCTGATGATCGGCGGGATGATCGCCTTGTTCGCCACCATCAGCGCCAAGACGCCTATCTGGCTGGTGGTGATGGAAGTGTTCGCCTACGGCTTCTTCTCCTCGCTCCAGTACACCGCCATGAACACGCTGGTATTCGCCGACGTCAGCTCGCGGCAGACCAGCGGCGCCTCCACCATCGCCAGCACCCTGCAGCAGATGTCCATCAGCTTCGGCGTGGCCACCGCTTCCTTGATCACGGCGGCCTTCATCCCTGACCGCTTCCATGCGGATCCGGCGCAGATGATCCACGGCATCCACAAGGGCTTCCTGGTGCTGGGGGCGATGACGGTGGTGTCGACCCTGGTGTTCGCCGGCCTCAAGCACGAGGACGGCGACGCGGTGAGTCGGCCGCAGGCGGTCTTGCCCGGCGGCCCCAACACCCCCTGAGGCACTCGCGCCCCCTGCGGGAGTGCCCTTACTTATATGACCGGAGCTCATCCGCGCAGCACGGGTTTCAGGTAAATACCTGATTCCTGTAGCGGCGAATATCCGCAATCCTTCGTTACACGACATAAACCACTCCGCAGGAAACCGCGAGGTTCCAATCCTCGGCGGTCTGACAGGGATGGAATCAGCAAGGCGCCGACGGGACGGTCGGTAAGGCATATCAAGGGGTGACCTCATGCATGGCTGTTGTGGTTTCGATGGAACGAGATCTGACGAATTGCCAGGCATGAGGTTGGCTCCCCGGACCTGTTGCGTAGCGGTGCTGGCCGCGCTGCTGGTGAGCCTCGCGCCGGCCGCCTTCGCGCTGGACCATGCGGACAGCCTGGCGGACCTCTCGCTGCAGGAGCTCGCCAACCTGCCGGTGACCTCGGTGTCCAAGCACGCCGAACCATTGGCGGATGCCGCCGCGTCGGTCTACGTCATCACCAGCGACGACATCCGCCGCTCCGGCGCGCGCACGCTCCCGGAAGCACTGAGGTTGGCCCCCAATCTGGAAGTGGGCCAGGCGACCGCGGACAGCTGGGCGATCTCGGCGCGGGGCTCCAACGAGACCTATTCCGACAAGCTCCTGGTCCTGATCGATGGCCGCATCGTCTACAGCCCGATCTTCTCCGGCACCTTCTGGGAGGTGCAGAACGTGATGCTGGAGGACGTGGATCATATCGAGGTGATCAGCGGCCCCGGCGGCACCCTCTGGGGCACCAACGCGGTGAACGGCGTCATCAACATCATCACCAAGAAAGCCGCGGACACGCGCGGCGATCTGGCGAGCGCTGGCGGCGGACGCCGGGGCACGGATGCCGCTGTGCGTCACGGCGGTGGTTCCGGTGACGAGGCTTACCGCGTCTATGCCATGTATAAGGACACCTATGCCAGCGACACGGCGACGGGAGCGCCGCAACATGACGGCGTGAGGCTCGCTCAGGCCGGTTTCCGTTCCGATTGGAGCCAGGCGTTCACCCTGCAAGGCGATGCCTACGCGGCCAGGGAGGACCAGGCCCTGCCCGGGCAGGGACAGGCCACCGGTTTCAACCTTCTGGGACGCTGGGACCGTCAGCTCAGCGGCGGCTCGGACCTGGATGTGCTCGCCTACTACGACCATGCGCATCGCTTGCAGCCAAACAACTACGGCGACACCCTGGACATCACCGACATCGAGTTGCAGCAGACCTTGCCTGCCATCGGCAAGCATGAACTCACCTGGGGTGCCAGCTATCGTTATGCCTGGGACGCGTGGGACAACATCCCGGGTTCGGTCATCACCTTCTATCCGGCCTCGACGCGGCAAGCCTGGAGCAGCCTGTTCGGTCAGGACCAGATCCAGCTCGCCGAGGCCTGGCGCCTGATCGGCGGCGCGCGGCTGGAACGCGGGCCCTACACCGGCTATGAATTCCTGCCGAACCTGCGTCTCGCCTGGCAGCCGGCACCGACCCTGCTCGGCTGGCTCGCCGCCAGCCGAGCGGTGCGCGAACCGGCGCGGCTGGACACCAACTGGTATGCGCCGGCGAAGCCCCCCTACTTCCTCGCGCCCACCGGGGCTTTTACCTCCGAGACCGTGAACGTCTATGAGCTGGGCTTCCGCTCCGACTGGGGCGACTGGTCCTATTCCGCGGCCGTGTATCACAACGACTACATGCACCTGCGCACCACCACCGTGGTATCGACCACGCCCCTGCAGGTCACGCTCGGTAATGGCATGACGCTCAGGGAGAACGGCTTCGAGACGTGGGTCACCTACAAGCCTGTCGAGGACTGGCGCCTGCAGTTGGGCTACAGCGCGCTGCACCAGAATTTCGCTCTGGCGCCCAATACCGCTCCGAACAGCATCCCCTCGGAAGGTGAAGATGCGCCGGAGTGGTGGAGCCTGCGCTCCAGTTACGACTTCGCCGACGGTCTGGAACTGGACGCCACGGTACGCCACAGCGGTGCGCTGCCAAGCCACAGCGATGTGACGCCAAACCCCTACATCCCGGCGTACACGACCGGCGACCTGCGACTGGGGTGGGATTGGACCCAGCGGCTCGAGTTGTCACTGCTGGCGCAGAACCTGTTCGGGCCGGCGCACACGGAGTACAACCCGCAGGGACCGGTAACGCAGTTCGGTCGCGGCCTGTATCTCAAGTTGACGTGGCGTCAATGAAACCAGCGCGCCTCCTCAGGCCGCGAGCCCTGCTCGCGGCTTTGCTGTGGGGGACGGTGCTCGCTGCGGCCTCCAACGCTCCGGCGTGGGCCGACGACGACACGCTTGTGGCACAACGCCGTATCGAGGCAGCGTACCTCTTCAAGTTCGGTGCCTATATTTCGTGGCCGGCGACCTCATTCGCCTCCCAAGACAGCCCACTGGTGATCGGCGTGGCCGGCGACGATGACATGGCCGATGAGCTCTCGACACTGGTGGCGGGGCGCAACGTGAACGGCCGCCCGGTGGTGGTGAAGACCGTGCGGTCCGGACAGGATACGCAGGGCATGCACCTGCTGTTCGTGGCGGCAGGCACTGAGCACGGCGACGCGATGATCCAGGCGCTGCACAACAGGCCGACGGTGACCGTGACCGAAGGCGCCGGCGGCCTGGGTATGGGCGCGGACGTGACCTTCGTGCTCGTCAACGACCGGGTGCGTTTCGATATCGCGCTGGATGTGGCCGAGCGGGACGGCGTGAAGATGAGCTCACAGCTCCTGTCGGTCGCGGACAAGGTCATCGGCGCCAAGCCATGAGGGTGTTCCCGCGCCTACGCTCGGTCCGTCTCAAGCTGTTCATCGGTGTGCTGCTGACGAGCCTGGTGGCCATCGCGATCACCGGCGCCTCGCTCCTGGCCTACGACCTGCACACCACCCGCGCCAATCTGACCCAGGACCTGGGAACCCAGGCGGAGCTCATCGGCCGCGCCTGTACCCCCGCCCTGCAGTTCGACGACCCCAAGGCGGCCAACGACAACCTGGCGTTGCTGAAGGCGCGGCCGCTCATCGACGCCGCGGCGGTCTATAACGGCCGCGGTGCGATGTTCGGCCATTACGTACGCGACGGTGCGGCGCCCGAGACGTATCCGCAGCTGGGCGGCGGCGAGGACGACGTGCGCTTCTCCGGGCAGGACGTGTTCGTGAACCGCCGCATCATCGACGATAGCCACGAGATCGTGGGCTTCATCTACCTGCACGCCCATTACAACATCTACGACCGGGCCCGCAGCTACCTGGGGATCGTGCTGGGGGTCGGCAGCCTGGCATTGATGGTGGCGCTGCTGCTCTCGTTGTGGATGCAGCTCACGGTGACGCGGCCGATCCTCTCCATCACGGGACTGGCACAGCAGGTGGTGGAACGCGGCGACTACGGCTTACGCGCCAAGAAGAGCACCGATGACGAGATCGGCTACCTGGTGGACGCCTTCAACCGCATGCTGGGCGAGATCGGCGGACGCACCGAGGCGCTGGAAGCCTCCAACCGGGAACTGGGCCACGAGATCGCCGAACGCAAGAGCGCCGAGCTGGCCTTGCGCACCAGCGAGAAGCGTTACCGCGCGCTGGTCTCCACCTTGTCCACGGTGGTGTGGGTGGCGAACCGCCAGTGGGAATTCGAGGGCGAGCAGCCCTCGTGGGAGGCCTATACCGGCCAGGGTCCCAACGAATACCGGGGCAGCGGCTGGCGCCGCGCCTTTCACCCGGAGGACCTGGAAGTACTGGAGCGCTTCATCGGCGAGGCCAGCCGCGGCCGCCAGGCGCCGGACATCGAGCTGCGCCTGTGGCAGGCGGCCAGCGGCCAGTACCGCATCGTGAGCCTGCGGCCGGTGGCCGTGCACGACGGCGCCGGCGAGTTCCGCGAATGGATCGGCACCGTCTCGGACATAGACGACCGGCGCCGCGCCGAGGAGGAGATCTACAGGCTCAACCAGGAACTGGAGGAGCGGGTGCGCGACCGCACCCGTAAGCTGGAGGAGATCAACGGCGAGCTAGAGGCGTTCTCCTACTCGGTGTCCCACGACCTGCGCGCGCCGCTGCGCGCCATGGACGGTTTCAGCCAGCGTTTGCTGCAGGACTATGGCCCCCAGCTGGACTCACAGGCCAAAGGCTACCTGGATCGCATCCGCAACGGCGCCTCGCGCATGGGCCAACTCATCGAGGACCTGCTGAGCCTGTCGCGCATCACGCGGCTGCAACTGAACCGCGTCGACGTGGATGTGAGCGCGCTGGCGCAGCAGGTGTTGCACGAGCTGCAGCAGCGCGATCCGGAACGCAAGGTGGATACCTCGGTGTGGGACGGCGTGCGCGTGGACGCCGACGTGCGGCTGGTGCGGGTGGCACTGGAGAACCTGCTGGGGAATGCCTGGAAGTTCAGCTCCAAGACCGAGCATCCGCGGGTGGAATTCGGCATGATGCAGGAAGGAGAGCGCAAGGTGATGTTCGTGCGCGACAACGGCGCCGGCTTCGACATGGCCTATGCCGACAAGCTGTTCGGCCCGTTCCAGCGCCTGCACGGCATGCATGAGTTCCCCGGCACCGGCATCGGGCTCGCCACGGTGCATCGCATCGTGACACGCCATGGCGGCGACATCTGGTGCCAGGCCAAGCCCGGCGGCGGGGCCACCTTCTTCTTCACGCTGCAGGAAGACCCGCGGCGGCCGGCGGGTACGGACGCTTAACGACAGATCACGAGGATCGGACATGGACGAGATGATGATCTTGATAGTGGAGGACAACCCGGACGACGAGGAGATGACGCTGCGCTCCTTGAGCCAGGCGGGACTCGCCAATGACGTGGAGGTGGTGCGCGACGGCGCCGAGGCGCTGGACTTCCTGTTCGGCACCGGCAGCCACGCCGGCCGCGACACCCGGCGCATGCCCACGGTGGTGCTGCTGGACCTGAAGCTGCCGAAGCTCAACGGCATCGACGTGCTGAACCGCATGCGCAAGGACGAGAGGACCCGCTCCATCCCGGTGGTGATCCTCACCTCCTCCAGCGAGGATGAAGACATGGTCCGCAGCTACAACAGCGGCGCCAACAGCTACGTGCGCAAGCCCATCGTGTTCGCGGACTTCGTGGGCGTGGTGAGCCAGCTCGGCATGTACTGGCTGCTGCTGAACCAGGTCCCCGGCAAGAAGCCCTTCAAGCACTGACGCGTTCCCGCGCCTGAACCTTCAGTGTGGTCGCAGGGTCTCATCCCCTAACCAAACCGAAGGATCGGCATGAGACTGCTCCGCACGTTTTGCCTCGTGGCGTGCCTGTGCCCGGCCGCGGCGGGGGCCTTGAGTCCCGAGTCCGCCGCCAAGAACCAGCCGATGCCGCCGTTCCGCATCGCGGGTGACATCTATTACGTCGGCGCCTCGGACGTCGCCTCCTATCTCATGGTCACGCCCCAGGGCATGCTGCTGCTGGACGGCGGCTTCGCCGAGACGGCGCCCATGATCGAAGCGAATATCCAGGCACTGGGCTTCAAGGTCACGGACGTGAAGTGGCTGCTCAACGGCCATGCGCACCCGGACCATGCCGGCGGCCTGGCGAAACTCAAGGCGGACTCCGGCGCGAGGTTCGCGGCCATGGCACAGGAAGTGCAGCCGCTGGAGCATGCGGGCCAGGGCACCTTCTACCGCGGGGACCGGCACCTCTTCGATTCCATCAAGGTGGACCGGGTGTTGCATGACGGCGACACCGTGAACTTGGGTGGCGTCACGCTCACGGCCCATCTCACCGCCGGCCATACGCCGGGATGCACCACCTGGACCACGGTGATCCGGGAAGCGGGCATATCCCATCCGGTGGTATTCGCCTGCCAGATGACGCTGCCGGACAAGCTCACCGGCAACCCGGATTATCCGGACGCGGCTGCGGATTTCGCCCGGAGCTTCCGGCTCCTAGCAGCCTTGCCGTGCGACGTGTTCCTGGCGGAGCACGGTTCGAGTTTCGACCTGCAACAGAAGGCGGCACGCCTGCGTGCCTCGAAGCCCGGCGACCCGAATCCCTTCATGGATCCGCAGGGTTACCGGGACTTCGTGGTGCAATCACGCACGGCGTTCGAGACTCAGCTGCAGGCCGAAGCGGCCGGCACTCCGGTCACGCATTGAGTCGTGTG
>DATIVR010000122.1:0-12564 GCA_035465695.1 Gammaproteobacteria bacterium
GGATGGTGAGCGAGCCGCCCTCCTCGATGTTGCGCGCCGCGCCGAAGAAGCGCTTGGGGCGCTGCAGGGCGTTGGCGTCCACACCGCCCGTGAGCACCTTGCCGGAGGCCGGCACCACGGTGTTGTAGGCGCGCGCCAGGCGCGTGATGGAATCCAGCAGGATGACCACGTCGCGCTTGTGCTCGACCAGGCGCTTGGCCTTCTCGATCACCATCTCGGCCACCTGCACGTGGCGGGTGGCGGGCTCGTCGAAGGTGGAGGACACGACCTCGCCCTTCACGGAGCGCTGCATCTCGGTGACTTCCTCGGGCCGCTCGTCGATGAGCAGCACGATGAGGTAGACATCGGGGTAGTTGGCGGCGATGCTCTGGGCGATGTTCTGCAGCATCATGGTCTTGCCGGCCTTGGGCGGCGAGACGATGAGGCCGCGCTGGCCCATGCCGATGGGCGCCACCATGTCGATGACGCGGGCGGTGATGTCCTCGGTGGAGCCGTTGCCGCGCTCCATCTTGATGCGGCGCTTGGGGAACAGCGGCGTCAGGTTCTCGAACAGCACCTTGTTCTTGGCGTGCTCGGGCGGATCGTAGTTGATGTGATCCACCTTGAGCAGCGCGAAGTAGCGCTCGCCCTCCTTGGGGGGGCGGATCTTGCCGGCCACGGTGTCGCCGGTGCGCAGGTTGAAGCGGCGGATCTGGCTGGGGGAGACGTAGATGTCGTCCGGGCCGGCCAGGTAGGAGCCTTCGGCGGAGCGCAGGAAGCCGAAGCCGTCCTGCAGGATCTCGAGCACGCCGTCGCCGGAGATCTCCTCGCCGTTGCGGGAGTGGGCCTTGAGGATGGAGAAGATGACGTCGGTCTTGCGCGACCGCGCCATGCCTTCGAGGCCCATGGATTCGGCCAGCTCGATGATCTTCTCGGCCGGGCTGCGTTTCAGTTCAGTCAGGTTCATGAGGGTGGTCCCTGGTTCTTGCTTATCTGAGCCCGGCGGGAACCGGGCGGGATGGGGTGGAGTGGGAGAGGATGTCGCGCATGGGGATCAGAGGTTGGTCTCGATGAAGGCGGAGAGCTGCGACTTGGACATGGCGCCCACCTTCTGGGCCTGCACCGAACCGTCCTTGAAGATCATGAGGGTCGGGATGCTGCGGATGCCGAACTTCTGGGTGACCTGGGGGTTCTCGTCCACGTTGACCTTGGCGATCTTGAGCTTGCCCTGGTAGTCCCTGGCGATCTCGTCGAGGGTGGGGGCGATCATCTTGCAGGGGCCGCACCACTCGGCCCAGTAGTCCACCAGCACGGGCACGCTGGACTTGAGCACGTCGTTGTCGAAATTGGCATCACTGGTATGGACGATTTGGTCGCTCACGGTCGAAAAGCCTCCTAAAACGGCTTGGGTGGTTCCACCTTGGGGCTGCGGCAGGCGCGTGACATTCCGATGGGGGTCCGGCGGGATGAGATGTGACGGGACGTGCCGGTTAAGGCACAATATCGCGGCCGCTGCTGCGCCAGGTGTCGTACTTGGTGGATTGCTTCGGAATAAAGCCCGTCCGGGGGCAGCGGGCGTCAAGACATTTACAATATTTGAGCCCAACCGGAAGCAGAATGCAAGCCCCGCCGCTAACCCTCAGGACCCGCGCGTGAGCGACCTCCAG
The DNA here is from genome assembly GCA_035465695.1 of Gammaproteobacteria bacterium. GTDB lineage: Bacteria > Pseudomonadota > Gammaproteobacteria > Natronospirales > REEB76 > DASUBN01. Next base: position 1,647 of record DATIVR010000122.1, read on the forward strand.
TTCGAGAGCCTGGGCCTGGCCGAGCCGCTGTTGCAGAGCGTGCGGGAAGCCGGCTTCAAGGCCTGCACCCCCATCCAGGCCGAAGCGCTGCCCATCGCGCTGGCCGGGCGCGACGTGGCCGGACAGGCACAGACCGGCACCGGCAAGACCGCCGCCTTCCTGCTCGCCCTCTTCAACCGCCTGCTCTCCCACCCCGCCCCCACCAACCGCAAGAAGGACCAGCCGCGCGCGCTGGTGATCGCGCCGACGCGCGAACTGGCGGTGCAGATCCACAAGGACGCGCTGGTGCTGGGGCAGCACAGCGGCCTCTCCATGGCGGTGGTCTACGGCGGCGAGGACTACGAGAAGCAGCGCAACCGCGTGGCCGAGGGCGTGGACCTGCTGATCGGCACGCCGGGACGCCTCATCGACTACATGAAGCAGCACGTGTTCGACCTGCACAACGCCGAGGTGCTGGTGCTGGACGAGGCGGACCGCATGTTCGACATGGGTTTCATCGCGGACGTGCGCTTCCTGCTGCGCCGGCTGCCGCACCCGACCCAGCGCCTCTCCATGCTGTTCTCCGCCACCCTCTCCCACCGCGTGCTGGAGCTCTCCTACGAGCACATGAACAACGCGGAGTTCGTGCGCATCGAGCCGGACAAGGTGACCGCCGACAACGTGCGCCAGGTGCTGTATTTCCCCGCCACCAACGAGAAGGTGGCGCTGCTGGTGGGCCTGCTGCGCAAGATCGACCCGCACCGGACCATGGTGTTCGTGAACACCAAGCGCGTGGCGGAGGACCTGGTGGCCTGGCTCAACGGCAACGGCTACAAGAGCGAGGTGCTCTCGGGCGACGTGCCGCAGAACAAGCGCCTGCGCCTGCTGCGCGAGTTCACCGCCGGCGAGCTGCCGGTGCTCGTCACCACCGACGTGGCCTCCCGCGGCCTGCACATCCCCGACGTGAGCCACGTGTTCAACTATGACCTGCCGCAGGACGCGGAGGACTACGTGCATCGCATCGGCCGCACCGCGCGGGCCGGCGCCTTCGGCGATGCCATCAGCTTCGCCTGCGAGGAGTATTCGTTCTCGCTGCCGGACATCGAGAAGTACATCGGCCATCCCATCCCGCGCGGCGTCCTGAGTGGCGATCTGATGCCGGAGCTGGCGCCGCCGGAGAAGCGGGAACGCAACCGGCCGATCCATCACGGCGGCGGCCGCGGGGGTGGCGGAGGACGCCGCGGCGGGGGCGGCGACCGGCGTCGAAGCGGCGGAGGCGGCAGAGGCCGCCGCTGAGAGCCGGTGCGGCGCGAAGCCGCACCGGTCTCCCGATCACTTGATGGCGGCGGCGATCCGCGTCGCGGTGAAGGTGCCACTGGCGTAACCGCCGGTGGCGAAGAACATGGTCAGCTTGCCGCCCGCCGCGAGCCTGCCCTGCAGATCAGTGACGAACGCCGAGAAACTCACGTAGACCGTGACCACGCCGTTCTGGCGGATGGCATAGCCCCCGAGACCGCTGGACGGCGGCTCGATGAGCGGCGACGCCGGCAGCGAGCTGAGGGCCACCATGTCGCTGCCGCGGCGCAGCACTTCCAGGGGTCCGAGGTCCGGATCCGCGAGGTCGAGGGACAGCTGGCTGGAGGTCGCCACGCTGAACGGCGTGGCAGTTCCATTCGGCCGCCAGCTCGCCATGATGCGGGCGCCGCTGAGCTTGTAGGCTCCGACGCTCTCGGCGTTGAAATCCGGCGGTGCAGATCCGAAGGGGCTGACGAATCCCCACACCTCCGCCGGCGAGCCGACGGTGAGCGAGGAGATGCTGAGAGAGCCGGTCGCGACCTGGTAGAGCGAGGGGTCGGCATCGTCCACTGATGTGGTGCCGGTGCCGGTGAAGTCATACCAGCCCACGCGGTGATGATTCACCTCGTCCAGATTGAGGACGATCTGGCCGGCTGAGGTCGATACCAGGGTGCCGGATACTTCGGTGGGGGCCAGCCGGACATAGCCCTTGTCGGCGCTGCCGGCATCCAGGGCCAGGGCCGTGAGATTGGTGTTGGTGAGTGTGCCGAGCAGCGCTACCCGCTGGCCGACGGAGACGTCGCCCACCGTGAGCAAGGTGCCCGGTTCACCCGCCTTGTAGACCACCGACTTGGAACCCAGGGTGACGGTGACCAGCGCGTGGTAGAGCACCGTGCCGGTGGCTTGCACATAGACGACGCCGCGCACCGTGAGCAGGCTGCCGCTGCGCGACAGCACCGAACCGTTCACGGCGTCGAGGCTGGCGCCGGGCACACTGGAACCCGCATATACCTCTTCTGCCTCGAAACGGCCGTCGGATGGACTGTACTGGCCGTAGGCCAGGGTGGGCGTGCCGGCTGCCTGGCCCGCCAGTGCCTGCAGGCCCGCGCTGCCGGTGAAAGGCGCGCCGCCGATCTCGAAGCTGGTGGAGGACGATGTCGCCACCGTCAGGGAACCGAAGGTCTTGGTGCCCAGATAGAGGAGCGGCTGCACTTGGATACCGTAGGTCCCCGCCGCGAGGTCCACTCCGGTGAGGGTGCCCATCGCCGTGGAGGTGGGCAGGTCCGTCGGATTGACGCTGGCGTAGAGGATCGGTGATACGACGACGCTGGGCGGCGTCGCGCCCAGGTTCACGGTGTTGGAAGCCGCGAGGTCGAAATCCAGCGACGCCAGCGTGGTGTTGTCGTGCAACACCGTGATCTCACTGCCGCTGCCAAGATCGACCGTGACCGTGGTGACACCCAGCGGCTGGCCGGAGCTGTCGACCGGCGCGAGCTTCACCAGGCTGCCGGTCGCGCTCTCCGCCTCGATGTCTGCATCGCTGTAGTCGAGGGTCATGCTCATGGACACATAGGTGCCGCTGGGCACATAGGCCGTCGCCATGACCTGCGAGGCATCGACCAGCTGGCTGAAATCCACCTTGGCCGGCGCGGCCAGCACGTTGGCGGTGAGACCGTCGTCGCGTACCAGCGTCACCTGCTGCAGCGTCACCACATAACTGGCGAAATCGCCGGTGGTGTCCTTGAGGCTCAACACCAAAGGCGCACAGCTCGTGCTGGCCTGGTTTGCCGGCTGCAGGCAATCCACGGCGGTGTTGCTGGAACTGCTGGAGCCGCCGCAGCCGGATACCAGCACGGCGAGCGCCAGGCCCGCGAAAGCGAGACGAGAGAAAAGCTTGAGGTTACGCATGGTCCGATACCCACGGTTCCGGGAGTCCGGACATTTAAGCGCGGATGCCTCGCGGCGACATTGATTTAGGTCATCTGCGGCAGCCGTGTCGCCGGCGCTCCGGCCGCCGCCAAATCATCCCCAGTTGATTTATATCAACGCGACGACGCTGGAATGCCCCTATCGTCGGTTGCAGAGACGGCGCAGACGGCAACCCGGACCTGCGCGTTGTCCGTCAGCATCCACAACCGTATCTTGGGAGACAGTCATGAAAACCTCGATTCGATCATTCAAGCCGCCCTTGGGCGCGCTCGCTGCGGCGGTCGCACTGGCCCTGGCGGTGCCGGGCTATGCCTCGGCCGCGACCTTCATCGTGAACAGCACCGCCGACAGCGTGGATGCCACGCCCGGCGACGGTACCTGTGCTGACAGCAGCGGCGCCTGCACCTTGCGGGCCGCGGTGATGGAGGCCAACGCCCTGGCCGGCGCAGACACCATCGACCTCACGCAGATCAACGATCCGGCGCAGCCGATCATCCTGACCATCAAGGGCGTGGACGAGACCTACGAGGCGAACTCCGGCGGCACCGGATACGTGGCCGTGGCCACCCATGACGCGTCCATCGGCGACCTCAACATCACCGGCGACACGACCATCGTGGGCGCCGGCTCCGGCAAGACCATCATCGAGTGGAGCACTGCCGACCAGGCAGACGCCTCCGGCGACCGGATCTTCCACATCGAAGCAGTGGATGCGAACATCACCGTCGCCATCTCGGGGCTGACCATGCGCAACGGCGTGACCCCGCCGGTGGTGAACATCGACCCGAACCCGGCCCAGCCCGAACAGAAATACTCGCAGTTCAAGCGCCACGGTGGCTGCATCGCCATCGGCGCCTCGGCTGCCACCAGCGTGTTCGATCCCACGGTCGTCCACGGCAGCGGCAGCGGCGGTAGCGGCGGCGGCCACGGCGGTCAAGGCGGCGGCGAGGAAGGCGGCGGCGAGGAAGGCTTCGCCGTGGACGGCGTCACCCTGACGGATGTCGCGGTGATGAACTGCCTTAGCGGCGCTGATGGCGGCGGCATCTACAATGCCGCGCCACTGGTCATCACGGATTCGCTGGTGAGCGGCAACACCGCCACCTCCAACGGCGGCGGCATCTATAGCTCGGCCACCATGGATGTGGTGAACACCACCATCGGCACGGTCACCACCAACGCGGCCACCTTGCCGAACCACGCCGAGAACGGCGGCGGCATCTTCGACACCGGTTTGCACACCACCACCATCACCGGCAGCGCGCTGGTGGGCAACACCGCCACCGGCGGTGGCGCCCTGGCGGGCCGTTCCACGTCCATCGACAACATCCTGGACACGACCATCAGTGACAACGTGGCGCGCGACACCGCCGGCGGTCTGACGACCAATGGCCGGATCAACCTCACCAACGTCACGCTAGCCAACAACAAGGTGGTGCCGACCTCGGACTCCGAGGAAGGCGGCGCCGGCGTGGGCTTGAGCTCCTTCGCCTCGGGCCAGATCACCTACGTGAACACCATCATCGCCAACAACGTGCTGGAGACCACGACCGCGACTACGCTGTCCAACTGCGGCAGCACGGGTGAGGGTTCCACCACGACCAAGCTGATCTCCTCAGGGCACAACCTCGAGGACGGCGACAGCTGCAACCTCACGAAGACCGGCGATCTCAAGAACACCGATCCGAAGCTGGGCGCCCTCACCAACAACGGCGGCTTGACCGAGACCATGGCGATCCCGCAGAGCAGCCCGGCGATCGATGCCGGTGACAATACGGTGTGCCCGAACAACGACCAGCGCGGCGAACTGCGGCCCGCCGACGGCAACCTGGACGGCACCTTCGTCTGCGACATCGGCGCCTTCGAGCTGTTCATCCATACCGCCGACGTGCATATCAACGACATGGTCGCGCCCGACTCCGTGTTCGCCACGGATGGGATCGAGCTCACCATCCAGGTGCATAACGACCCCACGGCGACGACGGCGGCCACCGGCGTGAGCATCGCCACGGCACCGCTGCCGGCGGACTTCAAACTCAGCAGCGCCAACCTGACCACCTCCAGCGGCACCACGGCCTGCGGCGTGGCCAGCGGCGTGGTGACCTGCAACGTGGGCAGCCTGGCGGTCGGCGCGCAGGCGACGGCGACCTTGCGGGGGACCAGCAGCAGCCCCGGCACGCTGAGCATCGCCGGCACGGTATCCTCGGTCACTCCGATCGATACCAACACCGGTAACAACTCGGACCATGTGCACATCGCGGTGATCGGCAACAGCGACATGGCGGTGACCGCTTCCGGTGCGACCGGCCTGTTGGCAGCGGGTAGTTCGACCACCCTGAGCTTCACCGTCACCAATAAAGGGCCGAACGCCGCCACGGCAGCGCGGGTAGCCGCTTTCCTGCCGGCGGGATTCACCTATCAGTCCGCGACCATCGGCAAGGGCAGCTGCAGCTATTCCAGCGCCGACAACACGGTGGAATGCACCATCGGCAGCCTGGCCAACGGCGCCAGCGTCACCGGCTCCATGGTGGTCAAGGTGGCGCCCAGCACCGCGAACAGCGTGCTGTTCGGCGTCGACTCGGTGGAACGCGACGTCAACGCCGCCAACGACGCGGCCACGGTGCCGCTGCGGTCCGCGGGTCAGTCCAGCAGCGGCGGCGGTTGCAGTTACCGCCCCAACAGCCCCTTCGATCCGACCCTGCCGGGCCTGCTGGCGGCCGGAGTGTTGGGCCTGTGGTTCCGGAGCAGACTGCGCCGCGCCGCCGGGCGCATCTAGACGCTCCCGTCAGACAGGAACAGGACGCCCCTCGCGAGAGGGGCGTCTTCATCTGTTCCGGCTACACGACGCGCAGGCTTGCGGCCGAGCCTTGGCTGGATCGCCCGCCTGCGCGCTCAATCGCGAACGCAGTCATCGGCTGCGCACAGGTCAGAACTGAGGCACTTCCTCGCCGCATCCGTCCCGGATGACCTACGTCAGTGTGGCTCCGCTTCTGCGGCGCTAACGTGGTCTCCGCCGTAACCATCCCGGACGGTACGGCGGCGACCTCCCGAGCAAATCCGTCAGGCCGCCGCCCGAGGAGGACGATGGCCATGAACATCAGATTCGGTCTTGCAGGCATGCTCGCGCTGGGTGCAGCGTTGACGCTCGCCCCGGCGCATGCGGCCACCTTCGTGGTGAACAGCACCGCCGATAGGGTCGATGCCAACCCCGGGGACGGGTTGTGCGCGGATGCAGAAGGCGATTGCACCCTGCGCGCCGCGATAATGGAGGCAGACAGCCTGCCCGGCTGGGACGTGATCGACCTCCGCAAGATAAATGATCCCTCACAGCCCATCGTGCTCGCCATCCCCGGTGTCGACGAGAGTTTCGCCGCGACGGGTGGCGATCCGCCGTGGGCAGTCACCGGCACGCCCGACCCCTCGCGCGGCGACCTGGACATCACCGATAGCCTCACCATCGTGGGCGCCGGTCCTGACAAGACCATCGTCGAATGGCCGGACAGCGCGAAGTCCCAACCTTCCACCGGCGACCGGGTCTTCCACATCCAGGGCACCGACCATGACATCACGGTGCTGATCTCTCATCTGACGGTACGCAACGGTGTAACCACGTCGCCCGTGGTCGCCTCCGTCACTCCGGAAGGCCTGCAATGGACGTTCCGGCGCAGCGGCGGCGGCATCGCCATCGGCCCCGGGGCGACCATGGAGCTGGTGGATCCCAACAAGCAGCACGGCAAGTGCAGCGGTGAGGGGGGAATGGAGCATGGCGGCGGCGGCGAGGAGGATTGCGGCGGGGAGACCGGGCTGCGCGTGACCCTGACGGATGTCCACGTGGTGGACAACCAGAGCGGCGCGGACGGCGGCGGACTCTACAACACGGCGCCCCTCGTGCTCGACCAGGATGTGTTCAGCGGCAACAGCGCGAAGTCCAAGGGTGGCGGGCTCTATAACGGCGCCGACCTGCAAATGTCCAATACGCTGGTGGGTGCGATGCCGCCGGACTTCCCCAAGCCGAATACCGCCAAGAACGGCGGCGGCATGTTCGACGGAGCATTCCACGAGAGCCACATCAGTGACAGTGCGTTCGTGGGCAACAGCGGCGGCAACGGCGGCGGCATCGCCGGCAGGCGCCGCGTGCTCATGTATGTCAGCAACACCACCATCAGCGGCAACGTCGCCACCGAAGCCGGCGGCGGCATGAGCAGCAACGGCCAGGTGGTGCTGCAGAACGACACCGTCGCCGACAACACGGTGACCAAGGCGGAGGAAGCCGGTGTCGGCGGCGGCATCAACATGTTCGCCATGGGCGTCTACAGTTTCGTCAACACCCTCTTCTCCAATAACGGCGTGACTGGATCATCCAGCCCGCGGGCCTCCTGCGGCTGCTCGGGGGAAGGTAAATGCTCGGCGACAGTGATGGGCTCCGGCGGACACAACCTGGATGACGGCGAAAGCTGTTACTTCGACCCTTCCAGGCAGGATCTGCCTGACACCGATGCGCTGCTCACGAACCTCGCCTATGAGGGCGGTGCCACGCCGGTGCGGGCATTGTCCTCAGGCAGTCCCGCGGTGGACGCCGGCGACAATGCCTCGTGTCCCAACGACGACCAGCGCGGCAGCTTGCGTCCCACTGCCGGCACACTGGGCGGGATCGCCGCCTGCGACATCGGCGCCTATGAGCTGTTCGTGCATACTTCCGACCTGCACATAGACGACGTCGTGGCCCCAGACCAGGTGTACGTGGGTAATCCGAGCACGATCACCATCCGGGTACATAACGACCCCACTGCCACGGCCACCGCCACCGGCGTCGTGCTCACCACCGATCCGCTGCCGTCTTCCCTGGCCATCGAATCCATGACCGTCACCCCCGGTGGCAGCACCTCCGCCTGCAAGCTGGTGAAGGGGGCAGTGAACTGCGCCTTGGGGGATCTCGGCGTCGGCAGCAGCGCCACTGTGACGCTGGAAGGCAAGTTCGCCGTCCAGGGAGACTACGCGCTGAAGGTGCATGTCACCAGCGCCGGACCGGTCGATCCCCTGCCACAGAACGACAGCAGCCAGATGCATGTGCGGGCGGTCGGGACCAGTGCATTGGCGATCGATGCCCGGCAACTGACGCCGGTCGGCCACGTCGGCGCGGATACCTCCGTGTGGATGACCATACAGAACGGCGGCCCCGACAAAGCCAGTAACCTGCGGCTTTCCGTGGACCTGCCCGACGGAGCGATCTTCAAGTCCACGAGTTTCGGCGATGCGTGCACTTATTCCGCGGAGGACCAGAACCTCCTGTGCGCGTTCGGTGACTTGGCGGCGAACGCGAGCATCAGCGGCACCGTCACTGTCGCGCCGCAGAGCGCGGGCGACGAGACGTTGGACATGGCGATCGGCGCAGACCAGCACAACCCGACGACCGCCGGTTCATCGAGCGTCGCCCTGGCGGTCTCCAGCAACGACGGCGGCGGCTGCGCCTTCCGGCCCGGCGCGCCCTTTGACCCGACCCTGCCCGCCGTCGCGTTGTCCGGCCTGCTGGGACTCCTCATCCGCGGTGTGCTGCGGCGCAAGGTTCGCGCACGCGGACCGGCGCGGAACTCCCGACCCTTCCGCTAGCTTCGCTTCGCGGCGGTACCCCACCGGGACCGCCGCAATCTCTGCGGGACGCTCCTGCACACGACCCATCTTGACCCATATCAGTGCGCCTCCGTGCCGCCTCCACTAGCCTTCGGACTGTGTCGTGATGATCCGATTACGTTGCAGGAACGGCGATGGGCCTCTACACGCCTCCGTTCCAAGGATAGTAGCCATGAACAGTAAAACCCCGTTATTGAGCATGCTGATGCTGGCCGCCGTCATCGTCACGCCGGTCCACGCAGCCACGTTCACCGTCAACAGTACCGCCGACACCGTGGACGAAACCCCCGGCGACGGCGTGTGCGCCGACAGCACCGGTGCCTGCACCCTGCGGGCGGCGGTGATGGAAGCGGATGCCCTGACAGGCACCGACACCATCGACCTCAGCCAGATCAACGATCCCGCCAACCCCATCGTCCTCACCCGCAAAGGCGCGGATGAGACCTACGCGGTGGCCACGGACGGCACCGCCACCGTGGTCTCCACCCCTGACGCCTCCGTCGGCGACCTCAACATCACCGACAGCGTCGACATCGTCGGCGCCGGCTCCGGCAAGACCATCATCGAGTGGAGCACCGCAGACCAGGCGGACAAGTCCGGCGACCGCATATTCAACATCCAGGCGGTCAGCGCGAACATCACTGTCACCATGAGCGGCCTGACCTTGCGCAACGGCGTGACCTCCGACGTGGTCAACATCAACCAAGATCCGGAAGATCCCACCGCCATGTACTGGCAGTTCAAGCGCCACGGCGGCTGCCTGGCCATCGGCGCCTCGGCGACCACCAGCCTGTTCGACCCCACCGCCGAGCACGGCGGCACCGGCAGTGAGGAAGGCGGTGGCGGCAGCGGCGGCGAGGGCGGCGGCGAAAGCGGTTTCGCGGTGGACAACGTCACCTTGACCGATATCCACGTCCTGGACTGCATCAGCGGCGGAGATGGCGGCGGCATCTACAACGCCGCGCCGCTCACGATCAATGGCTCCGTCATCAGCGGCAACACCGCCGCATCCAACGGCGGCGGCATCTACATCGCCGCGACCACGACGGTATACCAGACCACCATCGGCACCATGTCCACCAATGCGGCACTCAAGCCGAACCATGCCGAAAATGGCGGCGCGATCTTCGATACCGGCCTGCACACCACCACCGTCAGCGGCAGCGCCCTGGTGGGCAACACCGCCACCGGCGGCGGCGCGCTGGCTGCCCGCTCGACCACCATCGATGACTTCGTGAACTCCACCATCAGCGGCAACGTGGCCCGGGATGTCGCCGGCGGCCTGACGACCGACGGCCGCGTGAACCTCATCAACGTCACGTTGGCCGATAACAAGGTGGTGCCGACCTCCGACTCCGAGGCAGGCGGTGCGGGCGTGGGTCTCGCCTCCTTCGCTTCGGGCCAGTTCACCTATGTGAACTCCATCATCTCCAACAATGTGCTGCAGACCACGACGGCCACCACGCTGTCGAACTGCGGCGTCACGGGGGGCGGTTCCAGCACCAACGTCCTTGTGTCCACCGGACACAACATCGAGGATGGCGACAGCTGCAACCTGACAAAGACCGGCGACCTCAAGAACACCGATCCGAAGTTGGACGTCCTCGCCGCCAACGGCGGCCTGACCGAGACCATGGCCCTGTTGCAGGCGAGTCCGGCGATCGACGCGGGCAGCGCCGCCGCCTGCCCGAACACAGACCAGCGGGGTGATCTGCGTCCGGCGGACGGCAACCTCGACAACCACAGCGTGTGCGACATCGGAGCCTTCGAGCTCTTCGTGCATACTGCCGATCTGCACATCGACAGCGCCACGGCCCCGGACCGGGTGTACACCTCGGATCCCATCGGCATCGAGGTGCAGGTGCACAACGATCCAACCGCCACCACCTCGGCCACCGGAGTGGTGATCACCACCTCCGCCCTGCCGGCCAGCTTCACCCTGACCAGCGCCAACTACACCATCACCAGTGGCGGCAGCACCGGCACCCCCGCGGCCTGCGGGGTGTCGGCCGGGGTAGTGACCTGCAACGTCGGTAGCCTGGCCGTGGGTGATTCCGCCAACCTGGACCTCCAGGGCAGCGATTCGACT
>DATIVR010000123.1:0-60077 GCA_035465695.1 Gammaproteobacteria bacterium
GTCCATTACGAGGGCAGGCAGGTCTCGGAAGTCCGCTGGAACCTGCTGGGCACCCACAACGTCAACAACGCACTGGCTGCCATGGCTGCGGCACATCATGTGGGCGTGACGCCGGAACGGGCCGCTGCGGCGTTGGGGACGTTTAAGGGCGTGAAACGCCGCTTGGAGATCCGCGCCAAGGTCGATGGCGTCACGGTCTACGATGACTTCGCCCACCATCCCACGGCGGTGGCGACGACCCTCGGCGGTCTGCGCGCGCGGGTGGGCCGCGAGCGGATACTCGCGGTGATGGAACCCCGTTCTGCCACCATGAAGATGGGAGTGCACAAGGACAGCCTGGCCGACTCCCTGAAGCAGGCAGACCGGGTGTTCGTCTATCAGGCGCCGAACGTCAAATGGGATGTGGCGGGCGCCTTCGCCGGCCTGGGCGCCCGTGCCAGCGTCATCCGCGACCTGGACGCGCTCACGGACGCGGTGATGGGGGAACTGCAACGCGGTGACCACGTCCTCATCATGAGCAACGGCGGCTTCGGCGGTTTCCACGGGAAACTGATCGACAGGCTGGAGCGCCAAGCGGCGCCCAGGTGTTGAGCGAGATCCCCTTGTTCCCGCTCAATACCGTGCTGTTCCCGCGCGGTGCCCTGCCATTGCGCATCTTCGAGACCCGCTATCTGGACATGGTGAGCGACTGCCTGAAGCGGGACCAGGGCTTCGGAGTGTGCCTGATCCAGGAAGGCAAGGAGACCGGCAAGGCCAAGATGCACACGGTCGGCACCCTGGCGGAGATCGGCGACTGGAGCCGCGGTGAGGATGGCCTGTTGCACATCGTGGCGCAGGGCAAACGACGTCTCAAGGTCGCCAAGGTCCGCACCCAGGGTGACGGTCTTAACCTCGGTGAGGTGGAGATCTTGCCGGAGGATCCTCTGCTGCCTGTCCCGGACACGCAACGCATGCTGCCGGAGATATTGCGTCAGGTGCTGCAGCAGGCGGAGGTGGAATACCCGGCGGTGGAATACGCAGATGCCGCGTGGGTGGGGAATCGGCTCGCGGAGGTGCTGCCCATCAGCCTTCCGCAACGGCAATATCTGCTGGAAGTGGACGACCCGCTGAAGCGCCTGGAGATCCTGGCGACGCTGGTGCAATCCCTGAGCGTGCAGTGATGAAAAACGCGGCCTAGGCCGCGTCTTGGTGCGGGAAGCTGCGGCTCATGTCACTAGGGGTTGCCCCACACGGCGGCCGCGTCCTTCTGCACCAGGTTGGACGTCTCGCGCAGGCGCCGCGAGAGTATCTCGGCCAGCGACTGGTAGAAGCGCGCCGCGAACGCCGGGTTCTGTCCCATCAGCGTGCTGATGTGGCTGTGATGGATGATGAACACCAGCACCTCTTCATCTCCGGCCACCACGCTCGCGCTCGCGGCCTGACCCTCGATGAACGACATGTCGCCGAGGATCTCGCCGGCACCGTGGCGCGAGAGCTCGATGGCGAAGCCCTCGTGGTCACGCTGCACCTTGACCTCGCCTTTCACGATCACATGGAGGGAAGTCTGCTTGGCGCCTTCCTGGATCAGGACTTCGCCCGGTTTGTAGGCCTTGCGCTCCGAGTCCTTGAGCAGCTGGTTGTGCTCCTCGTCACGCAAGAACTTGAAGATCTTTGCCAGGGCCATCTCAATGCGTCCTTGGTGGTCTCTCCACCTAGATAGTGCCGGAAATACCCGGTTATGTCATCTGTCGGCCATCCCATCCATCGCCCGGCGAGCTGCCTGGAGGGTAGCCTGGATGTCGGCTTCCGTATGCGCGGAGGATACGAAACCTGCCTCGAAGGCGGAAGGTGCCAGATAGATGCCTTCCCGCAGCATGCCGTGGAAGAAATGCCGGAACGCTTCCACGTCCGAGGCCATCACCTGGGAATAATTTCCCACCTGATGTTCACGCGTGAAATACAGCCCGAACATGCCGCACACTGCATTGCAGACGAAGGGTACGCCGGCTTCCCGCGCCACCTTGGCCATGCCCTCGGTCAACAGCCGTGTCTTGCGCTCCAGATCTGCATGGAAGCCGGGCGTCTCCAGCAGGTCCAGCATGGCGAGACCTGCCGCCATCGCCACAGGATTGCCGGACAGCGTCCCCGCCTGATAGATGGGCCCCAACGGCGCGATCTTCTGCATCACCTCACGCCGGCCGCCGAAGGCGCCCACCGGCATGCCGCCACCTATGACCTTGCCGAGGGTGGTGAGGTCCGGCTTGATGCCGTACAGCGCCTGGGCGCCGCCCGGGGCGACGCGGAACCCGGTCATCACCTCGTCGAAGATAAGCAACGCACCGTGGCCGCTGCATTGTTCGCGTAGCGTTTCCAGGAAGCCCGGCGCCGGCGGCACGCAGTTCATGTTGCCGGCCACCGGTTCCACGATCACGCAGGCGATGTCGCGCGGATACTCCCTGAATGCCGCGGCCACGGCGGCGGCATCGTTGTAGGGCAGGGTGAGGGTCAAGGCCGCCAAGGCCTTCGGCACGCCGGGCGAAGTGGGGACGCCCAAGGTCAGCGCTCCGGAGCCCGCCTTGACCAGCAACGAATCCGAATGTCCGTGATAACAACCTTCGAATTTGACGATCATGTCGCGGCCGGTGAAGCCGCGCGCCAGGCGGATGGCGCTCATGGTGGCTTCGGTGCCGGAACTCACCATCCGCACCAGTTCTATGGAAGGCATCAGCCGGCAGATGCGTTCGGCGAGCCGTGTCTCGACCGCGGTCGGTGCGCCGAAGGACAGGCCGTCGCCGATCACGCGGCGCACCGCCTCCAGCACGTGGGGGTGGGCGTGACCCGCCAACATCGGACCCCACGACCCGACGTAATCGATGTAGCGGCGCCCATCCTCGCCATAGAGGTAGGCGCCCTCGGCCCGATGCACGAAGATGGGCTCTCCGCCCACGCCCTTGAAGGCTCGCACGGGCGAATTGACGCCGCCAGGGATGTAACGCTGGGCGTCTTGGAACAGCGGATCGGACAAGCTTCAGGCCTCGTGACGGGTCGTTGGCGGGGATGATGTTACAGGAGCGCCGGTCCTCGGGGTGCCGCCGCTCGGAACGCTTATAATGACATAATCGACAGTCCGGCCCTGCGACTCGCAATGCCTGCCACGGACGGGCAGAATTGCAGTTGAAGGCGCATTCCTCGCAGGGGAGTAATCGTGCCGACTCACGCCAGCGCCCTCGCGATTGGCCACAGGCTTCAGGAATACATCATCGGTCGGCTGCTCGGTCACGGCGGCTTCGGCCTGACATATCTCGCGCAGGACACCAACCTCAATTCGCTGGTGGCCGTCAAGGAGTTCCTCCCGCAGGAATTCGCGGTGCGTAACGCGAACAACAGCGTGGTGCCGAAGTCCGAGTTCGACTCCGATTCCTACGGTTGGGGACTGGAGCGTTTCAAGGAAGAGGCGCGGGCTCTGGCACGCTTCAAGCATCCCAACATCGTGCGGGTGTCGCGTCTCCTCGAGGCCCATGGCACCGCCTACATGGTCATGGACTTCGAGCCGGGCATGACGCTCAGCCAATACCTGAAACGCCATGGCCCGACGCTGGACGAAGGACGTCTGTTGGGACTGTTCCTGCCTGTGCTCGATGGCCTCGAGGCGCTGCACCGGCTGCAGTTGGTGCATCGCGACATCAAGCCTTCCAACATCTACGTGCGCGCCTATGGCGGACCGATGCTCATCGACTTCGGCGCGGTGCGCCAGGCCATCGGCGCACAGAGTCGCAGTCTCACTTCACTGGTGACGCCGGGCTACGCGCCCATCGAACAATATTCGAGCGATGGCCGACAGGGCGCCTGGAGCGACCTCTACGCGGTCGGCGCCACGCTCTATTACTGCATGTTCGGCCATGCGCCGGCGGACGCGGCGCGCCGCAGCGCCGCCATCAGCGATGGCAGCGAGGATCCGTACGCCGCCGCGGTGCAGCGCGGTGCGGAGCAGTATTCCCGCGAGATCCTCGAATGCGTGGACTGGGCCCTGCAGTTCCGGGTGCGCGACCGACCCCAGAGCGCACATGAGCTGCGCGAACGTCTGCGCACCTCGCCGGTGCCGCCCCAGGTCATCGAGGTCCCGGAAAGCCTGGCAGAGGTGCCGGAACTGCAACACGGCGTCATGTCGGTGCCCACCATGCCGGCGTCTGTCCGCGTACCGGGCTACCCCAAGTCCTCCACGTCGATGGAAGGCGCCACCGTGGTGTCGCTTCCCACTGAGCGACACGACAGCTTGGCCCCCCTGATCGAAGGCACGCGGCGGCCCAGCCAGGTCACCCACGTCATGGTGCGTCCGGGTGAGCCGGTGCTGCCGAAGCTCAAGTCCCGGCTCACCGGCTGGTACCGCCGCTGGATGGAGAGCCTGGAGCGGGCGTCCCGGGAGCCCAATACCCTGACCGGACGTATCGCCACCCAGATGATCAAGGAGCCGCGCGGCGTGCGCATGGCGCTCACGGCGGCGGTGATCCTGGTGCTGGCCGTGTCACTGGTGGTCTTCGCGCGCCGTACCGGCAGCGACGACACCCGTTATCAGGACGCGGTAGCCGCCGGCACTTCCACCGCCTATCAGCAGTATCTGGCGGATTGCAGAGCGTGTTCCCACAAGGCGGATGCCCAGGCGGCCTTGGACAAGCTTGCGCATGCGGAGCTGGTCTCCGCACTGGAACAACAGTTCAAGGATCTGTTGGGCAAGAGGCAACTGGCGGCGCCGGCCAAGCCCAATGCCACCGATACGCTGCGTCAGTTGGAGGCCAGCGCGCCGGACGACACTTATCTGCCCCAGGCCAGGAGCGAGCTCGCGGCGGCACTGAAGTCCGAGGCGCCTCGTCCGGCCATTCCTTCGACCATCAGACCGGCCGCGAAACCCACCGCCGCTCCCATCAGGAAGCCGACCCGGCAGATCGCCAAGGGCGCCCGCAAACCGGCGGCATCCGCGGCGACGGCGAGGATCGCCACCCGGATGCCGGCCGCCGCCGCCAATGAGGTGATGCCGAAGCCCGTCTACGCCCCGGCGCCGAAATATCCGCAAGCGGGCAAGGGCCGGAGCGGTTATGTGGTGCTGGACGTCACCGTAAACGTGGACGGCAGCACGGCCGACATGCATGTCATCGAATCGAGTCCCAAGGGTGTGTTCGACGATGCCGCCATGCATGCGGTCCACGGCTGGATCTTCTCGCCTTACACGCTGAACGGCGTGCGTCAGCGCAAGCGCATCCACTGGCGCATCGACTTCAAGCCGTGAGCATCACCGCGCAGGAACTCATGGAGGGCAGCGCCACGTCGCTGCCGCCCGTGAAACCCGGTAACGGTCTCTGCCTTCTGAGCGCCGGGTTCAGCGCCCGCGGGGCCCGCCACTACAACGAAGACCGGCTCGGCTGCGCCGGCGAGGGTCCGGGTTACTGGGCGCTCGCGGACGGGCTCGGTGGCCACCGGGGCGGGGCTCGTGCAGCGGAGCTCGCGGTGGAAGCGGGTCTTGCCTCGCTGCAGGCCAGCGCCGCGTCTCGTCTCGAAGACCGTCTCAAGCAGGCGGTGAGTGACGCCCACGCCCGCATCCGTGCGCTGCAGAAGTCCGAGGAGGGCCACGCCCACATGCGCTCCACGGTGGTGCTGTTGGGGATCGGTGGCGACGACATGGCCTGGGCCCATACCGGCGATTCGCGCCTCTATCATTTCCGGGAGGGCAAGCTGCTATGGCGTACCCGCGACCATAGCGTGGTGCAGTTGCTGGTATCGGCCGGCGAGATCTCGGAAGCCGATGTCACCCAGCATCCGGAGCGCTCCCGGCTCATCAGCTGCCTGGGAGGCGATAACACGCTCCTGATCAGCACCAAGAGCGGCGGGGCACCGCGGCCTGGCGATGTGCTGCTCCTGGCCAGCGACGGCATGTGGGAGCATTTCGACAGCTGGCAGTTGGAGGCGGCGGTGGCGCGTTCCGAGACGCCCGAGACCTTGCTGGCCTATCTTGCGGGTCTGGTGGGTGAGGCCATGCATCCGACCCAGGACAACTACACCGCCGTCGCGGTATACGTGACTCAGGACTGAAAGAGTCGCGCGTAATCCCTGGCGGCCGCGTTTACGTCAGCCGCTCCGAACAACCCCTGTATCACCGCCAGTATCTGCGCCCCTGCCTGCACCAGTTCTCCGCCGGTCGCAGGGGTGATGCCGCCGATGGCACAGATCGGGATGCTGATGCGGGTGCGCGCCTCGGTCAGCAGCGAGAGAGGCGCGCGTGTCGCCGCGGGTTTGCTGGCGGACGGGAAGAAGCTGCCAAATGCCACGTAGTCCGCGCCATCGTGTGCCGCTTGCATGGCCCTTTGCAGGGAGTCATAGCAGGATATGCCCAGTATCGCGCGCGGACCCAGGCGCACCCGTGCCATCGCCAGCTCACCGTCGTCCTTGCCCAGATGCACACCCTCGGCGCCGATGGCGGCCGCCAGTTCCACATCATCATTCACGATCAAGGGCACGCCGTGACTCCGGCAGAGTTCCAGCAGTCCGCGCGCCTCCCGTTCGCGCCGGTCTTGCTCGGCGGATTTGTCACGGTATTGCACCAGGCGCGCGCCACCCCGGATGGCCGCTTCCACCGAGGTCAGCAGCGCGGGCAAGGCGGAACCATCGGTGATGGCATAGAGACCTCGCAAGCTGTTCATCGGCGCGGCAGGTGCTGGTGCCGGCCGGGCCGCCAGCCTCGCCGCAGCGTGTCGTAGGTATAGCGCTGGGCATCCTGGACCGCATCGGGCATGGCTTGGCCCAACGCCAGGCGCGCGGCGATGGCCGAAGCCAGGGTGCAGCCCGAGCCGTGATAGGAATGGGGGAGCCGCACCCAGACAGATTCGCGGTGAAAGCCATCAGGTCCGAACAGGTGGTTCCGGACCTCGGGCGCATCTTCGTCGGCGCCTTTCACCAGCACGTATTGGGCGCCCGATGCCAGCATCACCTTCGCCCGCCCGGCGGGGTCCGCAGCCGTGGGCGCGAAGCGTCGGCTTTCGGCGGCATTGGGGGTGACCAGCGTGGCCAACGGGACCAGTTCCCGCTTATAGATCTCCAGGAGCTCGTCGTCGGCGAGCCGGCCGCCGCCGGAAGCAGCCAGCACCGGGTCGACCACCAAAGGCAGCGAACCGTGCCCTGCGAGCAGGGCGGCGACCGCATGGCCCACCGCGGCGTCGGCCAGCAGACCCAGCTTCACGGCAGCCACCGGCATGTCCTGGAGTACTGCGCGCGCCTGTTCCACGACCAGCGCCGGGTCCACCGCCTGGACGCGGCGCACGTCGCCGGTGTCCTGCACCGTGATCGCGGCCACCACCGGCGCTGGATGTGCGCCGGCGGCCGTGATGGCCTGGATGTCGGCAGCGAGGCCAGCGCCTCCGGTGGGATCGTTGCCGGCGATCACCAATACCACCGGCGGTTGCGTGACTTGACCCATGGGTAAATTTTACCCTCTTGGGTTCCGCTTGCTGCTTGTCCATGAGAAAATGCCGGCCTCATGAAAGCCTACATGTGCGTCATCTGCGGGTTCGTCTACGAGGAAGCCAAGGGTCATCCCGAAAGCGGCATCGCGCCCGGGACCAAATGGGAGGATGTCCCTCTGGCTTGGCGCTGCCCCGACTGTGGCGCCGGTAAGGAAGACTTCGAGATGATCGAGATTTAGACGGGATCGTTTGCCGCCTGACTTCGTCAAGAATCCGCTCGCTCGCGGATTTTTGCCTCGCCAGCCGCCAAAACCTCCTCGTTTAAATCGAGTCTTTCTCTAGAGTTGTTCAATCTTATAGCCGTCTTTTTCCAAGCTCGCCAAGACGCCGTCCGGTCCTACCAGGTGTAGCGCTCCCACCACCACGAAGTACTGCCTGCCGCTGGCGGCGAGCTTCTCCAGCTGCGGCACCCAGTTGCGGTTGCGCTGCACCAGGATCGCCTGGTAGACCTCCGGATATGGCCCGAACTCCTCCTTCAGTTCCTTCTGCAGCGAGGCCGTGTCGCCGCGGCGCCATGCGGCCATCATGCCGTCCATGTCGCTCTGCGCGGAATCCGCCTGGTCGAGACTCTGCAGCAGCATCGCTTCCTGGTCCTTCTCCGGCAGCTGTGCCAAGAGATTGAGCTGGAAGGACGCTTTCTCGAGCCCAAGGACCGGCTTGTGGGCGTCCTCGGCTTCGTCGGCGAAATGGAGGTCCACACCGCTGGTGGGATCGAAGCCCTCGGCCACCAACTGGTTGTCCAACATCACGATGCTGGCGAGCCAGGGTTTCATGGGCTCGAGCATCTCCAGGTCCGCCTTCTGCTTCTTCGCCAGCTCCACCACCCGTTGATAGACGGTGGGCGGCAGGTCGGTCTTGAGGGAGTGTCCGGGAGGATAGGAGCCGATCTGCATCATCTGCAGTTGCGCGCTTTCCGGGTCGTAGTGGCTAAGGTCGATCTCCTCCACCAATCCCGCCGAGGATTTGAAAGTCGACTCCAGCACCTCCGGCAGCGGATAGTCGCTGGGACGCAGCACATGGATGGAGCCCGCGATGTAGATCACCTGCGTGCCCTTGCTCACGCGCCATAGAAAATGTTTGCCGCCGCCATCGGCGAACGTGGCAGCGCTGAACAAGAACAACAGGAGGACAGCGAGCAGGCGCGGCATGGGAGCTCCGGAGTAGAATGCGGCTCCACCCGTCCGGCGGCCGCGAACGCATATGTCCAATCGTACCATCTCCATGACCGACGACCTCTACGCTTACCTGTTGGAGAGCTCCCTGCGGGAATCGCCCCTCCTGAAGCGCCTACGGGACGAGACCGCCAGACATCCCCGGGCAGGGATGCAGATCTCCCCCGAGCAGGGGCAATTCATGCAGCTCCTGGTGAAGCTCATGGGCGCGCGCCGTTACATAGAGGTGGGCGTGTTCACGGGTTACAGCAGCCTGGCCGTTGCGCTCGCCCTGCCGGCGGAGGGCCGTGTCCTCGCCTGCGATGTGAGCGAGGAGTTCACCTCGGTCGCGCGTCGTTATTGGAAGGAAGCCGGCGTGGCGGCGAAGATCGAGCTAAAGCTGGCGCCCGCCGCCCAGACACTGGATGAGCGCATCGCGGCTGGCGAAGCCGGCAGCTTCGACTTGGCTTTCATCGATGCCGACAAGGCCAACTATAAGAATTACTATGAACGCATCCTGACGCTGCTGCGTCCCGGCGGACTGGCGATGGTGGACAACGTCCTGTGGAGCGGAGCGGTGATCGATCCGAGCGATCAGGACGAGGATACGGTCGCGATACGCGCCTTCAATGAGCTGCTACACCGCGACGAACGGATCGATCTGTCCATGGTGCCGATAGGCGACGGTCTCACGCTCGCCCGCAAGCGTTAAGCGGTCACCGTCTGCCCCCATAGGGCAGCACGTGATCCCACGCCCGCGTGACAAAGTTACCGGCCGCCGGTCATTGCTTGGCCAGCCATTCGTCGTCTGAACCGTCGATGACGTTCTCGAAGAGGATGGTCGAGAGGTAACGCTCCGCGGTGTCCGGCAGCATCACCAGCATCGCCGAGTCCTTGGGCGCCTTCTCCGCTACTTTGAGCGCCGCCGCCAGCGTCGCGCCGGCGGAGATGCCCACCAGCATGCCTTCCTCCTTGGCGAGCCGCTGCGCGGTGTCCCTGGCGGCCAGATCATCGACGGCCACGATCTCATCCACCACCTCGCGGTTCAGCACTGCGGGCACGAAATCGGGGGTCCAGCCCTGGATCTTGTGGGGTGCCCAGGGCTTGCCGGCCAGAAGTGAGGCTACCGCGGGTTCGGCCGCGATCACCTTGATCCCGGGACGCGCCAGCTTCAGCACCTCGCCCACGCCCGTGAGAGTGCCGCCGGTTCCCCAGCCGGTGACGAAATAGTCCAGCTTGCGGCCGGCGAAATCCTGCAGGATCTCGGGGCCCGTGGTGCTGCGGTGGTAGGCCGGATTGGCTGCGTTCTCGAACTGCCGCGCCAGGAACCAGCCGTGCTTCTTGGCTAGGTCTTCGGCTTTCTTCACCATGCCGCTGCCGCGCTCCGCAGCCGGAGTGAGGATCACCCGCGCGCCGAAGGCCCGCATCAGCTTGCGCCGCTCGATGGAGAAGCTGTCGGCCATGATGGCCACGAATGGATAGCCCCTGGCGGCGCAGACCATGGCCAGCGCGATGCCGGTGTTTCCGGAGGTGGCTTCGATGACAGTCTGCCCGGGCTTGAGGGTGCCGCGCTGCTCCGCATCCAGGATGATGGCCAGCGCCAGGCGGTCCTTGACGGACGAAGCCGGGTTGAACATCTCCAGTTTCACGTAGATGTCCACGTGCTTGGGCGGGATGCGGTTGAGGCGCACCACCGGGGTGCGGCCGACGGTGCCGAGGATGCTGTCGTGGATCATGGGGACCTCTGCTGGCAGGGCGCACCATGATGCGCCCAACAGGAGGCATGACCCATCACCCGGACGCTTTATTTCCTTGCAGTCCCGCTGATACGCGGGGATGTGAAAATAAACAGGGGTGCTCAGCCCACCGGATCCAGCCAGCCGTACTTGTCCGGGGTGGTTCCCTTGAAGAGACCGAAGAACAGTTCCTGCATGCGCAAGGTCACGGGACCCGGCCTGCCGGTACCGACAGGCTTGGCGTCCACGCTGCGCAGCGGCGTGATCTCAGCGGCAGTGCCGCACATGAAGACTTCATCGGCGAAATAAAGTGTCTCGCGGGTGAGGTCGCGCTCGATGACCTCGATACCGGCGTCTTTCGCCAGGGTCATGATGGTGTGACGGGTGATACCCGCCAGGATGGAGGCGCTGGCAGGCGTCGTATGGAGCGCGCCGTCGAACACCAGGAACAGGTTTTCGCCGGCACCTTCGGACAGGAGGCCGGTGGAAGCGAGGGCGATGCCTTCGCCATATCCCAGGCGCCGCGCTTCGCGGGCGATCAGTGCGCCGGAGAGATAGTTGCCGCCGGCCTTGGCGCCGGCGGGGATGGTATTCGGGGCGAACCGCTGCCAGGTGGAGACACCGGCATCGATGCCTTGTTCAAGCACGCCGTCGCCCAGGTACGCGCCCAACGTCCAGGCGCCGACTGCCACTTCGATGGGCGCATCCGCGGAGAGACTCAAGGGACCACCGGCACCGCGGAAGGCGACCGGACGGATGTATGACTTGGGCAGCTTGTTCACCCTGATGACTTCGCGGCAGGCCGCCTCGAGTTGCGCCTGGGTGTAAGGCAACACCATGTCGTAGACCTTGGCGGAGTTATAGAACCGCTTCATGTGGTCGCCGAGACGGAAGATCATCTGTCCCTTGGGCGTCTCGTAGCTGCGCATGCCCTCGAAGATGGAGGAACCATAGTGCAGCGCATGTGCCATGACGTGAGTGGTGGCTTCGGCCCAGGGCTTGATCTTGCCGTTGTGCCAGATGAGCGCGGGATAGTTCACGGCCATGGTTAGCTCCGTTCGGGGGTCCGGTGAAAAGAGGCCCGGGGAAGGCTCCCTTCCCCGGGCCGAGTCGCTCAATAACGGTAGTGGTCGGGCTTGAACGGGCCGTCCTGGCTCACGCTGATGTACTGGGCCTGCTTGGGACTGAGCTTGGTGAGATGCGCGCCGATGCGGTCCAGGTGCAGCCGCGCCACCTTCTCGTCCAGGTGCTTGGGCAGCACGTACACCTTCTTCTCGTACTTGGCGCCGTGCACGTACAGCTCCATCTGCGCCAGCACCTGGTTGGTGAAGGAGTTGGACATCACGAAGGAGGGGTGGCCGGTGGCGCAGCCCAGGTTCACCAGGCGGCCCTCCGCCAGCACGATGATGCGGTGCCCATCCGGGAAGATCACGTGATCCACCTGGGGTTTGATGTTCTCCCACTTGTACTGGCGCAGCGAGGCGATCTCGATCTCGGAGTCGAAATGGCCGATGTTGCACACGATGGCGTTGTGCTTCATGCGCTTCATGTGGTCGTGGGTGATCACATCCACGTTACCGGTGGCGGTGACGAAGATGTCGGCCTTGTCGGCCGCCTCATCCATGGTCACCACGCGATAGCCTTCCATCGCCGCCTGCAGGGCGCAGATGGGATCGATCTCGGTGATCCAGACGCTGGCGCCGAGGCCTTTCAGGGACTGGGCGCAACCCTTGCCCACGTCGCCGTAACCGGCGATGAGCGCGATCTTGCCCGCCACCATCACGTCGGTGGCGCGCTTGATGCCGTCCACCAGGGACTCGCGGCAGCCATACAGGTTGTCGAACTTGGACTTGGTGACCGAGTCGTTGACGTTGATGGCAGGGAAGGGCAGCTGGCCGGCCTTCTGCATCTCATAGAGCCGATGTACGCCGGTGGTGGTCTCCTCGGTCACGCCCTTGATGTTCTTGAGGATGTTCGAGTAGAAACCGGGCTTGCTGTCCAGGCGCTTGGCGATGGACTTGTAGAGCGCGGTCTCCTCCTCGTTGGTGGGCTTGGCGATGACCGAACGGTCCTTCTCGGCCTTGGCTCCCAGGATCACCAGCAGCGTCGCATCGCCGCCGTCGTCCAGGATCATGTTCGGCGTGCCGCCGTCGGACCACTCCATGATGCGGTGGGTGAACTCCCAGTACTCATCCAGGCTCTCGCCCTTGTAGGCGAACACCGGGATGCCGGCGGCGGCGATGGCCGCGGCGGCGTGGTCCTGGGTGGAATAGATGTTGCAGGAAGCCCAGCGGATGTCGGCGCCCAGGGCCTTGAGCGACTCGATCAGCATGGCGGTCTGGATGGTCATATGCAGGGAGCCCGCGATGCGGGCGCCCTTCAGCGGCTGGGACTTCTTGTATTCCTCGCGCACCGCCATGAGACCGGGCATCTCGGTCTCGGCGATGTTGAGCTCCTTGCGGCCCCAGTCCGCGAGGCCGATGTCCTTGACGAAGTAATCCTGCTGCTTCTTGTCTGCGACTGCGTTCATCTTGGGTATCTCCAGATTGAACGAGCGCCGTTGGATTACGTTCCCATCCCCGAGCCTGGCCGGCTAACCGGTTGCAGCGCTCCTCGGATCCGGGTTTCAGAGAGCTGTCAGCGTTTCAGTCCCGCGGCGGCGCGCAGTTCCTCGGCCTTGTCGGTCTGTTCCCAGCTGAAGGCCGTGAAGGTCTTGCCGTCCGGGCCCTTCATCTTGTAGGGGGCGCGGCCGAAATGGCCGTAGGCGGCGGTGGCGCGGTACATCGGATGCACCAGATCCAGCATCTTGATGATGCCGTAGGGACGCAGGTCGAAGTGCTTGCGGATCAGCTTCTCGATCTTGTCGTCGCTGATCTTGCCGGTGCCGAAGGTGGTGACCGAGATGGAGGTGGGCTGGGCCACGCCGATGGCGTAGCTCACCTGGATCTCGCAGCGCTCGGCGATGCCGGCGGCCACGATGTTCTTGGCCACGTAGCGCGCGGCGTAGGCCGCGGAACGGTCCACCTTGGAAGGATCCTTGCCGGAGAAAGCGCCGCCGCCATGGCGCGCCCAACCGCCGTAGGTGTCGACGATGATCTTGCGGCCAGTGAGGCCGCAGTCGCCCACCGGGCCGCCGATGACGAACTTGCCGGTGGGGTTGATGTGGAACTTGGTGCCCTTGTGCAGCAGCTTGGGCGGCAGCACCGGCTTGATGATCTCCTCCATCACGCCTTCCTTGAGATCGGCGAGTTTCACGGAAGGATCATGCTGGGTGGAGAGCACCACCGCATCGATGGCGGCCAGGTCGCCGTCCTCATAGCGCAACGTCACCTGGCTCTTGGCATCGGGGCGCAGCCACGGCAGGGGATTCTTCTTGCTCTTGCGCACCTTGGACTGCTGTTCCACCAGGCGATGGGAGTAGTAGATGGCCGCGGGCATGTAGTCGCGGGTCTCGTTGGTGGCGTAGCCGAACATCAGACCCTGGTCACCGGCACCCTGGTTCTCCGGATCACCGCGGTCCACGCCCTGGTTGATGTCGGGCGACTGCTTGCCGATGACGTTGAGGATGCCGCAGGTGCGGCCGTCGAAACCGACGGCGGAGGAGGTGTAGCCGATGTCGCAGATCACCTGACGCACCAGTTCTTCCAGGTCCACCCAGGCGTTGGTGGTGACCTCGCCTGCCACCACGGCCACGCCGGTCTTTACGAGCGTCTCGCAGGCCACGCGGGCGCGCTTGTCCTGAGCCAGGATTGCATCCAGCACAGCGTCCGAGATTTGGTCAGCGACCTTGTCGGGGTGACCTTCCGAGACGGATTCCGAGGTGAACAGATAGCTAGACATGCGCTCCGATCCTGTGGGGCGGGCTTCAAGGCCGCGGTGAAGGGGCAATAGTGTACAGATTCAGTGGGGCATTTTCGACTTATGACAAGCCTCGCGCGCCGCGTGGGTCCCCCCGAAGGGGACGCGCCACGGCTCCATCTTGTCCCTGGGCACCCCGCGCCGGGCCGGGGTTTGGCGCCCGCGATCCCATATGTCTCACTGTGAAGGCCGCCACAAATCGAGTCTGTCTGGTGCACCTATACTTCAAACAGGACGTCT
Source organism: Gammaproteobacteria bacterium (assembly GCA_035465695.1). GTDB lineage: Bacteria > Pseudomonadota > Gammaproteobacteria > Natronospirales > REEB76 > DASUBN01. The sequence goes on from DATIVR010000123.1 coordinate 14,473, forward strand.
AGTCCTCGAGTATTCGCCCCATAACGACGCATAAGAAAGGAGGGCCCATGCCAGCGCCCACGCCTGCCAGTCCCGACATCAACAACATCATGAACCCTCCCGATCTCACCCTCAGCCAACTGGTGCTGAACGCCGACCACGTCGTCCAGGTGGCGCTGGTGTTGCTCATCATCCTGTCGGTCTGGAGTTGGGCCATCATGGTAGACAAGTTCATCGAAGTCACGCGCGCGCGGCGCGCGGTGCGCAAGTTGGAGGGCGAGGTGCGCGAAGGCCAGTCCGCCGAAAGCATCGCCACCGACGACAAGCATCCTGCCGCCGACATCGTGCGCGCCGGCGTCGCGGAGTGGAAGGCTCCGCCGCCGGTTCAGGAATCGCTCTCAGAGGAGCGCGAGCGTATCGAACGCAGCATGCGCAACCAGTTGGCGCACGAGATGCGGCGTCTGGAGAAGCGCCTGCCCACGCTCGCCACGGTAGGCTCGGCGGCGCCGTTCATCGGACTGTTCGGCACGGTGTGGGGCATCATGGACAGCTTCACCGCCATCGCCCAATCCCATGACACCAGTCTCGCGGTAGTCGCGCCCGGCATCGCACAGGCCTTGATCGGCACGGCCTTCGGCCTGGCTGCAGCGATCCCGGCGGTGATGGCATACAACAAGGCCGCCACCGAGATGGGCCGCTATGCCGGCCGCATGCAGACCCTCATCAGCACGGTGGGCGGCAGGCTGGTGAAGCAGGCACCCGCGGGAGGCCGCTGAGATGGCCATGAGCGCACCCAAGGGTCCTGAGGGCGACGAGTTCTCGGGTTACCGGCCCATGGCGGAGATCAATGTCACGCCCATGGTGGACGTGATGTTGGTGCTGCTCATCATCTTCATGGTGACTGCGCCATTGATGATGGCGCAATTGCCCATCGAGTTGCCCAAGACAGGCGCTCAGGAACTGGGCAAGCCACCGCAGCCGCTGATCGTGGCCTTGGATACCAACGGCAACTATTACATCGGTGGCGATCAGGTGAGCGCCGGCGATCTGCCCGGTAAGCTCGCGGGCATGGCGCAGAACGATCCGGATCAGATCGTCTACGTGCGCGCCGACAAGGGCATCCCCTATGGGCAAGTCATGGCGCTGCTCGGCATCGTGGGCAAGGCGGGTTTCTACAAGATCTCACTAATGAGCCAGGAAACCAATGGCTAGACCCAAAGCCCTGACGGGCTTCCCCCTCGGCATCGAGATCTCCATCCTCCTGCATGTGGTGGTGGTGCTGGTGTTGCTGGCCATCTGGCATATCCATGGCAAGGGCATCGCCTTACCGCCGGTCAACAATCCGTTCGACCACGCCATCGCCATCAGCCTGACGCCCACACCACACCCTCAGCCTAAGCCGAAGGTGGTGACCCCCACGCCGCCCAAGCCCGTGCCATCGCCGCCGGTGGTGGAGAGCCAGGCGGTGCAGACGCCTATCCAGACACCGCCGCCCACCGTGAAGACTCCTCCTCAGCCGCCCCAGCAGCAGCAACAGACCGCGGCGCAGTCCAATCCGGACTACACCCAGGTGGTGGAGAACATCCTGAACCAGAACAAGCGGTATCCCAAGGAAGCAGCGCTCGCAGGCACCGAGGGCGAGGTGGTGCTGTACTTCGTGGTGAACGCACAGGGGACGGTGCTGGGTTTCCACATCGACAAATCCTCCGGCTCGGACGTGCTCGACCATGAGGTGATACGCCTGATCCACAGCGTGCGGTTCCCGCCGTTCCCGCCCAACTATCCTTCGCAGCGCATGGAGCTCACGGTACCTATAGAGTTCAAGCTGGGTGGGAACCTGCAACCTTAGGATGCCGGACGCGGATGTTAAGCTTGCGGCATGCGCGCAAGCCGCGATGCCTTCCGGCCCTGAATGTCCCTGCGCCGACTGCGCCGCACGGAGCTGCCCGTCGCCTCGACGTCACTGGCGCGGTTCCTCATCGGCAAGACCCTGGTCCGGACTGTACCCGGCGGCCGCATGGTCGGCCGCATCGTGGAGACAGAGGCCTATCTTCCTGGTGATGCCGCCTGTCATGCCTTCAGGGGCATGACCGCCCGTAATCGCACCCTGTTCCTGGAACCCGGCCATGCCTACGTCTATTTCATCTACGGCAACCACTTCATGCTGAACGTATCCGGTGAGAGAGCCGGCATCGGTGGAGGGGTGCTGTTGCGCGCCGTGGAACCGTTGGAAGGACTGGCTCTCATGGAGGAGCTGCGCGGAGATGTGCCGGCACGGGACCTGGCCCGGGGGCCTGGGCGTCTGGCAGAAGCCTTCAAGGTGGACAGGAGCCTGGATGGCGTGGACCTCTGTTCAGCGGGACCGTTGTGGCTGGGTACTTCGCTACGAACCGTCGGCCGCATAGGCCGTAGCGTCCGCATCGGCATCAACAAGGATGCCCACCGCCTCCTGCGATTCTATGAACGCGACAACATGTATGTGAGCGGACCGCCGGCGCTCCGTGGATGAGACCTGCATGAGATTTGATAACATCCTGGCCATGAGCAGCACCGATGTCATGCACGAGGCAGACCACCGGTTCCACCCTGGCGAGGAAGTGTGGAACGCGCTTCTTCACCTGATCGGTCTGGTGTTGGTGTTGGGGGCTCTGCCGGTGATGCTCACCTTGGCCGCGGAGCACGGCACGGCCATGGAGGTGGTGACCTTCAGTGTCTATGGCGCCACCCTGGCCGGCTTATACCTCGTCTCCACCCTGTATCACTACGTACAGCCGGGTCCCATGAAGCGCATCCTGCGCCGGGCCGATCACATCACCATCTATTACCTCATCGCCGGGACCTACACCCCGTTCCTGCTGGTGGCTTTGGGCGGGGCCTTGGGCTGGTCCCTGTTCGTGCTGCTATGGGCGCTGGCGTTCCTGGGTACCCTGTTCAAGCTCAAGGTGGCGCACCGTTTCGAGTTGCTCTCCACGCTCCTTTATATAGTCAAAGGCTGGGTGGGGCTGTTCGTGATCGTGCCGCTCTATCATGCGCTGCCGCTGCCTTCCTTCGTGCTGGTGCTGGTGGGAGGCGTCTGCTACACCCTGGGCGTGGCGTTCTATAGTTGGAACAAGCTGCCCTACAACCACGCTATCTGGCACGTGTTCTGCCTCGCCGGCAGCGTCACCCAGTTCATCGCGGTGTTCTTCCTGCTGGACCTTCCGCTCCCCGTCTGAAGAAGACACCTCCGAAGAGGGGTTCACGGGAGGTCACGGCGGCGGTGTCATTGGCCGTGATCGTCCCGAAGGGCATGTTTCCCCGGCACGCTGATATAGTGCGCGACGTGACCGTAAGGATCTGTCTTACCGGCGCCACCGGGCATGTGGGCCGCGAATTGGTGAAAGCCATCGCGGCTGCGCCTGATCTCGTACTTTGCGCCGCGGTCGGCCGGCGCGGTGCGGGCGAAGTGCTGGGGGGTGTCACCGTCGATGCCAGCCTTGGCGCAGCCCTCGCGCGTGGCGATGCCGACGTGGTGGTCGATTACACCCATCCTGATGTAGTGAAGGGTCATGTACAGCAGGCCATCGGCGCCGGATGCGGCGTGGTGGTGGGCACCTCAGGTCTTTCCGACGCCGATTACACCGAGATCGACGCCTGGGCCCGCACCAGAGGCGTGGGTGTATTCGCCGCCGGCAATTTCTCGGTCACCGCGGCGCTCTTGCAGCACTTCGCCATGACGGCGGCGAGACAGATGCCTCATTGGGAGATCCTGGATTACGCCAGCGATGCCAAGCCCGATGCCCCCAGCGGCACTGCGCGGGAGCTCGCGTACCAGTTGGCCAAGGTAGCGAAGCCGGATTGGAAAGTGCCGGTGGCCGACACCAAAGGCATGAAAGAGGCGCGCGGCGCCGCCCTCAACGGCTCACAGCTGCACTCGATCCGGGTTCCGGGATACTACTCCGCAGTGCAGGCGGTGTTCGGTGACGCAGGCGAACGCATCGAGCTCCGCCATGAGTCCACCAGCTATGTCCCGTATGTCACCGGCACCTTGCTCGCGGCGCGCCAGGTGAATAGCTTCACCGGTCTCAAGCGCGGCATGAGCGAACTGCTGGGTTTATAGGGCTTCGGTGCATGGATGCACCGAACGGCTCAGCGCAGCTGAGTCGGAGGCGAGTCCGGGCGCTTTCCCTTCAGGCTCCTGCCTTCGGGAAGATCCAGCCGCACATCCCTGTGCGGCGTTCGTGGCAACGCCACGAACCCGGACTCGCAGAACCTGAAAATCCAGGACGGATTTTCAGGTCAAATCAAGAGCCGCTTTGCGGCGCCGGCGTGAACTCGGCGTAGTCCTCGGAACGCGGCATCCGGCTCATCACATCCGCAAGCTCCGCGGGCGCCGGCACCACCTTACGGTTCACAAGGTCGAACCATGCTCCCTGGCAATCGATGGTGCAGGCCAGCTCGCCATCCTGCCGATAGATGCGGTGGCGTATGCGCCAGTGCTTGAGGTTGGGGGAGAGTCCCACCGCCTCGCAGGTGACGCTGATGGTCTCGTTGGGGCGGATCTCCCGGAAGTAGCGCAGGTCTTCCCGGAACAGGATCGGCCCGAGCCTGAGCTTCTGGAATTGCCCCAGGGTGAACCCATGTTCCGAGAGGAAGCCCACGCGCGCCTGCGCGCCGTAATCGGCATACGCGGAGTGGCGCATGTGCGCGTTGGGATCGAGGTCCGCCCAGCGGATCGGGAAGCTCTTGGTGTAGGGCGCGCTCATGGGCGGTTTTCCTCGTGGAATACGGCAAGGCGCGCCATTCTAACCCGGTGGTACAGCCATGCTTCGGACATCTGGCGGTTGTCCGCAGGGGGCCGATGCGCGAAAATACGCGCCCTTTTCCCGGAGCCGCCATGCCCTCCCGCCGCGAACTCGCCAACGCCATCCGCGCGCTCGCCATGGACGCGGTGCAGAAAGCCAACTCGGGTCACCCCGGCATGCCCATGGGCATGGCGGACATCGCCGAGGTCCTGTGGAACGACTACCTGAAGCACGATCCCGCCGACCCGAAGTGGCCGGATCGGGACCGCTTCCTGCTCTCCAACGGCCACGGCTCGATGTTGCAGTACGCGCTGTTGCATCTCACGGGTTATGACCTGCCGATGGAAGAGCTCAAGCGCTTCCGCCAGCTGCACTCCAAGACCCCGGGTCATCCTGAATACGGCGTGACGCCGGGCGTCGAGACCACCACCGGCCCTCTGGGCCAGGGCTTCGCCAACGCGGTCGGTCTCGCCATCGCTGAAGAATCACTGGCGCAGCACTTCAATCGCCCAGGCTTCAAGGTGGTGGATCACTACACCTACGTGTTCATGGGCGACGGCTGCATGATGGAAGGCATCTCCCACGAGGCCGCCTCCCTCGCCGGGACCCTCGGCGTGAAGAAACTGATCGCGTTCTACGACGACAACGGCATCTCCATCGACGGCGAGGTGCACGGCTGGTTCACCGACGACACGCCGAAGCGCTTCGAGGCCTATGGCTGGCACGTGGTGCCCAAGGTGGACGGCCACGACCCGGAAGCCGTGAAGCGCGCCATCGAGGAAGCCCGCAAGGCCGGCAAGCCGAGCCTCATCTGCTGCAAGACCATCATCGGCTACGGTTCCCCCAACAAGGAGGGCACCGAGTCCGCCCACGGTTCGGCGCTGGGCAATGACGAGGTGGCATTGGCCCGCAAGCAGCTCGGCTGGGAGCATCCGCCCTTCGAGGTCCCCGCTGACATCTATAAGGGCTGGGACGCCAGGGCCCGCGGCGCAGCCTTCAAGGCCAACTGGCAGAAGCTGTTCGCGGAATACCGCAAGAGCTATCCGGATCTGGCCGCCGAGTTCGAGCGCCGCGTCATCAAGCAGGAACTGCCCAAGGACTGGAAAGCCAAGTCCCATGCGCTGGTGGAGCAGGTGAATGCGGCCGGCTCCGACATCGCTACACGCAAAGCCTCCGAACACGCACTTAATGGCATCGGTCCGCTGCTGCCTGAGTTGATCGGCGGCTCCGCCGATCTCACTGGATCGAACAACACCTGGTGGAAAGGTTGCCGCGCCCTCAGCAAGGAAGACTTCGCCGGCAACTACATCTTCTACGGTGTGCGCGAGTTCGGCATGTCAGCCATCATCAACGGGCTGACCCTGCACGGCGGCTTCATCGCCTACGGCGGTACCTTCCTGACCTTCTCGGATTACGCCCGCAACGCCCTGCGCCTGGCCTGCCTGATGGGCATCGGCAGCATCTATATATATACCCACGACTCCATCGGCCTGGGTGAGGATGGCCCCACCCACCAGTCGGTGGAGCACCTGGCGTCGCTGCGGCTCATGCCCAAGATGGAAGTATGGCGCCCCGCCGACGATACCGAGACGGCAGTGGCCTGGAACCATGCCATCGAACGCCGCGATGGGCCCATATCAATGGCGCTGTCGCGCCAGAACCTGCCGCATTTCGCGCGCAGCCAGGAGCAGGTGGCGGCCATCAGTCGCGGCGGTTACACATTGATGGACTGCGCCGGCACGCCGGATGCCATCCTCATCGCCACCGGCTCCGAGGTGTCGCTGGCGGCCAACGCCGCCAAGAAGCTCGTCGAGAAGGGCATCAAGACCCGCGTGGTCTCCATGCCTTGCACCAGCGTGTTCGAGGCTCAGGACCAGACTTATCGTGACTCCGTGTTGCCTCCGGGAGTGAAGGCGCGGGTGGCCATCGAGGCGGGCGTCAGCGTCGGCTGGCTGCACTACGTGGGACCGCAGGGGCGGGTGGTGGGGCTGGACCGCTATGGCGAGTCCGCTCCGGCCAAGGACGTATTCGAGTATTTCGGCTTCACCGTCGACAACGTGGTGAAGCAGGTGGAAGCGGTCCTGAACGGATAGGACCGTCGACTCTATAAACGCATTCCGAGCGAGGAGAGAACAATGACCATCAAGGTGGGTATCAACGGTTATGGCCGCATCGGCCGCAACATCCTGCGCGCCCTCTACGAGTCCAAGCGCACCGACATCAAGATCGTCGCGGTGAACGACCTGGGCGACGCCGCTACCAACGCCCATCTCACCAAGTACGACACCGCCCACGGCAAGTTCCCGGGCGAGGTGTCCGTGGACGGAGATTCCATGGTGGTGAATGGGGACAAGATCCGGGTGTTCGCCGAACGCGATCCTTCGAAGATCGGCTGGGGCTCGGTGGGTGCTGACATGGTGCTGGAATGCACCGGCCTCTTCACCAGCAAGGCCAAGGCTTCGGCCCACCTCGCCGGCGGCGCCAAGAAAGTGATCATCTCTGCTCCCGGCGACAAGGATGTGGATGCCACCGTCGTGCACGGTGTGAATGAGAAGTCCCTGAAGGGTTCGTTCACGGTGATCTCCAATGCCAGCTGCACCACCAATTGCCTGGCGCCCATGGCCAAGGTGCTGCACGAGGGCATCGGCATCGTCGGCGGCCAGATGACCACCATCCACGCCTACACCAACGACCAGGTGCTGACGGACGTCTATCACAAGGATATCCGCCGGGCCCGTTCCGCCACCCACTCCATGATCCCCACCAAGACCGGCGCCGCCGCGGCCATCGGCCTGGTGATCCCGGAACTGGCGGGCAAGCTCGATGGCTATTCGATCCGCGTGCCCACCATCAACGTCTCGCTGGTAGACCTGTCCTTCATCGCCGCGCGCGACGTCACCGTGGACGAGATCCACGAGTTGATGAAGAAGGCCTCCCAAGGCCCGCTCAAGGGCGTGCTCAACTACACCAAGGAACAGCTGGTGTCGGTGGACTTCAACCACGACCCGGCCTCCTGCACCTATGACGCCACTCTCACGAAAGTGATCGGCCGCCTGGTGAAGGTGTTCGGCTGGTATGACAACGAGTGGGGCTTCAGCAACCGCATGCTGGACACGACCGTCTCATTCTGGAACGCCAGATAACCCCTTCTACGTTCCTGGCACAGTCTTCTGAGAGGATGCGCGGCGTGAACATACTTAAGATGACGGACTTGGACCTCAACGGCAAACGGGTCCTGATCCGCGAAGACCTCAACGTGCCGGTGACCGATGGCAAAGTGACCAGCGATGCGCGCATCCGCGCCGCACTGCCCACCATCCAGATGGCACTCAAGGCCGGCGCCTGCGTGATGCTGGTGTCCCACCTCGGCCGCCCCAAGGAGGGCGAATACGACCCGGCGCTGTCGCTGGCGCCGGTGGCGGACAAGCTCACCAGCCTCTTGGGTGTGAAGGTGCCACTGGTGAAGGACTGGATCGACGGCGTGGACGTGGCGCCCGGTAGTGCCGTGCTGTGCGAGAACGTGCGCTTCCTGAAAGGCGAGAAGAAAGATGACGAGGCCTTGTCGCGCAAGATGGCTTCGCTCTGCGACATCTACGTGATGGACGCCTTCGGCACCGCGCACCGCGCCGAGGCTTCCACCCACGGCGTCGGCAAGTATGCTCCTGTCGCGTGCGCCGGTCCGTTGCTGGCGGGCGAGCTGGAAGCCCTGGGCCGTGCGTTGGCCAACCCCGCACGTCCACTGGTGGCGATCGTGGCCGGTTCCAAGGTCTCGACCAAGCTGACGGTGCTCGAATCCCTCACCAAGGTCGTTGACCAGCTCATCGTGGGTGGCGGCATCGCCAACACCTTCATCGCGGCCGAAGGGCACAAGGTCGGCAAGTCGCTGTACGAAGCGGACCTGGTCCCCGAAGCGAAGCGCCTCACCCAGGCCGCCAAGTCGCGGGGCGCCGAGATCCCGGTCCCCACCGACGTGGTGGTCGCCACGGCGTTCGACGCCAATGCCGAGGCGGATGTGCGCAAGGTGGATGCAGTGGGCGCCGACGAGATGATCCTCGACATCGGTCCTGACACTGCGGCCCACTACGCCGGACTGCTCAAGAAGGCCGGCACCATCGTCTGGAACGGTCCGGTCGGAGTGTTCGAGTTCGACCAGTTCGGCGAGGGCACCCGCGTGTTGGCGGAAGCCATCGCGTCCAGCAAGGCCTTCTCCATCGCCGGTGGCGGTGACACGCTCGCGGCGCTGGACAAGTACGGTGTGGCAGATCGCATCTCGTATGTTTCTACGGGCGGCGGCGCGTTCCTCGAATTCCTGGAAGGCAAGACGCTTCCCGCTGTAGCCATGCTCGAGGAGAGAGCAGCTGCAAAGCGAAAGCAGGCTTGAATTAGCCTGCCAGCGGCAGAAGGGGCATAATCTACCCATGCCGCGCAGAACAAAAATAGTCGCGACCCTCGGTCCTGCTACCGATACCCTCGAGACCATGGAAGCCCTCGTCCGCGCCGGCGTGGACGTGGTGCGTCTCAACTTCTCCCATGGCGAGCCTGGCGAGCATCAGCGGCGTCTGGAGCTGGTGCGTCAGGCCTCTGCGGCCGTCGGCAAGGACGTGGGTGTGCTGGGTGACCTGCAGGGTCCCAAGATCCGTATCGAGAAGTTCAAGACCAAGAAAGTCAGTCTCAAGGATGGCCAGCGCTTCGTGCTGGACGCCGAACTCGGCGATGACGACGGCGACGATACCCATGTCGGTCTCACGTACAAAGACCTGCCCAAGGACGTGAAGCCCGGCGATGTGCTGGTGCTGGGCGACGGCGAGATCTCGATGGGCGTGGTGGAAGTCATCGGCCCCCGCATCATCTGCATGGTGGTGAACGGCGGCGATGTCTCCAACCATAAGGGCATCAACCGCCAGGGTGGCGGCCTCTCGGCCGGCGCGCTCACCGACAAGGATCATGAGGACATCCGGCTTGCCGCCAAGCTCGGTGTGGACTACCTGGCGGTGTCGTTTCCCCGTGACGCTTCCGATATCGAGCAGGCACGCATCCTGCTGAATGCCGCCGGCAGCCGCGCCGGTATCGTGGCCAAGATCGAACGCTCCGAGGCCATCAAGAACCTCGACGAGATCATCCGCGCCTCCGACGCCGTGATGATCGCCCGCGGCGACCTGGCGGTGGAGATCGGCGACGCGGAGCTGCCCGGCGTGCAGAAACACATCGTGCACCGCGCCCGTGACCTGAACCGAACCGTGATCACCGCCACCCAGATGATGGAGTCCATGATCCACAGCCCGGTGCCGACCCGCGCCGAGGTGCTGGACGTGGCCAACGCCGTGATGGACGGCACCGATGCGGTGATGCTCTCGGGCGAGACCGCCACCGGCAAGTACCCGGTCAAGACCGTGGAGGCCATGGCGCGGGTATGCCTGGGCGCGGAGAAGCACCGCAACACCCAGCGCTCACGTCACCGCATGGATCAGAAGTTCAAGAGCGTGGACGAAGCCATCGCCATGGCCGTGATGTACACCGCCAACCACATGGACGTGAAGGCCATCATCGCATTGACCGAGTCCGGCGCCACTGCGCTGTGGATGTCGCGCATCAGCTCCGGCATCCCGATCTATGCCATGACCCGCCATGAGACCACCCGCCGGCGGGTGACGCTCTGCCGCGGCGTATATCCGGTGGCTTTCGACGTGATGCACCCCGATCCTGACCACGTGCTCCAGGACGCCGCCGAGGAACTCAAGCGCCAGCGCATCGTCATGAACGGCGACTACGTGATCTGCACCAAGGGCGAGTTCTCCGGCATCACCGGAGGCACCAACAGCCTCAAGATCGTCCGGGTAGGGGACTGACCCCGCCAAGCCGGCCTGTCGTTCTTTCCTTGATTGTTTTTTAGCCTACGTGTCTAATCGCGAGTGTGGGACCCTTCTGGTCCTGCATAGGGATATGTCGTTCTTTCGAGGGGTTTCAGTGCGCAATCTTTCTCTCGGCATCTTTGCCGTCACGTCCGTCTCCGTGGCCATCGGCGTCGCGCAGGCGGCTTACGTCGGTACGCCATCGTCACCGGCATATCCAGCCCTGGCAGTGCATCGGCCTGATGCTCATCCGGGCAAGGTCATGACTGACCCGGATGGCAGCGGCTACTACGTCGTGCGCTTCAAGGATGCACCCGTGGCGAGATATGCAGGCGGTGTCCCGGGGCTGGAGGCGACTGATGCCCACGTGAGGGGTGAGCGCTATCTCGATGTCCAAACGTCGGGCAGCGTGGCCTATGCGAGTTACCTGGACCGCCGTCACGGCGAGCTCCTGGACGCTGCCAGCCGGATCCTGGGTCGCACCCTGGCACCGCGCTTTGAATATCGCTACGCCGTGAACGGCATGTCGGTGAAACTCAGTCCCGCCGAGGCGGCGCGGCTCGCCCACATGCCCGACGTGGTATCGGTGCGGCCCGTACGTCATTTCAAACCGGACTCGGTGGGGACGCCGGCTTCGGCCGGCGCCACCAATGCCAGCCGTGCCTGGATCAATGCCCCCGTGGTCTGGCAACTCGCCACCACCGCCAGCACCGGCGGCAGCGCCAATGAAGGCGAAGGTATCGTGGTCGCGGACCTGGATACCGGCATCAACCACTCTAATACTTCGTTCAACGACACCGGGCCTTTGGACAACTATGTGGCCAATGACCCCGGCAACCTGCGCTTCGGCGTCTGCGATCCGAGCAACACCGTGCAACGTAGCCAGAAGCCGGCTTTCTTCGGCTGCGATAACAAATTGATCGGCGCCTATACCTATACCCACGGTACCAATGACCAGTATTCGCCCGAGGATTCAGAAGGTCATGGGTCGCATACCGCCAGTACGGCGGTGGGAGACTTCGTGTCGGTCACCGTGAACGGCATCGCCACGTCCCTCTCGGGCGTGGCACCGCACGCCAGCATCATCGCCTACGACATCTGCGACCCCGTCAACCTCTGCAGCGAAGACGACAGCATCGCGGCCGTGGAACAGGCGATCAAGGACCAGACCACCATCAAGAACAGCTGGGGAAGTGCCTACAAAGGCATGGTCATCAATTATTCGATCGGCGGCAGCGATGACGCGTACGGCGATCCAGTGGAGCAGGCGTTCCTGTCGGCCGCGGAGGCGGGCATCTATGTCTCCGCCGCCGGAGGCAATGGCGGCCCGGCCAATGCCATCGCCAACGATCCGGTGAACGCGCCGCTCTATCCTGTGCAGCACGTAGGCCCCTGGGTGGCTACCATGGCGGCCGCCACGCACGACGGCACCTTCAGCAGCAATTTGCTTGAGAACTTTGCTGGTGGCGAAAGCACGACCATGCCCACCGCCGCCATGGCGGGCGACGGCGCCACCGCGGGATTTGGACCGCAACCGCTGGTGTACGCCGGCGATGGTAATTTTGACGGTAATCTGGCGAGCTGTGGCACGGAGCCATCCGGTGTGGCTTGCGTCTCGGCGGGTTCTGCGGCGGCCAACGCGCAGCAGTGCCTGTTCCCATTCAGGTCCGGCACCTTCACCGCCAATGAGATCGTGGTCTGCGACCGTGGCACTAATCCTTTGGTGGACAAGGCCTATAACGTTGAGCATGGCGGTGCTGCGGGTATGGTCATCGCCACCACTTCGAGCAGCAGCCAGGACATGGTGGTCGAATCCTACGTGATCCCTGCGACACTGCTCGATCTCAGCGACGGCGACAAGCTGCGAGCCTGGCTTGCCGCCAGCATCGGCAGTGCCACGCCCGCATCAGCCGACCTTTCCGGCTCAAGCATGACCACCGATAGTTCCCAGGCCGATCAGGTCGCCGGCTTCAGTTCCCGTGGACCGACCGACACCGAATTTGACGATCTCGTCAAGCCGGACCTGACGGCCCCGGGTGTCTCAGTCCTGGCTGCGGTGTCCAACCCCGAGTGGACCGATGGGTGTACAGGCTGTGCCAACCAGCCGGAGACCTACGACTTTTACGATGGCACGTCCATGGCCACACCACATGACACTGGAGCGGCTGCATTGCTCATCCAGGCCCACCATCAGTGGACAGCCGCGGAGGTCAAATCGGCTTTGATGCTCACTGCGGTCACGGCGGCGAACGGAAGCAGCCCCGGATTGATCGACCAATGCGCGAGCCTGGACTCCAGTCTCAACTGCAAAGCCGGCACCGGCGTTCCTTCACCGCAAGTGCGGGGCGCAGGACGTATCGACGTGGACGCCGCTGAGCGCACGGGTGTCGTCATGGACGAGACCGGCGCGAACTATGAAGCGGCCGATCCCAGCAAGGGTGGCGATCTCACCGCCCTCAACCTGGCGAGCCTGGGCGACACCAACTGTGCCGGCTCCTGCACCTGGACCCGCAAGCTCACCAGCGCCTTCACCGCTACCGACGTGCAATACACCATCTCGGCCAGCGACGTGAGCAGCGGTCTGCACGTCAGCGTCTCGCCTTCCACGTTCATCTTGCCGCACGGCGGCAGCCAGACCCTGACCATCAGGGCGGATACCAGCAACCTCGCCAAGGATCATTGGGCTTTCGCACAGTTGGATATCTCCGCTGCTGGCGGCGCCGTGGGCGACGGAGGCGCTGCGATCCCGCCCATGCACCTGACGCTTGCTGCCAGAGCGGGGGTTCCTTCCGCTCATATGCAGATCACGCCGGCTGAGCTCGACTTCAATGGCAACGGCAGCCAGCAACTAAGCATCGTCAACAACGGGCAGAATGCTCTGCATTGGTCGCTGGCATCGAGCGGTGCGGTCACCAGCGGCAATGCCTCCTCGCGGGTGCCGGCGCCGCTCTCAAGCCTGTGGGATCAACCCGATGCCGGCGCCAACACTGGATATCAGTCAAGCTTCTACACAGAGCTCAACCATGGAATCTACGTTGCCGATGACTTCGTGTTACCAGCACAGGCGGACATCAACAAGCTGGTGGCGGCCGGATTTGCCGAAGATAGTAACGGGCTGTTATCCGTGACCGGCGAAGTGGACTGGTACATATACGCGGATGCCACCGGCAAGCCTCTTGGCCAACCTGAAGATGGCAAGAACGATTACAGATGGCATTACAAGGCGAACGCCAGTGCCGCCGGGGTGAGTACCGTCAACGGCACCATCAGCCTGGACCTGGGCGTGGCTGGACAACCGTCGATCAAGTTGCCGGCCGGTACGTACTGGTTGATCGTGGCGCCGCACTTCAACAATTCGGCCGGTGTGCCGGGCAATCCCAGTTGGTTCTGGTTCGAAGGTAAATCAGCAAGCGGCGCTGATTCGGGCATGTTGATCGATCCCGGTCAGATATTGGACAGCCCCCGGATTTGGCAGGCGCTCCATGTTTCCTTCGAGTTCGATCTGAGCGGCACGCTGGATTGCAGCAGCGGCATGCCGGGGCTGAGCGCTTCGCCCACGAGTGGCACGGTGGCTGCCGGTCAGACGGGGGAAGTCTCGGTCACATTCGACACCATGGGTCTCGCCAATGGCAGTCCGAAGGGTGTGATCTGCGTCAACGGCGACGCCTCTGACAATCCGCAGATCGTGGTGCCCATCAGTGCCAAGGTGAGCGGCAACGCCGCCGGTGGCGGCGGCGGAGGCGGAGATTTCGGGCTGTTCGGCCTTGCCACGCTGCTGCTGGCATGGCGACGCCGAAAGTCCGCATGAGATGACGACGGGGCCGCAAGGCCCCGTCTCTTTATAGCCAGCCTTTCTGGCGGGCGATGCGCGCCGCTTCTATGCGGTTCGCGGCGCCCAGCTTGCCGATGGCCTCCGAGAGGTAGTTGCGCACCGTGCCTTCGGAGAGGAACAGCTGCTTCGCGATGTCACCGCTGCTCATGCCTTCGCCGGCGAGCCGGAGCACCTGGCGCTCCCGGTCATTGAGCGGGTCCTCGGTATCCCAGGCTTCCGCCGCCAGTTCCGGCGCGATGGCCTTGCCGCCACGCTGCACGGTGCGGATGGCCGCCGCCAGCTGCTCGGAAGGCGCGTCTTTCAGCAGATAGCCTTTCACACCGGCCGACAAGGCGCGCCTGAGATAACCGGGCCGGGCGAAGGTGGTGACGATGATGATGCGCGCCGGGTGGCCTTTGTCCTTAAGCGCCGAGGCGAACTCGAGGCCCGTCATGCCTGGCATCTCGATATCGGTGACTACGACGTCAGGTTGGGTCTCCAGCGCCAGCCTCAGCGCGTCCTTGCCGTTGGCGGCACGCGCCACGATCTCGATGTCTTCTTCCATGTCCAGGAGCGCAGCTAGCGCGCCAAGGATCAGGGATTGGTCTTCGGCGATGAGTACCTTGATCATGGGCAGCTAGCTGGCGCGTGTCTTGGGGCCCGGCCAATGCAACACCTGCGCGCCGGCCGGCTGGGTATCCGGTATATCGGCGTCCTTGAGCGGCAACACCGCCGTGAGCAGTGTGCCACGGCGACCGGATTCGATGTGCAGCGTGCCTTCCAGGGTCGAGAGGCGCTCACGCATGCCGCGGATGCCATTACCTTCCCGCAGGTTCCCGCCACGCCCATCGTCTTGGATGGTGAGCTGCACCGTGCCGCCGTCCCGATGCGTCTCCACGCGGCAGGTGCGTGCCCCGGAATGGCGCACGATGTTGGTGACCGCCTCACGCAAGACCAGCGCTAGGAGCTCATCGTGGCTGGGCGGACAGCCGTGCGGATCAATGTCGGCATTGAGCGTGACGCGCGCCGCCTGCAACGCCACGCGGGCGTTCACCAGTTCGCCGTTCAGGCCGCCGCTGCGATAGCCGCCCACCGCTTCGCGGACCTGGCGCAAGGCATCGCGCGATATCTTCTCCAGTTCGCGCACCTCGTTCCCCGCCGCCGCCGCATCGCGTTCGATGAGGCGGGCAGCCAGTTCCGCCTTGACGGTGACGAGGGTGAGGGTATGGCCCAGGAGGTCGTGCAGGTCGCGGGCGATGCGTTCGCGCTCGGCGGTGGCTGCGAGGCGCCGTATCTCCTCCTGCGACTGGGTGATGACACGGCGCTTGGTCTCGTCGTCTGCGAACCAGGCGTTGGCCGCGCCGATCACGCCCCCGATCACCACCGTGGGCAGCGAGAACCAGATGGAATGGGCGAACTGCATCCCCGGAAGGAAGTAGAGGGTGATGGCTTCGACGATGAAAAGGCCGAGGATCACTGCCAGGGCAGTGAGGCTCTTGCGCAGGTTGCCGTAGTGGGCCGAAAGCGCGCAGGCATAGATGATGAAGGTGTGGCCGTTACCGGTGTAGGTGACGAAGATGTAGCCCATCGTCGCGATGCCGCAGAGGATGCTGGCCAACTGGTTCGGATTGCAGTTGAAACTGCGGAAATACAGCACCACGAAGGTGACGGCGGCACCGATGGACAGCAGCCACTTGGCGATATCCCAGGGTGGCTGGCCCGGCCATTGCACGAAGAAGAAGCCCAGGTAGATGAGCCACAGGTACGGTGTCCAGCCTGCCCACACCGCATTGGGCAGGAGCCAGCGGTGCAGCGTGAGGAATGGCCTGGCCAGGCGCTGGCCGAAGGTGGGAGCGGCGTCGTGCATAGTCCTAGCCTACCACCGGTGGTTCAGCCGCTACTGGGCGGATTGCGCCGGTACCCGCGTGCGGCCAGTGCCAGGAACGCCGCGGTGAACGCGGCCAGAGCACCCACATGCGGCAGCAACGAGTCCTGGGACACTCCGGCCGCGCCGTAGGCGAGCTTGCCCAGGTGATAGGCGGGCAGCAGCGTCGCGAGCTGCTGGATGAACTTCGGCAAGAACTGCAGGGGCATCCACAGGCCCGAAAGGAAGGACATGGGCAGATAGATGGCGTTGACCATGGCCGACGCCGACGCGGGCTTCACCCAGGCTCCGACTGCCAGGCCCAGGGCACAGAACGGCACGCTACCGAGGACCAGGGTCACGAAGAGCTGTAGCCACTGACCTGGCTGCAGATGCACATGTGCCAGGAAGGCCGCCATGGCGAAGAGGAGTGCTGTCACCAGGCAGCCGAACAACATGGCCATGGCCACCTTGGCCAGCAAGTAAGCAAGGGGCGGCATCGGGGTGGCGCGTTTCAGTTGCAGCCAGCCCAAGCCCCGGTCGATGGCGAAGCCGGTGCCGAAACCGAACAGGCCGGGCCCCATGACGCCGAAGCTGCCCAGTCCGGCCAGCGCGTAGATGGACTGTTCCATCCCGTGTTCCCCCTTGGCCAGCATCACGCCGAAGAAGGCGTAGAACATGACCGGGAAGGCCAACATGGGGATCACCGCGCCGGGAGTCCGCCACATGCGCAGGAACTCGGAACGGGATTCCAACAGGCAGATGCGGGCGTTCGAAGCGGTAAGACGGGCGACGATGGCGTCCACTTAGGCGGCCTCCTGTTGCGGCTGCCGGGTGAGGGCCAGGAAGGCCTGTTCGAGGCCGGCTCCCGTCACTTCGAGATCGCTCAGTTCGGGATCCTGCAGGAACATCTCGCGCAGCACCGGCTCGGCACGGGCCGCCAATATCTCCAGCGCCGCGCCATGGCGCGCCACTTCCTTGACGTCCGGTAACTGCGCCACGCTCTCTGCGCTGATGCGGGTCACGCAGCGGATGCGCCTTCCAGCGCTGCCCGCCTTGATCTCGGCAGGGGTGCCGGCGACCACCAGCCTGCCTTTGCCCACCACCACGATGCGATCGGCCAGTGCGTCCGCTTCTTCAAGATAATGCGTGGTCAGCAACACACTGGTGCCGCGTGCTACCCGGGCGCGGATCACGTCCCACATCAGGCGGCGCGCTTCCACGTCCAGAGCCACGGTGGGCTCGTCCAGGAACAGGACTTCCGGATCTCCACACAGGGCCAAGGCGAACTTGAGGCGCTGCTGTTGGCCGCCCGAGAGCTTGCCATAGCGGCGGTCCGCCACCTCGGTGAGGCCGGCCAGTTCCAGGCTCTCCGCCACCGGCAGCGGCTTCGGGTAGTAGCTGGAGAAGAGGGTGATGTGTTCACGCACCGTGATCGGTTCCGGCAGGCGTGACACCTGCAGCATCACGCCGCAGCGCTGCCGTACCAGGCGCGCGGTAGGCGCCATGTCGAAGAGCGATACCCTGCCAGCATCGGGTTCGACGAGACCCAACATCAGCGCGATGCTGGTGGTCTTTCCGGCGCCGTTCGGACCCAACACTGCCAGCACTTCCCCGCGCCGGACTTCGAGGTCCAGGCCGTCCAGCGCCTGCACGGAGCCGTAACGCTTGCTGACTCCTTCGAGACGGGCGATCACCGATCGGTCTTGGGACATGCCGGAACCCTCTTGTTCTACTGCCAGATAGCTTGGTATTCCGCGCCCGCCCGGGATAGTCGGTTCCGTCAGCACTTGGCGGTGACATTCGTCACGGGGCCCTATAGGCTCATGCCTTCCCGAATGCCGGTCCAAGGGAGGCCAGGGGATGGGACGTCTGCTGCGATGGGGCGGGGCGATCGTCTGCCTGGCGCTGGTGCTGGTCTTGCTCGCCTATGGGTTCCTGCGGGGCGGTGCACCACGCCTGGATGGCGAGGTGGCGCTCAAGGGACTCTCCGCGCCGGTGCAAGTCACCCGGGATGCCTTGGGGGTGCCCAGCATCAAGGCCAGCAGCCGGCTGGACGCGATACGCGCCCTCGGCTTCCTGCATGCCCAGGACCGCTTCTTCCAGATGGACCTCATGCGCCGCCTCGCCGCCGGCGAACTCTCAGAGCTGGTGGGTCCCGTGGCGGTGGATTTTGATGAGCGCCACCGGCTGTTCCGGCTGCGCGCCGTGGCCCGACAAGTCCTGACGGAAGCCACCCCCACCCAGCGCGCCGCCATCGTGGCCTATACCGAGGGCGTCAATGCCGGGCTCAAGGCCTTGGGAACCTGGCCTTTCGAGTATGGGCTGCTCATGCGCCGGCCCAGACCCTGGGCACCGGAGGACTGCATCCTCGTCATCGATGCCATGTATTTCGATCTGCAGAGCGCCGAGGACCGGCGTGAGTCGCAGCTGGCCCTGATGCGGGAGACCTTGCCGCCGGCGCTATTCCGTTTCCTCTCGGCGCCGGGTACCCAATGGGACGCACCCATCGTGGGCAAGCCGATGGAGACGCCGCCCTTCCCCGGTGCGGACGTCGTCGACCTGCGCAAGCGGCCTTCCGTCATGGCATCCACTACGGTCGAGACCGTTGACGCAGGATTCGCGGATATTGGCAGTAATAATTGGGCGGTAAGCAAGGAGCACGGCATCGGAGGTCGCGCCTTGCTTGCCAACGACATGCATCTCGGCATCAAGGTCCCCAACACCTGGTATCGGGCGCAGTGGACCTACCGCGACGATTCCATGCCGGAGCGAAGCGTAACGCTTACCGGCGCCACGCTCCCCGGTGTGCCGGCCATGGTGGTGGGCAGTAACGGCCACGTGGCATGGGGTTTCACCAACAGCTATGGCGACTGGAGCGACCTGGTGTTGCTCCGCATCAATCCATCCGACTCCGATGAATACCGGACGGCTGAAGGCTGGAGGCACTTCGAGCATCATCGGGAACTCATACGGGTGAAAGGCGGCAAGGACGTCACGTTCGAGGTGCGTGACACCCTCTGGGGTCCGGTTCTGGACCAGGATCACGACGGCACCTGGCGTGCGGTGCACTGGATGGGGGCCCAAGCGGATGGCACGAACCTGGAACTGGGCGACATGGACCATGCCCGCAACATCCAGGAATCCATGGCCGTCGCCAATCGGGCCGGCATGCCCGAACAGAACTTCATGACCGCCGACGCGGACGGCCATATCGCCTGGACCATCGCCGGCCGCATCCCCGTGCGTCACGGCTACGATCCGCAGGTGCCGTCCTACTGGGATAAGCCTGACACCGGCTG
Source organism: Gammaproteobacteria bacterium (assembly GCA_035465695.1). GTDB lineage: Bacteria > Pseudomonadota > Gammaproteobacteria > Natronospirales > REEB76 > DASUBN01. The sequence continues at coordinate 34,062 of DATIVR010000123.1, forward strand.
GACGGGCTGGTTGCCGCCCGAGAAATACCCACGGGTGGTGGATCCCGCGGACGGGCGCCTCTGGACCGCCAATGCCAGGGTGGTGGAGGGGCCGATGCTTGCCTTGATCGGCGATGGCGGGTACGACCTGGGAGCCCGCGCCGGACAGATCCGCGACGACCTGCATAAACAGGAGCAATTCGCGCCCAAGGATTTCCTGGCCATCCAACTGGATGACCAAGCGAGGTTCCTGGCGCGCTGGCGGTCCTTGCTGCTGCGTTTCCTCACGCCGCAGCGCCTGCTGAACCATCCCGAGCGTATCGCCTTCCGTGATGCTCTGGAGCGATGGGATGACCGTGCCGCCGTGGATTCGGTGGCGTACCGGCTGGTACGGGAGTTCCGCGGCGAAGTGGAGGATCTGGCGTTGGCGCCATTGTTTGCGCCTTGTAAGCAAGCGGATCCGAAGTTCGACTTCCACTCCCTCTCGCAGCTGGAAGGTCCGCTGTGGGCGCTGGTGAACCAGCAACCCGGCAACCTGCTGGACCCTGCCTACAAGACCTGGGATGTGCTGATGCTGAGAGCCCTGGATCGGGTCACCGCGCGCATGGCGGCGGACAAGAGCCCTGCCGGTTACACCTGGGGCGAACGCAATACCGTGCGCCTGCGCCATCCCCTGAGCGCGGCGCTGCCGTTCCTGTCACGGTTCCTGGACATGGCGCCGGTAGAATTGCCGGGCGACAGCAACATGCCGCGGGTGCAAGGCGTGGATTTCGGCGCTTCCGAGCGCATGGTGGTGTCGCCGGGACATGAGGAAGATGGCATCTTCGAGATGCCTACCGGACAGAGCGGCTGGCCGCTGTCGCCCTTCTACAGGAACAGTGAGCCCGCATGGGAGAGGGGAGATGCAACCCCATTCCTGCCGGGCCAAGCCCAGTACATGTTGGTCTTAAAGCCGAAGGACTAGGCAGAGGAACCGGTCCCGGTCATCTGTACCGGCACGGGTTGGGGGTTAACCAGGGATCGGCTTTCCAGCCATTCGATCAGCGGCGCCCACTCATGCTTCTCTTCGCGGACGTTGTGATCCTTGAGCTCATGCACGCTCAGGCCCTTCGCCGCCGCATGCAGATAGTTCTGGGTATCGCGGAAGGTGGCGATGAAGGGGATCTCCAGGCTGCCCAGGAAGCGCTTCAAGGTCTCGTACATATGCGCTTGTTTCTTCACCCGGTTCGCCACCACGGCGACGCGCTCCTGGCGATTCTCGATGCGTCCGGTGAGCAGGAGTTCGGCGACACAGCGGGATGCGGCATGGATATCGATGTCCGAAGGCAATACCGGGATGATCACCGCATGGGCGCCGCGTATGGCGTCCTGTAGCCGCAGGCTGTCGATGGCCGCGGGAGTGTCCACCACCAGCCGCTCCACGTTCGGCGGCACGCGCAGCTGGAAACTGCGGGTCACGCGGCCGTTCTTCTCCGCGCCGTTCAGTCCCAGGATGGCAGGTTTATGTCCACCGCGGTTCGCCAGCCAACGCAGGCTGGACCCCTGCGGGTCCATGTCCAGCAGAGCGGTATTGAAGCCCTTGAGGGCATAGTACCCAGCCAGGCTGGTGGAGAGCGTCGTCTTGCCGCAGCCGCCTTTGGTGTTCAGCACGGCGATCTTGAGCATGGGACGGATGATCCGGGGAGGGAGCGTGGGATCATCGGCGGCGTCCGCGACGTCCGGCCGTTGCCACAAGTTCAGGTTCAGCATGTGCGTCGTCCCCGATCCCTCGTGCCCAAGCTGTCCCCCGACAGCAACCTAAGCTTCAAATCCCAAGCCTAGGGCCTTGAATGACATTGATTTTAGTCCCCTATACGCCAAGGTCCAGCCCATTTAACCTATGGGAAAGGGGGGAGGTCATGAAGATCTGTCGCAGCGTTGCAGGGGAGGCCGCGGCCCGCTTGGGGACCGCCGCCATAACCGCCCATGGCAGCCATTAATCACCGTCCAAAGGTCGGCTTGGTGCTGCCTGGCGGCGGCGCCCGGGCCGCATACCAAGTAGGCGTACTTAAAGGCCTGGCGGAGATGCTGCCTCAAGACACGCCGCTTCCGTTCCCGGTGATCTCCGGCACCTCCGCCGGCGCCATCAATGCCGCGCTCATCGCCTGCCATGCCCAGGACTTCCGCCACGGCGTGGCCTATCTGGACCATGTCTGGCGCGAGATAAGCAGCGAGAAAGTATTCAAGATCGGCGCGTGGAACGCCCTGAAGACCGGTGCCCGCTGGATCGGCACGATCCTGTCGGGCGGCATGGACCGTCACAAGCCCATCTCCCTGCTGGACAACGCGCCGCTACGGGACCTGCTCCAGGAACACATCCCCTTCGACCGGCTGGAAGAGGGCATCGACGCCGGCGCGCTGGACGCCCTGGCGATCACCGCCTCCGGCTACACCTCGGCCCGTTCCATCTCCTTCTACCAGGGCAAGCGCGGCCTTGATCCCTGGCATCGCACCCGCCGGCTCGGCCAACCGGTGGAGATCACCCTCGACCATGTGATGGCCTCAGTGGCCTTGCCGGTGATCTTCCCCGCGGTACGCATCGGCCGCGAGTTCTTCGGCGACGGCTCCATGCGCCAATCAGCCCCCTTGAGTCCGGTGGTGCACCTGGGTGCGGACCGGGTGCTGGTGATCGCGCTGCGCAACGAGCAACCCAACCGGCTGCCGCTGGAAGAAGAGCAGGTCCCGTATCCGTCTCTGGGTCAGGTGGCCGGCTATCTCCTGGACACGCTGTTCATGGACAGCATCTACGGCGACCTCGAGCGCCTGCAGCGCATCAACAACACCGTGAGCCGGATCCCCGGCCAGAGCGACGGCCAGCCGCTCAAGATGATCGATACGCTGGTGATCACGCCCAGCGAGGATATCCGCGACATCGCCCAACGTCACAAACGCGAATTTCCGGCGAGTGTGCGCTTCCTGCTGCGCGGTGTGGGTGGCCTGAACCGTAGCGGCAGCCAACTGCTCAGCTATCTCCTGTTTGAGGGCAAGTACTGCCGCGACCTCATCGACCTGGGCGTGCGCGACGCCCAGACCCAACGCGACAAGCTGCTCCCCTTCCTGCAGGGCGACTGGATAGAGCAGAAGCTGCCCCTGGACGCCTGAGTCACTTCAGGCCGTTGTGCCTCGTCAGCACTTCACGGCCTTGCTGCTTGAAATGCTCCGTCAGCCGTTCCACCACGTAGACCGAGCGATGATAGCCGCCGGTGCAGCCGACGGAGATCGTCAGGTACTGTCGGTTGGACGACTCGAACTTGGGGATCCAGAAATCCAGGAGACCTTGGATATCCGTGACGAAATGCTGCACCAGCTCCTGTCTCTCCAGGTATTTCATCACCGCCGAATCTTTCCCTGAGAGGTTGCGCAAGGACGGTTCCCAGTAGGGATTGGGCAGTCCACGCGCATCGAATACGAAGTCCGAATCGCCCGGGATGCCGTGGCGGAAGCCGAAGGACTGGAACAGCAGCGATAGCGCGATGCGATCCTCGCGGTGGATGCGCTCCCGCACCAGCTCACGCAGTTCGTGTACCGAGGTGCGGGAGCTGTCCAGCACCATGTCAGCCTCGTCCGCCAGGGGAGCCAGCAACTCCCGCTCGGCGGCGATGGCATCCTTGAGCGCGCGCCCATCGCCCGCCAGGGGGTGGGGGCGATGGCTCTCGCTATACCGCTTCAACAGCACCGCATCCTCGGCGTAGAGGAACACGATCTCGCACTCGATGCCGTCTGCCTTCAGTTTCTTGACAGTCTGCGGCACCGCCCGGATGTCCTCGATGCGATTGCGCGCGTCGATGCCCACCGCCATGCGGTCGTAGGCCGGGTCGCCCGTGAGCAAGGTCTCGCGGACGAAGCTCTGCAGGTGGCCCGCCGGGATGTTGTCCACGCAGTAGTACCCGAGATCCTCCAGCATGTGGAGAGCCACGGACTTGCCGGAGCCGGAGAGGCCGCTGAGTATCACGAGACGCATGGTCTGATTCTATACACTTTCCGGGGTTCCCGCCCCCGGACAAAAAAGCGGCGCAGGTCGCTGCGCCGCCAATTCCAACGTCAGGGAAAACTCGGGATCAGGCCGTGGCCGTCCGCACGCTCTCGCGATCGCCGTGGCCCGACAATTTCTCCTTATGCCGCTTCACCTGCCGGTCGAGCTTGTCGACCAGGCAATCGATGGCGGCGTACATGTCCTGGTCCACCGCGTCGGCGAACAGCTTGGCGCGGCTCACGTTGAGCGTCGCCTCGGCGCGGTGTTCGAGTTTGGAGACCGTGAGCACCACGTGGATGCCGGTCATGTGATCGAAGTGCCGTTCCAGCCTTTCGAACTTGTTCTTCACGTAGTTGCGGAGCGTGTCGTTGATCTCTACATGATGTCCCGTCAAATCTAGATTCATGATCTGTCTCCTCTTCGCTTTTACGCTTCGTCGTATGCGGGTTCACCCGTGGTCGGACCGCCGGCGCTCGTGGGCGGGCGGGATGGTCATGGCTTCGCGGTACTTGGCCACCGTGCGGCGAGCCACCTGCACCCCGCGGCTCGAGAGCGCCTGGGTGATGTGGTTGTCGCTGAGCGGGCTGCGCGGATCTTCCTGTGCCACCAGCTTGCGGATCATGGCGCGGATCGCGGTGGCGGAATAGGCGCCGCCTTCGGCCGGCAGCTCACCCGAGAAGAAATGCCGGAACGCCACCGTGCCGCGTGGGGTGGCCATGTGTTTGTTGGCGACCACCCGTGACACCGTGGATTCATGCAACTCCAGCTCCTGGGCCAGGTCTTTCATGAGCAATGGTTGCATGGCCTCGTCACCACGCTCCAGGAATGCCGACTGCTTGCGCACGATGCTCTGAGCCACCCTGAGCAGGGTCTCATTACGCATGCGGATGCTGCGCACCAGCCAGCGCGCCTCCTGAAGTTGCTGGGCCAGGGAGCCGGGCATGGCCGCACTCGCGGGATCGCCGCGGCGCAGTGCCGCGGCATAGGCGGCATTGACACGCACCTTTGGCACCGCGTCCGGGTTGAGTTCCACTGTCCAGGTGCCGCTGCGGCGATTCACCAGCACGTCCGGCAGCACGTAGTCCACCGGATTGCCGGCGATGGCGACGCCAGGCCGGGGATTGAGGCGGAGGATGAGCTCCAGGGCCGCGTCCAGTTCCGGACGGCTGACGCCGAGCAGGCGGCGGAGGCGCTCGTGTTCGCGCGCCGCGACACTCTCGAGGTGGCTCGTCACCAGCGCGGTGGCGAGCGCATGGCCGGACGTCCCTTTGTCCGCTTGACGCAGCTGCAGGAGCAGACATTCCTTGAGGTCGCGGGCCGCAATCCCCGGCGGATCGAAGCCCTGGATCCTATGCAGCACCGCGTACATCTCATCCGCTTCCGGGGCGGCGTCGCTGTCCGCCAGGGACAGGCGCACGTCCTCGAGGGGTTCCGTCAGGTAGCCGTCGTCATTGAGGACGTCGATGATGGCCGCGCCGATGGCCGCATCCCGGGCGCTCATGCGCGTCAGCTCCAGCTGCCAGAGCAGGTATTCCCGCAGGCTCTGGCCGCCACGCTCGGAAGGCTCGGGCATGGCCTCGTCGTCATCCCAGCTGTAATCGGAGGTGGCCGATCCTGCCACCGCGCTGTCCCAATCCACCTGGGGCTCGGCTGAGCGCACCGCGGCTTCCGTGGCGGGGCCCGGCAGGGGCGTGGGAGCGGTGTTCTCCTCCTCGTCGCCGCGCTCCAGCAATACGTTACCTTCGAGGGCTTCCCGTATCTTGACTGAGAGTTCCGCGGCCGAGAGTTGCAGCAATCCCAAGGCTTGGCGCAGTTCCGGGGTGAGACTGAGTCTTTGGCTCTGGCGCAGCGCGAGCGTGGGCTTCAACGTGAAACCCCCGGGTATTCAAGCGCTTGGGATTGGAACCGCGGCGACCCCTTGATGTTACGGGGGGGAAGACACACCCACCCCGCTTGAGGGGAGGTGATGGAACCTGGACAGACCATGGTTTAGTTATAGCTCAAAAAAGGTGGCGGACCAGTCTTGACGTGTCAGCTGTCAGGCGAGGATGCTGATGAGAGTCTTCCGCGTCCTGCGCTCCACTCACAGTCTGAAGTTCTCTCCCAGATACACCTGACGCACTTCCTGGTTCGCCAGGATGCTCTCCGGCCTTCCCTCGGCTATCACCTGGCCGGCATTGATGATGTAGGCACGGCTGCAGATCCCCAGGGTCTCACGCACGTTATGGTCCGTCACCAGCACGCCGATGTTGCGCGACTTCAGATGTTCGATGATCCGCTGGATGTCGATCACCGAGATGGGATCGACGCCGGCGAAAGGCTCGTCCAGCAGCATGAAGGCGGGATCGGCGGCCAGCGCACGGGCTATCTCCACGCGGCGGCGTTCACCGCCTGACAGCGAGATCCCGAGACCGTCGCGGATATGGCTGATGTGGAGTTCCTCCAGCAGTTCCTCCAGGCGTCGCTTGCGGTCCTTGCCGGTCAGGTCGCCGCGGGTCTCGAGGATGGCGAGGATGTTGTCCTCCACGGTCAGCTTGCGGAATACCGAGGCTTCCTGGGGAAGATACCCAAGCCCCTGGCGCGCCCTGGCGTGAACCGGAAGTCTCGTGATGTCATTGCCGTTCAGCGTGATGCTGCCGCCATCGGCGGGCACCAGCCCCACGATCATGTAGAAGGATGTGGTCTTGCCGGCACCATTGGGGCCGAGCAATCCCACCACTTCACCTCGTTCCAGCCCCAACGACACGCCACGCACCACTTCGCGCCGGCGGTAGCGCTTGACGAGGTTCTCCGCGCGTAGCGTGCTCATCGAATCCGTCCGGGCGGGGTGGCGGCGGCCGGCGCCGGCGTGCTCGAGGGAGCGGGCGCCTGCGGCGCAGCCTTCAAAGTCACGGGCGCACGTGTCGCGTTGACAGGGGGGGCGATCAGGCTCTTCCTGCCGGTGACCGGTTTGGCCGCGGTGCCCGCCGCTGGAGCCACGATCTTCGGCGGGAAACTCACGTGCACCCGCTGGCTTTCGTCTCCGGACTTGGCAATCACGTGCTGGGTGTCGGTGTTGTAGCGGATGATGTCCGCGGTCATGAGTCGTTCGCCCGGCGGGCTCACGATCGCCGTCGGGGCGCCGGGCGCCAGGATCGCCTGATGTCCCGAGGGCACCTGGGGCACGGCCTGGGTCAGACTTGCGCGGGTCATGAGCACGATCTCATTGGTGGAGGCGTTGTAGGTGATCTCCTGGGCATTGCCTTGCATCATCTCGCCGTTATCCGGTTGCTGTTGGAAGGTGGCGGGATCGCCGGTGAGGTCGGCACTGCTGAGGTCATTATTGACCACGCGCAGCACAGCCTTGTCCGCCTGCAGCACGATGCTGCCCTGCGTGATGACCACATGGCCGGTGTAGATACCGGTGCCGTTGCTCGCGTTCTTGGGGTCCGCCTTGAAATCGCCGTGATCGGCATGGATGTTGATGGGCTGGTTCTTGTCGCTGCTGAGGGCCCAGGCGCTGCTGGCCGCCAGCAGTGCACACAGGCAGACCAGCAGGACCGGTTCAGGGCTTGCGCGGCGCGGGGACATAGAGGCCTTTGACGTTGGTGCGGAGCACCATGCGATTATCCTGCATGTAGCCGTCCATGCCGATACCATCGGTGCGGCTGCTGCCCTTGGTCATGGTCACCGGGTCGTCGGTCTGCGCCACGTTGGTGTCCAGGTTCACCATCATATGTTCGGTGTCGATCACCAGGGGCGGCCCGCCGGCCTGGTCCGGATGGGTGATGCGCACGTGGCCGTCCAGGTAGACCAGATGTGCGCCGCTGGGTTCCAGGCCATGGTCCGCCTGGGCATACCATGGGAGACCGCCCTTGATGAAGTACCGCATCCTAGGATCGAAGGCCTCCACGCTGTCATCGTCAGGGTGATGGATGATGCGCGGCGATATCAGCTCTGATTGTGGCTTGCCGTCGCCGTTCAGGCTGGTGACGGTGGCATCCAGGAAGTAATAGTCCGGCGTATGAGTCTTGGGTTGTGTCACCCGCAGGCCCTGCACCCCGGCCTCGCCCAGCAGCCAGAAGGTGGCGACGGCGGCAGCGCCGAGTACCAGCACCAGTACCAGCCACTTCAGGTTCACGTCCGCGCTTCCAGGATCAAGTCGCAGATCTCGCGGACCGCTCCCAGTCCGCCCTGAGCGGAGGTGACATGGTGTGCGACAGCCTTGATCTGCGGTCGCGCATTGTGCACGGCGATGGCGAGCCCCGCGTGGTCGAGCAGCGGCAGGTCCGGCAGGTCGTCGCCGACGCAAGCGACCTGTTCGAGCGTCAGATCGAGTTTCTTCAGCAACCGTTCCAGGAGTGGCAGCTTATGCTCATCACCCTGGAAGACGTGTTCGATGCCGAGGTCCTGCATGCGCCGGGTCACCGCGGCGGAATCGCGCCCGGAGATGATGGCCACCTTCACACCGGCTTTCAGCAAGCGTTTGATTCCGTATCCGTCCTGGACGTGGAAGACCTTGAGTTCTTCACCGCCGGCGCCGTAGTAGAGACGGCCGTCGGTAAGCGTGCCATCCACATCGAACACCACCAGCTTCACGCGGGCGGCGCGCTGCTTCACATCCATCTAGACGATGCCTGCTCTGAGTAAGTCGTGCATGTTGAGGGCACCCACGAGCCTCCGATCCCTGTCCACCACCAGCAGGCCGTTGAACTTGCGGCTCTCCAATATATGCAGTGCTTCTCCGGCCAGCATGCCGGGGCCGGCGGTGGTGCAATCGCGGGTCATGACGTCGTCGATCCTGGCCTTGTGCACGTCGACCTGCTTGTCCAGCGTCCGGCGCAGGTCTCCATCCGTGAATATCCCCGCGACGCGTCCATCGGTGTCAACGATCGCCGTCATGCCGAGACCCTTACGGGTCATCTCCATCAAGGCTTGGCTCAAGGATGTCCCCAGCGGCACGCTGGGGATGCGTTCACCCCTGTGCATCACGTCGTCCACGGTCAGCAGCAGCCGGCGGCCGAGGCTGCCGCCCGGATGAGAACGGGCGAAGTCCTCGTGGGTGAAGCCGCGCATGGACAGCACGGCCATGGCCAGGGCGTCGCCCATGGCCAGCGCCGCCGTGGTGCTGGCGGTGGGCGCCAGATTAAGCGGGTCCGCCTCGCGGGCCACGCTCACGTCCAGATGCACGTCGGCGGTCTTGGCCAGGCTCGAACCGGGTTTGCCGGTGAGTGCGATGAGCTTCACTCCCAGGCGTTTGATCAGGGGCAGGATGGTCACGAGTTCGCTGGTCTCACCGGAGTTGGAGAGCGCCAGCACCAGGTCTTCGCCGGTGATCATGCCGAGATCGCCATGGCTGGCCTCGCCCGGATGCACGAAGAAAGCCGGCGTGCCAGTGGATGCCAGAGTGGCGGCGATCTTGCCCGCCACATGGCCACTCTTGCCCATGCCTGTGACCACCACCCGGCCGCGGCAGGCAAGCAGCAGGCGACAGGCCTCGCTGAAGGCGCCATCGAGCCGGGCCACGAGCGCCGTGATGGCGCTGGCTTCGGTCTCCAGCACCTCCCGGGCCAGGCGGGTGAGTGCGGCCGGATCGGCAGTCATTCGGGATAGGCCGTATCTATGGAAACAGCCTGCAATGATACACGCTGGTAGCCCGGTCCCGCCCCAGGACCAGCCGTCCGGCGCGGGTTTTCGCGTATCATTCCAGCCCAACGACACGCGCCTCCCGGCACTACCTGGCGACCACCTTGAGCCCCGCTGAAGTCAAAGCTCTCATCCAACAAGGCCTCCCCTCGGCGCAGGTCGAGGTGAGTGGCGAAGACCACACCCATTTCGAAGCGCTGGTGGTATCGGCCGACTTCGCCGGCAAGCGGCCGGTGGCCCGCCACCAGATGGTCTATGCGACGCTCGGTCCGCGGCTGGGACGTGAGATCCATGCCCTGAGCCTGCGCACCCTCACGCCGGAAGAACACGGCGGCGGCTGACACCTTAATCCATCCGATAGGCGAACCCTTGGACAAACTGCTCATCAATGGCGGCCGCAAGCTGGAAGGCGAGATCCGCATCTCCGGCGCCAAGAACGCCACGCTGCCCATCATCGCTGCCACCTTGCTGGCGGACACCCCTACCCACATCGCCAACGTGCCGCACTTGCACGATGTCACCACCATGATTGAGCTCCTGGGCCGCATGGGTGTGAGCGTGACGATCAACGACCGCATGCGCATCGAGGTGGATGCCACCACCATCAAGCACTTCAGCGCACCTTACGAGCTGGTGAAGACCATGCGGGCATCCATCCTGGTACTGGGACCGTTGGTGGCGCGCTTCGGCGAGGCGGAAGTGTCGCTGCCGGGCGGCTGCGCCATCGGCACGCGTCCGGTCAACCTGCATATCGCCGGCCTGGAAGCCATGGGCGCCGAGATCAAGGTCGAGAACGGCTACATCCGTGCCAGGGCCGGCCGCCTCAAGGGCGCCCGCATCTTCATGGATACCGTTTCGGTGACCGGCACCGAGAACCTGATCATGGCTGCGGCCCTGGCCGAAGGCGAGACGGTGATCGAGAATGCCGCTCGCGAGCCCGAGGTGGTGGACTTGGCCTTATGCCTGAATCGGATGGGCGCGAAAGTGCAGGGCATGGGCACCGACACCATCACCGTACAGGGAGTGAAGAAGCTGCACGGTACGGATTATTCGGTGATGCCGGATCGCATCGAGACCGGCACCTATCTTTGCGCCGGCGTGATGACCGGTGGCCGGGTGAAGCTGCGCGACACCGATCCCGGCTTGCTGGATGCCGTGCTGGCCAAACTCGAGGAGAGTGGTGCGGCGCTGTCGAAAGGTGAGGACTGGATAGAGGTGGACATGCGAGGCAAGCGTCTCAAGGCGGTATCGGTGAAGACCGCGCCTTATCCCGCCTTCCCCACCGACATGCAGGCGCAGTTCACCGCACTGAACCTCACCGCCGAGGGTACCGGCACCATCACCGAGACGGTGTTCGAGAATCGCTTCATGCACGTGCAGGAGATGCAGCGCATGGGCGCCAACCTGCGTCTGGAAGGCAATACCACCATCAGCGAGGGCGTGGACAAGCTCACGGGCGCCCCCGTGATGGCCACCGACCTGCGGGCCTCGGCGGGTCTGGTGCTGGCGGGGCTGGTGGCCCAGGGTGAGACCACCGTGGAACGCATCTATCACATCGACCGTGGTTACGAGACCATCGAAGAGAAGCTGGGCCAGCTGGGCGCCAAGATCAAGCGCATCGCCGCCTAGCCTGTACCGGCGGGGCGCTCTGCCACGGTCACCTGCCGACTGAACTTCTTGCCGTCGTGGATCCCGCCCAAGGTGATGGCGGTGCCCGGCGGTTTGGCGGCGATGCGGTTCAAGGCATCGCTGCTGTTGTCCACTTCGTCCCCGTCCACCGAGTCGATCACGTCTCCCGGCATCAGGCCCGCGGCGGACGCCGGACTCTGGGGCGTGACCCGGGTGATGAGGAATCCCCGGGTGTCCTTGAGGCGGAAAGCCTGTGCCAACTCGGGCGTGATGTCCTGGGGCTCGACGCCGAGCCAGCCACGCAGCACCCGGCCATAGTCGATGAGCTGGTGCATCACGCCATTCGCGAGGTTCACCGGGATGGCGAAGCCGATACCGTTCGAACCACCGCTGGGCGAGAACAGCGCGGTGTTGATGCCCACCAGTTCGCCGCGGGCGTTCACCAGGGCGCCCCCCGAGTTGCCGGGATTGATCGCGGCGTCGGTCTGGATGAAGTTTTCGAAGGTGGAGAGGCCGAGCTTGCTGCGGCCGGTGGCGCTGACGATGCCCTGGGTGACGGTCTGGCCCACGCCATAAGGATCGCCGATGGCCAGCACCACGTCGCCCACCTTGAGGTCGTCCGAACGGCCGAGCTGGATCGGATCCAGGTTGTTGATGTCCACCTTGAGCAGGGCCAGGTCCGTGTCTGGATCGGTGCCCACCACCCGCGCCGCGGCGATACGTCCGTCCTGCAGGCCCACCTGGATGGCGTCCGCGTCCTTGATGACGTGGTAGTTGGTCAGGATGTAGCCATCGTTGCTGACGATGACCCCCGATCCCAGGCTGTTTTCCAGTTGGGCGGGCGGCCCATAGGTGCTGGGCAGGCTGGAGCCGGGCGCGACCTTGCCGTTGCGGGCGGTCTGACGTACATGGCGGGCACTGTGGACGTTGACCACCGCCGGCGAGCTCAAGGCCACCGCCTGCGAGTAGGATGCCACGGCCCCGTCGCTGGTCACGCGGTTTCCCAGCAGTTCGGGTTTCAACCACACCACCACGAAGGCGGCCGCCAAGCCCACCACCACCGCCTGCAACAGAAAAAACAGCATCCTTACGAGGGTTTGCATGCGCATACGCTAACACGCAAGACGCCTTGCCGCTGGCGAGGCCGCGAAGCCGCTGTGTATAATGCGCCGATATTTTTGGCCGTTTTCCACCCATAGAGGTGGGCCTAGGGGCCGCAAGGGCCCCATGGAACTGGCCACACCTCAGACCTTCAGGAGACGGGGTACATGAGCGACGAGATCGACCAGAGCCGGCGTCATTTTCTGACGGTGGCGACCGTGGTGGTCGGGGCAGTGGGTGCGGTGATGGCGGCAGTGCCGTTCGTCTCCTCCATGGAACCCAGCGCCCGGGCCAAGGCCCTCGGCGGACCCGTGGATATCGATGTCAGCAAGATCGAGCCGGGCGCCCAGATCAAGACCAAGTGGCGCGGCAAACCCACCTGGGTGGTGCAGCGCGGCCAGGAGGCCGTGGCCAACCTCAAGAAGCTGGACGCGCGCCTGCGCGACCCGGACTCCAAGGAAGACCAGCAGCCCAAGTACTGCAAGAACGAGTACCGTTCCGTGAAGCCGGAACTGTTCGTGGTGGTGGGCATCTGCACCCATCTCGGCTGCTCGCCGCTCTACAAGCCCACTCCCAACGACCCCGAGGTCAGCATGGATTGGCCCGGCGGCTTCTTCTGCCCTTGCCACGGCTCCAAGTACGACCTGGCAGGCCGTGTGTTCAAGGGTGTGCCGGCGCCGCTCAACCTGCAGGTGCCGCCTTACAAGTTCGTTTCCGACGCGGTGATCCGCGTGGGTGAAGACCAGGGAGCCGCGTGATGGCCAAGATCACCAGCGAAGACAATGACCGCGATCTGATCGACGTCACCGGCGGCTGGCTCGCCGGGCTGCGCGACTGGATCGACGAGCGTTTCCCCATGACGGAGTTCTGGGAGAAGCATGTCTCCCAGTACTACGCGCCCAAGAACTTCAACTTCTGGTATTTCTTCGGTTCCATCGCCGCCTTGATGCTGGTGAACCAGATCCTCACCGGCATCTTCCTGGCCATGAACTACAAGCCGGATGCGAACGAAGCCTTCGCGTCCGTCGAGTACATCATGCGCGACGTGAACTGGGGCTGGCTGATCCGCTACATGCATTCGGTCGGCGCCTCCATGTTCTTCGCGGTGGTCTACCTGCACATGTTCCGTGGCGTGATGTACGGCTCATATAAGAAGCCGCGCGAACTGCTGTGGATCTTCGGCGCACTGATCTATCTGGCGCTGATGGCGGAAGCCTTCATGGGCTACCTGTTGCCCTGGGGCCAGATGTCCTATTGGGGCGCCCAGGTGATCATCTCGCTGTTCGGCGCCATCCCGGTGATCGGCGACGGCCTGTCGCAGTGGATCCGCGGTGACTTCACCATCTCCGACATCACCCTCAACCGCTTCTTCGCCTTGCACGTGGTGGCGGTGCCGCTGGTGTTGATCGGTTTGGTGGTCTTCCACCTGATCGCGCTACACGAGGTGGGTTCCAACAACCCCGACGGCATCGAGATCAAGAAGAACAAGGACAAGAACGGTATCCCGGTGGACGGCATCCCGTTCCATCCGTACTACACCGTGAAGGACATCGTCGGTGTCACGGTATTCGCCGCGATCTTCGCCGGCATCGTGTTCTTCGCGCCGGGCCTTCACGGCATGTTCCTCGAGCCTGCCAACTTCGAGCCGGCCAACGCGCTCAAGACCCCGGATGACATCCATCCGCTGTGGTACTTCGGCCCGTTCTACGCCATCCTGCGCTCCATTCCGGACAAGCTGACCGGCGTGGTCACCATGGGTGCGGCGATCCTGATGTTGTTCCTGCTGCCCTGGATCGACAAGAATCCGATCAAGTCGTTGCGTTACCGCGGCGTGCTCTATCGCCGCCTGGTGATCGTGTTCGGCCTGACTTTCCTGGTGCTGGGTTACATAGGCATGCAGGCGGCTTCGCCGGTCTACGCGCAGATCGGCCAGCGCTTCGCTGAACTCTATTTCCTGTTCTTCGTGACCTCCTGGCTGTATTCCATGCCCCGCAGCAAGGGGTTCCTGGTAGGGACGTTCGTGGTGGTGATGGTGATCATCAGCATCTTCGACGCCATCGGCTGGGATCCCTCCGAAGCGCAACTCAAGCTGTATTCCTGGCTGATACCCGGCGTATACAGCGCGGTGTTCATGTTGCTGCCGGCGTTCTTCCCCAGGACGAATCAGCCGGAGCCGGTGCCGGAGCGGGTGACGGGCGGGAGGAGCCACTGACATGAAGAAGCTAATCATCCTCGCCCTGCTGGCCGTGGCGCCGCTGGCGGCATCCGCCGAAGAGACCGGCATGGTCCCGGTGAACGTGGACATCAGCAACACCGCCTCGGTGCAGCGTGGCGCCAAGTACTTCGTCAACTACTGCATGGGCTGCCATTCGGCGCATTACGTGCGCTACAACCGCCTGGGCGCGGATCTGGGCCTCAGCGACACGGAGCTGGAGAACTACCTGATGCCGGCGGGCGCCAAGCTCTCCGACACCATGGATAGCGCCATGCCGGCCTCGGACTCCGAGAAGTGGTTCGGCCGCACGCCGCCGGATCTCTCGCTGGAAGCGCGCAGCCGCGGCACTGACTGGATCTACAACTACCTGCGCTCCTTCTATGTCGACCCGAAGGCCGCCACCGGCGCCAATAACCTGGTGCTGCCGAATGCCGCCATGCCCGACGTGCTATGGGAGTTGCAAGGTCTGCAGAGGCCTGTCTACAAGTCCGACCAGGACAGCGCGGGCGGTGCCAAGACCTTCGACCACTTCGAGCAGGTCTCGCAGGGCAAGCTCACGCCTGAGCAGTTCGACCAGGTGGACTATGACATCACCAACTTCCTTAGCTACATCGGCGAGCCGGTGCAGCTGGAGCGCCGCGACCTGGGGCTCAAGGTGATCGGTTTCCTGATCCTGTTCTTCCTGTTCGCCTACATGCTGAAGCGCGAGATCTGGAAGGACGTCCACTGAACCTTCGGTGCCGGACGGCGAGGGAGCCGTCCGGCGCATCACCCGCCTAGGGGTCCGCCATGACGCTCTACTCAAGACCTGCCTGTCCCCATTCCCACCGTGTGCGCCTGGTGCTGGCGGAGAAGGGCATCGCCATGGACGTGGTGAACGTGGAGGGCAGCAAGCTCCCCGAGGACCTGCTGGATCTGAACCCGTACAACAGCGTGCCTACGCTGGTGGACCGGGAGCTGGTGCTGTACGACCCTCGCATCATCATGGAATACCTGGAAGAGCGCTTCCCGCACCCGCCGCTCATGCCCGTGGACCCCGTCACGCGGGCGCGTTTCCGGCTGGCACTGTTCCGGGTGGAGAGGGACTGGTACACGCTGGTGGACGAGATCGAGCAGTCCCCCGCCAAGCCGCATGCCCGCGCCAAGAAGATGCTGCGCGAGAGCCTGTTGGCAGCCTCCGATGCCTTCTCGGCTAAACCGTATTTCCTCAGCGATGAGTTCTCGCTGGTGGACTGCTCCATCGCGCCGATCCTGTGGCGCCTGAACAAGTATGAGGTCGAGCTTCCGGCCCAGGCCAAGGGCATCCACAAGTACGCGGAACGCCTGTTCAACCGCCCGGCATTCAAGCTCAGTCTTACTGACATCGAACGCGAGATGCGTCCGTCCCCGTAGGGGCAGGGTTGCCGTCGGAAGATCCGCTGTTTCCGGGTCGTGGGCCCTGTTACACGAGTGACACATGAGTGTCGGCGCGGGCTCCCGGCCACTGACTGCAGCCCGCGGCGCTTTATCTTAGAATCCTTACCCATGCTCTCCCGGAAGCCCTATTTCCTGCGCGCCATGCACCAATGGATCGTGGACAGCCGTTCCACGCCGTACATGGTGGTGGATGTGAACGCCGGTGGGGTCGAGATCCCTCCCGGTTACGCGCAGGACGGCAAGCTGGTCCTCAACATCAGCTATGAGGCCACCAACGGTCTCGAGTTGGGCCCGGAGTTTGTCTCCTTCGATGCCCGCTTCGGCGGGGTGTCGCGCCATGTGCGGGTGCCCATGGCAGCGATCCTGGCGGTCTACGCCCATGAGAGCGGCCAAGGCATGCTGTTCGACGCCGAGGGAGATCCCCAGACTGCGGGTCCGGCCGGCAACCTGCCGGAGGGCGATGGGCCGAAGCCCAGTCCCGGCAAGAAGCCGACCCTGAAGGTCATAAAATAATTCCGGGTTTGCGGGAGAGCGCCATGCCGGATCGCAACCGTCTCTCCCGTCTGGTCCACAAATTCGATTCTTACCCGGCCGGCCTGCGCCGCTTCCTCATCACCTGGGCCTTCGGCGGCACCGTGCACTTCGTGCGCACCGCCGGCGTGAAGTTCCAGGAGTTGACGGAGGAGCGCGCGGTACTGACCCTGGCCAATCGCCGCAAGGTGCAGAACCACATCGGCACGGTGCATGCCGCGGCGGTCGCGCTCATCGGCGAGACCGCCACTGGCGCCGTGTTCGGGATGAACGTGCCGGACGACAGACTACCCATCCTGAAGAGCATGCGCATCGACTACACCAGGAAGTCGCAGGGTGCGTTGCGCGCGGAGGCCTGGCTCGGTCCTGAGCAGCGGGCAGGTTTCGCCCGGGAGGAGAGGGGCGACATCGCCATCCCGGTGAGGATCACCGACGAGACAGGCGAGCCGACGGTCGAAGCCGAATACATCTGGGCTTGGAGAGCCAGGAAGAAGTGATCGAGGTACTCCAGGCGGACATCACGCGGCTCGACGTGGATGTCGTGGTCAACGCCGCCAACGAGGGCCTGTTGGGTGGCGGGGGAGTGGATGGCGCCATCCACCGGGCGGCGGGACCGGAACTGCTGGAGGCCTGCCGCAGGCTCGGTCCCTGTCCTACCGGTGAGGCCCGCATAACCCCGGGATTCCGGCTCAGAGCCCGCTGGATAGTGCACACGCCGGGCCCCGTGTGGAGGGGCGGCGCGCTCGGGGAGCCGCAGCTCCTGGAGGGTTGCTACCGCAACAGCTTTGCACTGGCGAAGGGCAACGCGGCTCGATCGATCGCTTTTCCCTGCATCAGCACCGGCATCTACGGATATCCCAAGCCATCCGCGGCGGCGATCGCGTGGCGCGTGATGCAAGACTGGTCTTCCGATTTTCCACGCATCGTCGCCTGTTGTTTCAGCGCCGAGGACGTGGAGATTTATCGTCACTTCGCCATACGGGGCTGAGTGCCGACGCGACGACGAGCGTCGACTGCACCTCGGATCTGTCAACAATGTACGCCGTCCCGAGACAGTGATATATATACTGAATTCCGTGGGTAAGGGCGTGGGAACTCTTGGCGTGCCTCGCATGGCCCAGAGGGATATGTGATGCGCGAGAGCTCAGAGTCGTCTGAATTGAACACCATCATGCAGCCTTGCCCGGTATGCACGCTGCAGCCCGTCTGTGTTCCCTGGGGACTGGAACAGGACGACCTGGAGCGGCTTGAGCGAATCGTGGAGCATCCGGCCGCCTTCGCCTCAGGCAGCCAATTGTTCCGCTTCGGTGATCCTCTGCGCGCCATCTATGTGGTGCGCGGTGGCGCGTTCAAGAACTTCCGCACCGACAGCTGGGGTCGAGAGCGGGTGTTGGGCTTCAGCCTGGCGGGCGAACTGGTCGGAATCGACGGGATCTACCCGCGCCGCCACGTCTCCCATGCGGTCGCGTTGCAGGAGAGCCTGGTCTGCGCGCTGCCTTATGCAGCGCTGGCGGAACGCATGGAGCAGAGCGAGGGCCTGCGCCGCCAGATCTTCCGTCTGGTCAGCCGCGATACCGGCCAAAGCTTCGCCATGACACGTGACACCACGGCTGACCAGCGGGTGGCGCGTTTCCTGCTGGATGTCTCGCAGCGCCAGCAGCGCCAAAGCCGGTCCGCCACCCATCTGGACCTGCCGATGTCCCGGCTGGACCTGGGCAACTATCTGCGGCTGAGCGGCGAGGCAGTTGACCGGGTGTTCGAGCGCTTCGTCGCGCGCGACCTGCTGGTGCTTGGCGAAGGCAGGGTCGAACTGCTCGACCTGAAAAATATTATTTCGGTAGCGCACTGAGGCATTGACCTTAAACAGCCCGAGAGTGATGCTCATCAGCGGTCTTGAGGGGTTTATGTAATTGGGATGACACGACATGCTGGGCCGGTCGCGGCTCACCCGCGCGTGCGCCCGTAACCTGCGGATGCGCAGCACCGGAAGCCATGTACCACGAACTCGCACACGATCTCACCGAAGCGCACCGCAATATGGAGCGGGTGCTCACGCTGATCCAGCTGCAGATGGATTCGCTGAAGGAGGGCGGCGATCCCGAGGGTTTCCTGCTGCTCTGCAACGCCATCGGTTACATGCGCAACTATCCGGGCGTCATCCACCATCCCGTGGAAGAACTGATCTTCGGCAAGCTGATACGCCACGCGCCGGAGACCCGCACCGTGTGCGCGCGCCTGCACGAACAGCACCAAAATTTCCGCCAGCGCGAGAGCACGCTGCTGCGCCGGTTGCGCAGCGCCCAGGCAGGCGATGCCGCTGCCTGCCGGCAGGTCAAGACCCTGGCCAAGGCTTATTGCACCGAGCACGCCAGCCACATCCGCAGTGAGGAAGTGGACCTCATCCCTTGGGCGGTGCGCTGGCTGGATGCAGGCGATTGGGAGGAGGTCAGCGCCCGTGCCCGGACCTCCATCGATCCCGCGTTGGGACACAACGATCTCAAACAGTACGACAATCTCTACGACTATCTGATGAATGCAGGCCGTAACTTCAACCTGCACTGACCCCGAAAGTCCCTGAAACCCATCTCTAATAAATATAAGCGACGAAAAGCCGCACGCGGACCCGATTGAGAGTAGGGTGGAGTTGCCCGACGCCCGTGTGGGCATGACACCCAATCCGCCTTGCAAGCGCGTTCTCTGTCACAGGCCAGACCGTGACACAGGAGACACGCCATGCAGCCGCGACCGCAGCAGCACATCACACGCAACCTCACCGACGGCCACCGCAATATGGAGCGGGTGCTTACCCTGGTGCGCCTGCAACTCGACGCGATACGCGATGGAGCGGAGGCGGGCGCCGACTTCCGCTTGCTGGGGAGCGCCATCGTCTATATGCGTGACTATCCCGGCGTGAACCATCACCCGGTCGAAGAGCTGATCTTCGCTAAGCTGGTCGGATACGCCCCAGAGCATGGCTTGGCCTGCGCGGAGCTCGCCGGACAACACCGCAGTTTCGGCGAACGGGAGAAGGGCCTGCTGCACCATATCCGCAAGGCACGCCTGGGCGACGAGATGGCCCGCCGCCACGTGAAGGATCTCGGCACCGCCTACTGCGCCGACCACTCCAGCCACATCCGCAGCGAGGAGGCGGACGTGTTTCCCGGCGCCGTGCGCTGGCTGACCCCGATGGACTGGCAGGAGGTGGCGCGGCGCTCGCGGGAAACCATCGATCCCGAGCTGCAGCACAGCGAGTTGAAGCGCTACGACAACCTCTACGACCGGTTGATGGCCCTCGACGCAGATGTGAGCGGCAATCCTGCGCCCCTCAGGCGGGGAGAAGCTTCTCGGGGTTGAGGATCCCGTTGGGATCGAAGTCCCTCTTGATGCGCCGCATCAGGTCCAGGGTGGGCGGGTCGAATTCCAGGGCCATGAACCGCCGTTTCTCGATGCCCACCCCGTGTTCGCCTGACAGGGTGCCTCTCATGTCCAGCACCTTGCGGAACACCTCTTGCAGGCAGGGCTCGGCGTTCTTCATCTGTGCATGGTCGTCCGGGTCCACCAGCAGGTTCACATGGATGTTGCCGTTGCCGGCGTGGCCGAAGTTCACGATGGGCACGCCGTAGCGCTTGGAGAGTCCGTCCAGATGGGAGATGAACTCCGCCATCCGCGACACCGGTACCACCACGTCCTCGTTGATCTTCTTGGGCGCGATCTTGCGCAGCGCAGGCGACAAGGCCTTGCGTGAGGTCCACAGCGCCTGGGCTTCCTTGTCGTCTTTCGCGGCCCCGCATTCCATGCAGCCGAGGCCCTGGGCCGCGGCTGCCACGGCCGCTGCAGCATCATCCAACTGGGACGGTGCGCCATCCACCTCGATGATCAGCATCGCGCCGGCATCGGCGGGCAGGTCGTTGCCCGCGTAACCACGGATCATCCCCACCGCAGCGCCGTCGATGAACTCCAGGACGCAGGGCGTCACGGGCTGCGCCATGATGCGCGACACCGCTGCAGCAGCGGCAGTCATGTCTGCATAGAGGGCGCGCAGGGTACGTACGCCTTCTGGTTTGGGGGTGAGCTTAAGAGTCGCCTCGGTGATCACCGCGAGCGTGCCCTCGGAGCCCACCAGAAGGCGGGTGAAGTCGTAGCCCATGGCGCCCTTGGTGGTATAGACGCCTGCCGTCAATTCCTGCCCCGAGCCCAGCACCGCCCTGAGCCCCAGCACGTTCTCCCGCGCGGTGCCGTACTTCACCGCATGGGGTCCGCCGGCGCCGCAAGCCAGGTTGCCGCCCACCGTGGAGTAGCCAGCCGAGGTCGGATCCGGCGGCCAGAAGAAGCCCTGCTTGGCCGCAGCTTCCTGCACCGCCGCGTTGGTCACGCCCGCTTCGGTGCTGAGCGCGCGGTTCGCGCCGTCCACCGAGAGGATCTTGTTCATGCGCTCCAGGGCCAGTACCAGGCCCGCCTTGAGCGGTACCGCCGAACCCGTGGTGCTGCTGCCCAGGCCGCGGGTGGTGAGCGGGACCTTGAATTCGTTGCAGAGCCTGACCACCTGCACCACTTCCGCGTGGGAGGCGGGGAAGGCCACCGCGTCCGGCTGGGACTGGCGGCGGCTATTGTCATAGCTGTAAGGCCAGCGGTCAGCGGGATCGGTATAGAGGTCATCTTTGCCGACCACCGTACCCAGCCGGTCCAGGAAGTCGGCGGAGAGCTTGCTGCCGGTCACGGGATTCAGGCGGGGAAGAGTTGTTCGTCGATGAGGTCGCAGAGGCAATGCAGCGCCAGCAGGTGCACTTCCTGGATGCGCGCGGTGACCTTGGCGGGCACCCGGATCTCCACGTCGCCGCCCTTCAGCTGTGCCGCCATCTTGCCGCCGTCCTTGCCGGTCAGTGCCACAACCTTCACGCCCTTCTCATGGGCCGCATCGATGGCGCGCATCACATTGGGCGAGTTGCCGCTGGTGGAGATGGCCAGGAGCACGTCACCCTTGCGGCCCAGCGCCCGCACCTGCTTCGAGAAGATCTCGTTGTACTCGTAGTCGTTGGAGATGGAGGTGAGCGTCGACGTGTCGGTCGTAAGCGCGATACCGGCGATGCCGGGACGCTCCCGCTCGAAGCGGTTGAGCAGTTCCGCCGAGAAGTGCTGGGAGTCCGCGGCCGAACCGCCGTTGCCACAGCTCATGACCTTGCCGTCGTTCTTCAGGGATTCGGCCATGAGCTTGCCTGCCGCCAGGATGTGCGGCACGAGGACCTGCAGCGCCGCCTGCTTGGCGGCAATACTGTCCTGGAACTGTTTCGTTATGCGTTCTTCCAACTTGCTCATGGTCCCCTCAACCGGCCTGGAAAGCGTCTTGTATCCATTCTACCGCGCCGGGGCCTTCGGCTCCCGACACCGCCACCACGTCGAAACGTAAGGGCTTGCGCCTGAGTTCCGGCCGCGCTTGCAGCAGATGCTGTGCGGCCAGGATCACCTTGCGCTGTTTGGAAGCGCCGACGGTCTCGGCGGCCCCACCGTGGGTCTCCGTACGGCGGTACCGGACCTCCACCACCACCAGGGCGCCATCCGGGGCCTGCATCACCAGGTCCAACTCGCCCTGCGCACAGCGGTAATTACGGGTATGCAGCGTCAGGCCTGCCGCCTGCAGCGTGGCCAGGGCCAGCGCTTCAGCCTCCTGGCCGCGCTCCAGATGCCGGGGGTTCAAGGTTCGGGCGTGGCGGCCGCGGTGGCGCCGCTGACGGGAGCCACGGTCGCGGGCAAGTCCACCGGGGCGAGGAGTTCCACCGATCCGTCATCGAAGTCGGCCCAGTCCAGGCGCCGGTGTACGCGGCCGTTCGGATCCATGCTGAGGAAACCGGTGACACCCTGCACCGGAGTGCTGATGGTATGGGTGTTGTAAAGCAGGGGCACGAGCCGGTAGGCGTCGAACCCCAAGGCATAGAAGCGGCTGTTACCGGCGAAGTTGTTG
The DNA here is from genome assembly GCA_035465695.1 of Gammaproteobacteria bacterium. Taxonomy (GTDB): domain Bacteria; phylum Pseudomonadota; class Gammaproteobacteria; order Natronospirales; family REEB76; genus DASUBN01. The sequence goes on from DATIVR010000123.1 coordinate 56,526, forward strand.
GGCCAGTATCTCGCCAGTGCCCTGCGCATGTCCGCCACCGAGCCTGATTCTTCCAAGGTCCAGGGCATGTCGTCGAAGCTGATGCCGTTCAAGGTGGTGTTGTCCACGCTGTCGTCCAATACATAGACACGCGAAGTGGAATATACCGGCAGGTCCTCGCCGCGGTTGTAGGCGATCTGCGGCTGCACGGTCCGTGCATCCTCGCTGGAGTTGGCGGCCAGGAACACGAACTGGATGTCCTGGCGCCGGCGCGGGTCGAATTCCATGTGCAGACCGATGGTGGAGGCGAGTTTCTGCTCGCGCTCCTCGCTCGCGTCCAGGCCGAACAATTGCGAGAGGATCGGGTCCACGTCATCGGGCCTGGTGTTGGGCGGATAGGCCTGCATGCCCAGCAGCACGCCACCGAGCTGGCTGAAACGGGCGGCGAAGGCGTTGAACATGCGCGAGCCGACATCGTTGTTCGCCACCAATGCGACTCCGTGGGTGCGGCCCTCGGCTACTGCGCGTTCCGCGACCTGGGCGGCCTCTCCTTCCGGCAGCAGGCCGAACTGGTAGAAACCGGACGGACCCCCGCGGTCATTGTCGAGATAGTTCAAGGCCAGCACCGGCACCGGCAACGAACTCTGGGCGGCCAGCGCCGCCACCGGGTCTTTGGTGAGCGGACCGATCACCATGTTGGCACCGTCGCCCACGGCCTTCTGATAAGCAGCCTGGGCGCTCGCCGCCGTGATCCCGGAGTCATAGAGGGTGATGGCGGGCGGCGTGCTGCCACCCACCTGGTAGTAAGCAGCGAACAGCCCATCGCGCACCGCATCCGAGTAGGAGGGATATGCCGCAAGCGGCAAGAGCACGGCGATCCTGGGCGGAAATGACGTGAGCGCTTGTTGCTTGGCGATCAGGCTCGGGACCAACTGCTGTTCCGCCGGATGGTTGGGATAGCGGCTCTGCCAGTCTTTCACCTGTGCCAGGAACTTCTCCGGCTGTTGCCAGCTGGTGCGGTCGATGGCCGCCAGTTCCAGCCAACCCTTCGCCGTGTCAGAAAGACCGGCAGGCAGCTTGTTCACGTCGATGGGCGCATGGCTCTCGGTGAGGGTGTTCCAGATCAGGTCGTGGTTGGCCGCGATGTCCTTGCCGGTGGCTAGATAGCCATCGCGCTCGGTCCAATCCTCCACCGTGGCCGGGAGGTCATTCAACGCCAGGTGCGCTTGGCCGCGCACATACACGGCCTTGGCTTTCAGCTCCTGGGTCAAGGGCGTGAGCGGGAACCGGAGATGCTGGAGCGCCAGCTGCGGCTGGTGATCGGCCAGATAGAGCTGAGCCGTGAGGATCTCGATACGCGCCGAAAGGGCGGGATAGAGGCCCTTGGTAGGGACCTGTCTCACCAGGGTCCAGGCGTGCTGGGTGTCGCCAGCCTGCTGCCAGTCCTCGGCGGCGCTCGTCAGGAACCCTGGCCTATCCGAGGCCGGAGCGGTGGCTGCCATCTTCTCGTAGAGCGCCGCGGCCTCCGCATACCTGCCGCTCTCCTCCAGTTGTGCTGCGACACCGGCCTGGGTGGTGGGCGTCCGGCGCTCCGGTACGGTATGACAGGCGGCAAGCAGCACGAAGGTGCTCGCCGCGGCAAGACGCAGGAGATTCTTGAGGGCCGGTTTGCCTTGCATGGCTGAAGGATTCCGTTGCAGGATGGGGCGGGCATCCATCATAACCGACCCGGCCCCCGGGCCAGGATTCCCCGAGGAATTCCCCGTTGTCGCGACAGCCTGGCGTGCTATATGTAGTGGCGACTCCGATCGGGAACCTGGCCGATATCTCCGCCCGCGCCCGTGAAGTGCTGGCGTCCGTGCATGTGGTGGCCGCGGAGGACACACGGCACAGCGGCGCCTTGCTGGCGCATCTGGGCGTGAAGACTCCGCTCATCTCGCTGCACGATCATAACGAGGCGGAACGCGCACCTGCACTGGTGGCCAGGCTGCAGGCGGGCGACTCTGTCGCATTGATCTCCGACGCGGGTACCCCGCTCATCAGCGACCCCGGTTTCGACCTGGTGCGCGCGTCGCGTGCCGCCGGCATCACCGTGACCCCCGTGCCCGGAGCCTCCGCGCTGGTAGCCGCGCTCTCCGTCAGTGGGGTGCCTACCGACCGTTTCGTGTTCGAGGGCTTCCTGCCGGCCAAACAGTCCGCGCGGCGCGAGCGCCTGACGGAACTCGCTGCCGAGACCCGTACCCTGGTGTTCTACGAATCGGTGCACCGTCTCAAGGAGTCCCTGGCCGACATGGCGGCGGTCTTCGGCGCCGGACGCCGGGCGGTGCTGGCGCGCGAACTCACCAAACTCCACGAGAGCGTGCGGGATGCGACGCTGGAGGAACTGGTGGATTGGGCCGGCTCCGACCCTGCGGCCGCCAAGGGTGAGGTGGTGCTGATAGTGGCCGGTGCGGAAGCGGCGGAGGCCGGCACGCGGGATGTCGAAGCGGAACGTGTATTGAAGTTGCTTCTCGCGGAACTGCCGGTTAAGCAAGCCGCCGTGCTGGCGGCGGACATCACGGGCCTGAAGAAGAACACCCTCTACGAGAAGGCGCTGGCATTAGCGGGGAAAAAGCCGGGCTGACTACGACGTATAATGTCCGCCGGAGTCGGCCAGGCAGTCGCGGTGCGCAAGCACCGAGGAAAGTCCGGGCTCCATAGGACAGGGTGCCAGGTAACACCTGGGGGGCGTGAGCCCACGGACAGTGCCACAGAGAACAGACCGCCCAAGCGCGCAAGCGCCGGCAAGGGTGAAAAGGTGCGGTAAGAGCGCACCGCGCGGCGGGTAACCGGCCGCGGCACGGAAAACCCCACCCGGAGCAAGGCCAAATAGGGGAGCGAGCGGAGCGATCCGCACGTGCGGTCCGCACGGCTCCCGGGTAGGCCGCTAGAGGCAGGGAGTGATCCCTGTCCCAGATGAATGGCTGTCCACGACAGAACCCGGCTTACCGGCCGACTCCTTATTTTTTCCTTCCGGGGCTTCTTACCCAGCTCTAAGTTGAGCATTCTTTGCTCAAGGCTTTGTTTTGTCTGGATTTTGCTCAAAAAATAGGCAAATTTGTTAAGGTCACGCATAAGGTCATATTTATAACTACTTGATATATAAAATAGTTTTTGGATCATTTTTGCGCCAAATTCTCTCCTAAGTCCCTGTCCTGCAAGCAAATTTTCCTATTTTTCCCTTGACCTGCCTCCGTTTGCTTTCTATAGTGTGGGCAGGTGGGAAAAAGTGGAACGAAATGGGTCAAGCGACCCATATCGGAGGCGGGACGGGCGATGTTTCGGGGTATCAACAACCTGACCCTCGACGCGAAGGGGCGGCTTGCCGTCCCTGCCCGCTATCGCGAGCGCATCCAGGAAGCCTGTCGCGGCCAACTGGTGGTGACCATCGATCGCGATCATTGCCTGCTCCTCTATCCCCTCCCGGAATGGGAGTCACTCGAGGAACGCCTGGTGCGCCTGCCGAGCCTCAACAAGCAGGCTCGTGAATTGCAGCGCCTGCTGCTGGGCCATGCCACCGAGGTGGAGATGGAT
>DATIVR010000124.1:0-6884 GCA_035465695.1 Gammaproteobacteria bacterium
GAGATGGTGCATCTCGCCTTTCCCCGGGCCGCCGATAACCAACACTGGGCAGAAGAGGGTCAAGCCACCTACATCGAGCCGATAGCGCGGGCCAAGATCGGTGACTTGAGCGTGGACTATCTCTGGCAGGAGACGATCGAAGGCATGCCGAAAGGGCTTCCCGGAGACGGCGATCAGGGGCTGGACCACACCGGCACCTGGGGCCGTACCTACTGGGGCGGCGCGTTGTTCTACCTCCTGGCCGACGTGGAGATCCGGGAGCGCACCCACAACAGATACGGCCTGCAGGACGCCCTGCGCGCCGTGGTCGCCGCCGGCGGCAACGTGGAGACGTCCTGGCCGCTGGAGAAGAGTTTCGCCCTGGGCGACGAGGCCGTGGGCGTGCCGGTGCTGGAAGAACTCTACGCCCAGTGGAAGGACAAGCCGGTGCAGGTGGACCTGGGTGCGCTGTGGAAGAGACTCGGTGTCTCCCTCCAAGACGGCAAGATCACCTATGACGACAAGGCACCTGACGCCGCCATACGCAAGGCGATGACGGCGCCAGGGCCCTGAGGTCGCGTCTCTAGAAGTCCATCCCCAGCACCACGACCGTCTCGCCGATGTTGGCGCCGCGCAGGCCGCCGTTGGAGAGGTGCCTTACCGCCAGGAACCAATCGTCGTCGTGGTGGTAGCCGAAGGTGGTCATGAACTGATACTGGCTGGTGAGCGTGGAGGTCTGGTGGCGGATCAGTGCCGGCCCGAAGGAGGCATAGAGGTGCTGGTCCACGATCTCGTAGCCGACCGCCACCCAACTGGTGTCACGGGTCTGAGTGCCGCGGATGGCGCCGGCCGTGAGATCCCAGGAGGACCCTTCGGGGACCCAATCCAGCATATAGACCTGACCGCGCTGGGCGTCATGCTGGCCGGTATAGCCGATGGAGATGCCGGTCTCGGCATTCGCGGCCAGCGGTGCCAGAAGCAGGAATAGCGCCGCCAGACGGCGCAGACGAAGCAGGGAACGGGCAAACATGAGACTCGCCTTTTCCCATCCCTCAGTAAAAATGAGCCCCGGACTGCATATCTATATTTCTATATATTTCGATATATAATGCGCAAGAATTCCCGCTGGGCAGTGGGATCACGCAGCGGGCACTCTGTACTTCATGCGTGGTATATTTTAGTTACCAAGTTGAGTAACACAAGTAGGAACACAAAGGTAACTGTCATGGATACTGCGCGTAAATCAGGTTGTGGGGGTGTAGCCGCCAACGATACCGACACTCCGATGCACCGCATGTTGGCGGTGCTGGCGGGCCCATGGACCATCTATCTCATCTGGGTACTGTCCAATGAGGGTCCGATGCGCTTCGGCGCCCTACGCCGCCGCATCGAAGGCATCTCCACCAAGATGCTCACGGAACGCCTGCGGCTATTGGAGGCGGAAGGCTTCGTGACCCGCCATTACGAGCCCACCGTGCCACCCCAGGTGACCTACAGCCCGACGCATCGCATCGCCGAATTGCTGCCGGTGCTCAAGACCTTCTGCGAGCTCTCATGCAAGTGGTATAGCGACACCCACCCGGACGCGGCGGCCGGACAGAAGGCGACTGCCTGATATCCCGATGCCAGCAAGAAGAAAGGGGTCCTTCACGGACCCCTTTTCATTTCCAGGATTCAGCTGGACTGCATCGCAGGTCTGAACCTCGGCAAGAACCTCGACAGCAGATAATCCAGGGAAAGCTTGCCGGGTCCGTAGACCAGGGTCACCAGCAGCATGAGCCCCCAGATCTTGTGATCCTTGAAGGCAGAACCGAACAAGCCGGTCCAGAAGCCATCCGGCCACAAGTCCGGGAACGAGATCACGCAGATGAAGTTATAGACGAACATGAAAGCTGCCGTGAGGCGGCCGAACAGGCCGAAGGCCAGGAAGAACGGCACCACGAGTTCCACGCCGGTGCCAAGGTAGGCAGCGACCACGGGTGACAACAGCGGCACATGATAGGTGTTGGTGAAGAGATCGATGGTGGACTCCATGTCGGCGATCTTCACCATGCCCGCCTTGAAGAAAGCCCAGGCCACCCACAGGCGTAGCGCGAGGTCCACCAGCGGCCTGGCGTATTCCAGCCAAGCCACTCCCTTGTGATACCAGGCATCGATCGTGAGGAACAGTCTCATGGTATTACCCCTTATAGATAGAAACCGGTGAGGATCTCATCCCGCACCAGGGCAGCGAACCTTTCTTCGACATCGAAACTGCGTTCCACCGTGAAGGCAGTCCGGCAGGCCTCCGCGAAAGTCTCGCCCCGGCACAGCACCCGCAGGAAGGCGTATTCTCCCGGCGACAGCAGGCGCATCTCCACATCCACAGCCTTGCGCGAGAACAGCACCCGCTCGCTGCCCTTATCGAGCTCCAACCGCCCCTCCGGATCCGTCTGCTGGCAGAACCGCCAGATGCTGAGGATGGGAAACTGCGAGTCGAAAGCGCGCGCGGCCGGCTGATGGTGGAAGCGAAGGTCCGCCAGCGCATCTGCCGGCACTTCAGCCAGGGCACGGACATCCATCGGAGCATGAGGCGCTGCGAAGGCGGTCTGCAGGCGCCGCCACTCCAGCGCCGCCACGTCGCCGAGATAAGGCAGGGATGCAGCGGGTGCATAGTCTTCCAGGAACCGGGGGAATGCCCCGCCGTAGTCCTGAATGTTGCCGCCGTGGGACGGGTTCGCCGCCCCGTACGCATCGGCCGCGGCGGCGAAGAACTCTTCGCCTACCAGACGCTGGGTGACCGGATAGACCGCCCGCAGGGCCTCGCGCAGCGCGCTCACATGGTTGTTGCGATAGACCTGCAGGCGGCGCACGCCCGGGATGCCATGATCGCGTAGCGGCAAGCCGGCCGCGGTACCGCCGCGCACGGCCTCCGCGAACTTCTGTTGCAGCTCAGGCAGCGTCAGCATGGCGCGCCTCCAGGTAGCTCCCGGCCTTGGCGGCTTCCGCCTGCAACATGGCGAACTCAGGCAATTCGCTGTCCCATTCGATGAGCGTGGGCTTCGGCCCCAAGCTCTCCAAGGCATGGGCGTACAGCTCCCAGACCGCATCCGTGACGGGACGGTTGTGGCTGTCGATGAGCAGCGCCGTGCCGTCTATGTCCTTGCGCACATGGCCCGCCAGGTGGATCTCACCCACTGCCTCGGCGGGCATCGCGTCGATGAAGCGCCGGGCATCGAAACCGTGGTTGATGGCGCTCACATAGATATTGTTCACGTCCAGCAGGATGCCGCAGCCGGAACGGATGGCCACTTCCAGCAGGAACTCCCATTCGGGGATGGTGGAATGCTCGAACTCGAGATAGCTCGAGACATTCTCGATGAGCAGACGCCTTCCCAGACGCTGCTGCACCTCCACGATGCGGCCGCTCACGTGACGGAGGGCTTCTTCGGTATAGGGCAGGGGCAGCAGGTCGTGGAGGTGCTGCGTGCCGGCGGCAGTCCAGCAGAGGTGCTCAGATACCAAGGCCGGGACGAAGCGCGCGATGGCGCGGCGAAGGTTCTCGATGTGCCCGTCATCCAGCGGGTCGCAGCCGCCCAAGGACACCCCCACGCCGTGCAGGCTGAGGGGATAGTCACGGCGGATGGCGTCCAGCTCCGCCACTGCGCGCCCACCGGGAGCGAAGTAGTTCTCGCTGTGCACCTCGAACCAGGCGACATCCGGCCTCACGTCCAGCACGTGCTGGATGTGGGGACCGCGAAGGCCGATCCCCGCCTGGGCGGGGATCGGCTTGGGTCCGGACATCTTGCTGTCCGCGATCGTCATGCGGCGCGCGGCTCAGCCCTTCTTCTTGCCGGGCGCGGCCGGACTCAGGGAGCCCCCGGCGATCTTCCCGCAGAGGCCCTTGGGCAGGTTCACGAAGGCATCCGGCTGCCGGTCCTTCTCGGCCGTGCCGGCGCAGGAGTTGGTGGCGGTCTGGCAGTCGTTCTTGCCCGCGGCCGCGATGCCGTAGCATTTCTCCTGGGCGACGGCGCCCGGCTTGTCAGCGGCCATGGCCGAGGCGGCAGCCAGGGTGACGACGCCGGCCACGGCGGCGCTGATGGCGAGCTTGATGTCTCTGTTCATGCAAATACTCCCAATGGGTTGGCTTTGGATGGAAATCCCCTATCCAGACTACTCGAACCGGAGTGGGCTGGAGGCGTTTCAGGTCGTGTCCTAGACCCGCGCAGGCCCGGATTTGTTACGAAGCCGATGATTCCATTAGGCAATCCCCTGGCCAATCTGTATAATGAGCCCCAGTTTGACGCGACGCGATCCGGTCTCAAGTCCCGCAAACCTGTCTCGGCATACCCTCCAAGTATTCCCGATCCAGTCTTCAAAACACTTTCTCGCCTGGACCGGCAGAGCGCTCGATGAGCGCCAGCAGGCTTCTCCAGGAGCAAAAATGAGTTTCGATTCCCTCGGCCTCTCGGCCGAACTGTTGCGTGCGGTCAAAGATCAGGGTTACGACACCCCCACCCCCATCCAGGCCAAGGCCATCCCGGTAGTGATCTCCGGCCGCGACCTCATGGGCGCCGCCCAGACGGGCACCGGCAAGACCGCGGGCTTCACCCTGCCCTTGCTGCAGCGCCTGCAGACCACTCCCGCTCCCGCCGGCCATAAGCATCCGGTGCGCGCGCTGATCCTGACCCCTACCCGCGAACTCGCGGCCCAAGTGGGCGAGAGCGTGTCCAACTACGGCAAGCACCTGCGTTTCCACAGCGCGGTGATCTTCGGCGGCGTGAACATCAATCCCCAGATCGACAAGCTGCGCCGCGGCGTGGACATCGTGATCGCCACCCCGGGCCGCCTGCTGGACCACGTGGAGCAGCGCACCATCGACCTCTCCAAGGTGGAGATCCTGGTGCTGGACGAGGCGGACCGCATGCTGGACATGGGGTTCATCCGCGACATCCGCCGCGTGCTGGCGCTGCTGCCCAAGGCACGCCAGAACCTGCTGTTCTCGGCCACCTTCTCCGATGAGATCCGCTCGCTGGCGGCCGGCATCCTCAAGGATCCGGAGACCATCGACGTGGCGCCGCGCAACTCCACCGCCGAGCGGGTGAGCCAGCGCGTGTATCCGGTGGACCAGGGCCGCAAGCGCGCCCTGCTCGCCAAGCTCATCACCGAAGGCGACTGGCAGCAGGTACTGGTGTTCACCCGCACCAAGCACGGCGCCAACCGCCTGGCCGAGCAGCTCGGCAAAGACGGCATCCATTCCGCCGCCATCCACGGCAACAAGAGCCAGGGCGCCCGTACCCGCGCGCTGGCCGACTTCAAGAGCGGCCGCGTACGTGTTCTGGTGGCTACCGATATCGCCGCCCGCGGCCTGGACATCGACCAGCTTCCGCACGTGGTGAACTACGAGTTGCCCAACGTGCCGGAGGACTACGTGCACCGTATCGGCCGCACCGGCCGTGCCGGCAGTTCCGGCGAAGCCATCTCGCTGGTCGCGGGAGCCGAGCGTTCCCTGCTGCGGGACATCGAGCGCTTGCTCAAAGCGGAGATCCCACAGACCTTCGTGCCGGGCTTCGAACCGGGCACCGGTCCCGCCCACGAGCCGGATAGCCGCCCGCCGCGCCAGCATCATCATGGCCAGCGTCGCCACTCCGGCGGGGGGCAGTCGCGCCAAGGTGGCCATCACCATGGCCGCGGACAGGTTCGTGGAAACGGCGGCCGCGGCAACGGGCAGCGTCGCAACAACGACGACAACCGCGGTAACCGCTAAGAGAAGAAACCGAGGAAGCCCCGCCATGCGCGAGTATGGCGGGGCTTTTTCATGCCTGTTGGAGCCTGGTCTGGTGTCGGCCCCAGAAAACTAATCCTTGGCAACTTGGTGAGGAAGCTGGTCGATGACCTTTCCATCTGCATCCAGGAACTCTAATACCGGGCTACCATCAGGCCGCACACGCATCACGATGCGATTGCGCCCGCGGTAGTCCTTCATGTCCAGCGTCAAACCCTGCTGCGGATGTTCCCCCAGAAACAGCCGCGGGGTCGCCTCCCCATGTTCTTTGAAGAACTTCTCCAAAGCAGTCTTATTCGCGTCAGTCGGAGCCTGCTTGTACTTTTCAACTAGCGGCAGGTACTCCGTGATCGGATAGTCGGGCTGATCGTTGATCGCCAAATGCTTGTCGTATGCGCTGCCTTCCTGGTCCCCCTCCAACACGATCGTCTGATCCTGCATATACTGGTCGAAACTGAGGTGGCCATAATTCACTACCTTGCCGTCGCTGCCTTTCTGACCACCAAAGATTAAGCCGCCGTTTTCCGTCCCTTCATCATTGAAGAACAACATGCCGGCAGTGCTGCGGTCCGGGTGAGGCATCTCCTGGCCTTTGATGATGATTCCGGGAAACAGGCTCTTGTCGGAGATGACCATGCGTATAGTCCCATCGGGCTCGACGACATTGATGCGCTGCACATCAAGCTCACGCAACTGCATATGGTCAGACGACTTAGTGAACCCGCTTAGCACTGTCACGGCAAAGACTAACGTAAGCACACCCGAATAGATTGCCAGGAATCTCTGGTCCGTCAGGAATTTCATCGCAACCGCTCCTATGTTGATCTCAGGCAGCCCTGAGCCTTGTCTCCAAGCGTCCTCTGACGTCTGGCCACTCCTCATCCAAGATGCTGAAGTAGACGGTATCTCTGATACGCCCGCTATATGTCTGCGTATGGCGCCGCAAGGTACCTTCTTCCTTAGCCCCTATGCGCAGAATGGCGGCGCGCGACTTCTCGTTGAGGCCGTCGGTCTTGAGCTCGACGCGGGTGCAGCCGAGCGTCTCAAAGGCATGGCGCAGCATCAGATATTTGGTCTCGGTGTTCACGGCGCTGCGCTGCCAGGGCTTCCCGATCCAGGTCCAACCGATCTCCAGGCGCCC
>DATIVR010000125.1:0-1950 GCA_035465695.1 Gammaproteobacteria bacterium
AAGAGTGCCTCATGTATAATTGCGCCCCCGCCCGGCCCCGAAGCCGGGCGCTATCTATATAAGCACTCCCCGCCGGCGGGCCTAAGGGACGTCCCCCAAGCCCCGGGCGGCTTTCCAGGAGCAGAAGCCTTGAAGACCGCCGCCAGCTTCGAGATCAAGTACCAGCAATACCTCGACCACGAGTCCAAGCTGGTGCAGAAGGACCTCCCCAAGTTCGCCAAGGACAAGGAGGAGCTCCTCAAGATGTACCGCATGATGTCCTTCGTGCGGGTCTTCGACACCAAGGCCATCGCGCTGCAGCGCACCGGCCAGCTCGGCACCTATGCTTCCTGCCTCGGCCACGAAGCCACCCACGTGGGCATCGGCGCGGCCATGAAGCAGGAAGACGCCTTCTTCCCCATGTACCGAGAGTACGGCACCCAGTTCGTGCGCGGCGTGCAGCCCCACGAGGTGCTCCTGTTCTGGGGCGGCGACGAGCGCGGCAACAAGTTCTCGGGTCCCCAGCACGACTTCGCCTGGTGCGTGCCCATCGCGACCCAGTACCACCACGCGGCCGGCGCCGCCACCGCCTTCAAGCTGCGCAAGGAGAAGCGCGCGGCCGTGACCGTGATCGGCGACGGCGGCACCTCCCAGGGCGACTACTACGAGGCCATCAACTGCGCTGGCGCCTGGCAGTTGCCGGTGGTGTTCGTGGTGTGCAACAACAAGTGGGCCATCTCGGTGCCCCTCTCCGCCCAGACCGCCTGCGAGACCCTGGCCCAGAAGGCCATCGCCGGCGGCATCGAGGGCATCCAGGTGGACGGCAACGACATCATCGCCGTGCGCGACGTGATGGAGAACGCGCTGGAGAAGGCGCGCGCCGGCAAGGGCGCGACCCTCGTGGAAGCCCTCACCTACCGCCTGCATGATCACACCACGGCGGACGACGCCACCCGCTACCGCCCCAAGGGCGAGGTGGAGGGCGAGTGGAAGAAGGAACCCCTCGTCCGCCTGCGCAAATACCTGATGGACATCGGCGCCTGGGACCAGAAGCAGGAAGAGGCCATGCTGGCGGAGCACGCCGAGCGCGTGGACGCCGAAGTGAAGCTATATAAGGAAGCCGGCAAGCCGCCGGTGGAGAGCATGTTCGACCACATGTTCGCCAACCTGCCGGAAAACCTCGTCGCCCAGCGCGAAGAGGCCCTGGAGGAGGGCTCGCACCATGGCTAAGGTCACGATGGTCGAAGCCATCACCATGGCGATGGCCCACGAGATGGAGAAGGACCCTGCCGTGGTGGTCTTGGGCGAGGACGTCGGCCTCAACGGCGGCGTGTTCCGCGCGACGCAGGGCCTGCAGCAGCGCTTCGGCAAGGACCGGGTGATGGACACCCCGCTGGCCGAGGCGCTCATCGCCGGCATCTCCATCGGCATGGCCGCCCAGGGCATGAAGCCGGTGGCCGAGATCCAGTTCTCCGGCTTCATCTATCCCACCGTGGACCAGATGATCAACCACGCCGGCCGCCTCCGCACCCGCACCCGCGGCCGCCTGCATGTGCCCATGGTGCTGCGCGCCCCCTCCGGCGGCGGCATCCACGCGCCGGAGCACCATTCCGAGAGCAACGAGGCCATGTTCGCCCACATGCCGGGCATCCGCACCGTCATGCCCTCCTCCCCCTCCCGCGCCTATGGCCTCTTGCTCGCCGCCATCCGCGACCCGGATCCGGTGGTGTTCCTGGAGCCCACCCGCCTCTACCGCCTGAACAAGCAGGACGTGGAGGACAACGGCCAGGCGCTGCCGCTGGACACCTGCTTCGTGCTGCGCGAAGGCGAGGACGTGACTCTGGTCTCCTGGGGCGCCATGGTGCATGAGACCCTGCAGGCCGCCGCCAAACTGGCCGAAGAAGGCGTGAGCTGCGACGTGATCGACCTCGCCACCGTCAGCCCCATCGACTTCGGCACCATCCTGGAATC
>DATIVR010000126.1:0-5560 GCA_035465695.1 Gammaproteobacteria bacterium
CCCCTGCCTGATGTGCCAGGGAGAGTAGTCGGCGATCTCTTCGCGCGGTTCGGTCCAGGACAGGAGCTTGATCCAGCCTTTGACCCCGAACGGTCCGCCGACCTTGCCGATGACGATGCGCTTGCGCTCACCGCTCATCGGGTCACAGCGCGACCTTGTGCTCCTTGAGCAGGTACTGCACGCGCTCGGAGGGCTGGGCGCCCTTGGCGATCCAGTGCTTCACGCGCTCGGCGTCCACGCGCAGGGTCTCTTCGTGGGCGGCGGCGAGCGGGTTGTAGAACCCGAGGCGCTCGATGTAACGGCCATCGCGCGCGTTACGGCGATCGGTCGCGACCACGTGATAGAAGGGACGCTTCTTCGCGCCACCGCGGGAAAGACGGATAGTCACCATGAAATCTGATCCTCTATAAAAAACGAGGGCCGACCTTAAGGGGGTCAGCCCGGCGATAAAGAGCAGGGTATTTTACGGAAATCCGGAGAAAAGTGAAGGGGTTAGGAGTGTTCTGGGGCCTGGAAATGGGGGTCGAAGACCCGAAAAACGCCTGAATTCGGCCAAAAGCTCATCTCGGGCCGAAGCCTGGCGGCATTCGCCCCTTGAGCCCCCGGAGCATCTTCTGCATGCCTCCCCCACTCATCTTCTTCATCATCTCGGCCAATTGGTCGTACTGCTTGATGAGGCGGTTCACTTCCTGCACCTGGGTGCCGGATCCCAAGGCGATGCGGCGGCGGCGGGAGCCGTTGAGGAGGTCCGGCTTGGCCCGCTCCTTGGCGGTCATGGAGTCGATGATGGCGATCTGGCGCTTCAGCTCCTTGTCGCCGAACTGGCCGTTCACCTTGCCGGCCATGGCGGCGCCGCCCGGCAACTTGTCCAGCATGGCGCCCATGCCGCCCATGGCCATCACCTGGCTGAGCTGGGCGCGGTAGTCGCTGAGGTCGAAGCGCTTGCCCTTCTTGAGCTTCTCGGCGAGCTCGAGGCCCTTCTGCTGGTCGAGTTTCTGCTGGGCTTCCTCGACGAGCGCCAGGACGTCGCCCATGCCGAGGATGCGGCCGACGATGCGATCCGGCTGGAACACTTCCAACGCCGAGACGTCCTCGCCCACGCCCATGAACTTGATGGGCACGCCGGTGATGTGGCGCACCGAGAGCGCGGCGCCCCCGCGCGCGTCGCCATCGGCCTTGGTGAGCACCACGCCGGTCAAGGGCAGCGCCTTGCCGAACTCGGCGGCGGCGTTGGCGGCGTCCTGGCCGGCCATGGCGTCGATGACGAAGAGCGTCTCTTTGGGTTGCAGTTCCCGGTGGAGCTGCTGCACTTCCTGCATCAGCTCCTGGTCCACGTGCAGGCGGCCGGCGGTGTCGACGATGAGCACATCGTGGAAGCGCGCCTTGGCTTCGGCCAACGCGGCCTTGGCGATGGTGAGCGGATCATCACTCGCCGAGGGGAAATAGGTGACGCCCACCTGCCCTGCCAGGCGCTGCAACTGCTCGCGGGCGGCGGGCCGGTATACGTCGGTGCTGGTGAGTAGCGGGTTCTTCTTGAGCCGCTCCTTGAGGTAGCGCGCAAGCTTGGCGGCGCTGGTGGTCTTGCCCGCGCCCTGCAGGCCGGCGAGCAGGATCACCACCGGCGGCGTGGCATTGAGATCGAGCGGCGCGCCGGGACCGATGGCCTTGAGCAGTTCCTCGTGGACGATCTTGATGAAAGCCTGGCCGGGCGTGAGGCTGGCGGTGACCTCGGTGCCCAGTGCCCGCTCGCGCGCCGAGTCGGTGAAGGCTTTCACCACCGGCAGCGCCACGTCCGCTTCCAGGAGCGCCATGCGCACGTCGCGCAAGGCATCTCTTATGTTCTGTTCAGACAGGCGGCCGGTGCCGCGCAAGGCCGCCAGAGTCTTGTTTAAGCGTTCGGTGAGGGAATTGAACATGGGACGGAGATGGGGCCGGAAGACGGGGAATCAATTATAAGACTACAGATCGAAGACCTCGCCGCCCTTGAGGCGCACGACCTTGTGCCTGAGCTTGGCGGCCTCGATCTCATGGAAGATCTGGTCTTCGCCGCCGGGCTTGAGATGCGTTATGTACACCGGGCAGTCGTGCTTGAACTTCTTGAGGTCCGCGGCGAGGGTCTCGGGACAGTAATGCTTGGCCATGTCCGCCAGCTTGCGGTTGCTGTTGGCGAAGGCCGCTTCCACCATCAGGGCGTCGATGCGCGGATACTCGTTGGCGGTTTCCCAGAAGCTGTCGTTGGTGTAAGTGTCGCCGGTGAAGGCGAACACCTTGCCCTTGCGCTCCAGGATGTAACCCGCGCCGGGGACGGTGTGGTCCACTTCGACCAGGTGGAACGTGCGATCGCCCACCGCGATCTTCTCGCCGAGGCCGAGGGGCTTATAGACCAGCACCGGGTTGTGCTTGGCGGGCAACTCGCCGAAGTCCGGCCACATGACCCAGTTGAAGATGTTCTTGCGCACCGCGTCGAGGGTCTCGGCGCGGCCATAGACCGTGAGCGGCGACTTCAGATGCTCGAAGATGGTGTCCACCAGCAGCGGCAGGCCGCAGGTGTGGTCCAGGTGCGAATGGGTGAAGAAGACGTGACGGATGCGGCGCATCTCATCCAGTGTGAGATCGCCTATCCCGGTGCCGGCGTCGATGAGGGTCTCGCCGTCGATGAGGAGCGAAGTGGTGCGCAACGCCGCACCGATGCCTCCGCTGCAACCCAATATCCTGATGCCCATCGTAAAAATCACCCTGCCGGACCAGGCGGCGCCCCCTTTCGGACAGCTTAACACAAGCCTTATAGATGGTCCTTCACGGGCCGCCAAGCCCTGTGCGATGATGGTTTCCGCCCTCGGGCCACGCCCCGCCGGATACGACGTCATGCAACTCATCGGTTCCGCCGTCCTCGACCTCATCCTGTACCTGCTCGCCTCACTGGGGCTGCTGCTGCGGCTATTGCGGGCCGGACCGGCGATGCTGCGGGAGAACCGCGGTTTCACCACGAGCACGGCGCTGGCGGCGGTGTTCATCCACAGCGTGCTGCTGTTCGGCCTGCTGGCCACGCCCCACGGCGTGGACCTGGGTTATTTCAATGCGCTGGCCCTGGTGGGCTGGCTGATGGCGCTGATCGGCCTCGCGGTATTCTTGAAGCCCGCGTTCGAAAACCTCGGGCTCGTGCTATTTCCGCTGGCGGGGATGAGCCTGCTGCTGGCCGAACTCTTCCCCCATGACGTGCTGGTGATGAGCGACCGCAATTGGCCGCTGGACCTGCATATCGTCACCTCGCTCCTGGCCTATAGTCTGCTCGGCGTCGCCGCGCTGCAGGCGGCGGCGCTGTACCTGCAGGAACGGCGCCTGCGGCAGGGCAGCGCCGGCGGCGTGCTGGCCGCGCTGCCGCCGTTGCAGGAGATGGAACGCTTCCTGTTCCAGCTCATCGCCGCGGGTTTCGTGCTGCTGACGTTCGCGCTCTTGACCGGCCTGTTCTTCGTGCATGACCTCATCACGCAGCACCTGGCGCACAAGGCTGCGCTCTCGATCCTGGCGTGGGCGATCTTCGGCGTGCTCTTGTGGGGACGCTGGAAGTTCGGCTGGCGTGGGCGCCTGGCGGTGCGCTGGACGCTGATCGGTTTCATCTCGCTGCTGCTGGCCTACTTCGGCAGCAAGCTGGTGCTGGAGCTGATCCTGGGCCGGCATTGGTGAGCGGCCGACCTTCCACCGGCTCACCTCACGGCGAGCCATGAACGACATCACCCTGCCCTGGCTCATCGGCATCGTGTGCCTATGCCTCGTGCTGTCGGCATTCTTCGCCGGCTCCGAGACGGCGCTCATGAGCCTCAACCGTTACCGGCTGCGGCACCTGGCCCGTGCCGGGCACCGCGGCGCACAAGTGGCGGAACAGTTGTTGAAGCGTCCGGACCGGCTCATCGGCCTGATGCGCCTGGGCGACACGCTCTCGAACGTGGCGGCCACCTCGCTCACCACGCTGATCGCCTTGCGTATCGGCGGCGACAAGGCGGTGGCGGTGGCGGGCTTGCTGCTGATCCTGGCGCTGCTCATCTTCTCCGAGATCACGCCGAAGACCCTGGCGGCGCTTTATCCGGAACGCTTCGGTTTCCCGGCGGCGTTCATCTACTGGCCGATCCTGAAGATCCTGTGGCCGGTGGTGTGGGTGGTGAACAGCTTCACCCGCATGGTGCTGCGGCTCATGAACCTCGGCGCGGACCAGACCGAGATCCGCTCCATGAGCAGCGAGGAACTGCGCAGCGTGGTGACCGAGGCCGGCGCGCTCATCCCCAAGCGCCACCAGCGCATGCTGCTGAACATCCTGGACCTGGAGAAGATCACGGTCGAGGACATCATGGTGCCGCGCAACGAGATCAGCGGTGTCGACATCGAGGACGACTGGGACGACATCATGCGCCAGCTGCAGGACAGCCAGCATACGCGCATGCCGGTGTACGAGGGCGACATCGACAAGGTGCTGGGTTTCGTCCATGCGCGCCAGGTGGTGCACCTGCTCTCGCGCGAGGACGCGGACAAGAAAGGCCTGCGCGGGATCCTGCGGGACGCGCATTTCGTGCCGGAAGGCACCTCATTGACCCGCCAACTGCTGAACTTCCAGAATGCCAAGCGGCGGATCGGCCTGGTGGTGGACGAGTACGGGGACATCCAGGGACTGGTGACGCTGGAGGACATCCTGGAAGAGATCGTCGGCGAGTTCACCAGCGATCCCGCCGCCCAGCACAAGGACGTGTTCAAGGAGAGCGAGACCAGCTACCTCATCAACGGCAGCGCCACGCTACGCAGCCTGAACCGCGTGCTGCAACTGAAACTACCCACCGATGGGCCCAAGACCTTGAATGGCCTGATCCTGGAGTACCTGGAGACGATCCCGCAACCGGGAACCGCGCTGAAGCTGGCGGGTCAGTCCTTCGAGATCGTGCAGACCAGCGACAACACGGTGAAGACGGTGCGCTTGTTTGTATCGCCGGAGAAGGCGAAGAAACTGTCTATATAGAGGCGATGGCCTCAGCCAATCTGGTGACGCCGATCACTTCCAGACCTTCGATGGAGCCCTTCTTGGGCGCGTTGGCTTTCGGCACGATGGCGCGCCGGAAGCCATGCTTGGCGGCTTCGCGCAAACGCTCCTCGCCGTTGTAGACCGGCCGGATCTCCCCGGCGAGACCCACCTCGCCGAACAGGATGAGCTCGCCCGGCAGCGGCTTGTCGCGGAAGCTGGACAGCGCCGCCAGGAGCACCGCGAGGTCCGCCCCGGTGTCGTTGAGCCTGAGGCCGCCCACCACGTTCAGGAACACGTCATGGCCGAACATGGCGACACCGCCGTGACGGTGCAACACCGCGAGCAACATGGAGAGGCGGTTCACGTCCATGCCCACGGCCACGCGGCGCGGGTTGTTGAGATGGCTCTCATCCACCAGCGCCTGCACTTCCAGCAACATGGGCCGGGTGCCCTCGCGGGTGACGGTGATGGCGGAGCCCGCCACCGGTTCGCCGTGGCGCGAGAGGAAGATGGCGGAGGGATTCTTGACCTCTTTGAGGCCGGTCTCGGTCATGG
>DATIVR010000127.1:0-7626 GCA_035465695.1 Gammaproteobacteria bacterium
GGGCTCGCCGAACTTCTGGCCGTTGAGGTGGGTGATGAGCGGCAAGTGCACCTTGCCGTCCTTCCAGGCCGGGCCCAGTTCGTCCGGCGTGAGCGCCACCGGCGACAGGGCCGAGCGCGGCTTGCTCTGCAGGAAGCCGAAGCCCTTGGCCAGCTCGTCCGGGATGAGGTTGCGCAGGGACACGTCGTTGATGAGCAGCACCAGCTTGATGTGCTGGGCGGCCTCTGCGGGCGTCACACCCATGGGCACGTCGTCCACCACCACGCCCACTTCCGACTCGAAGTCGATGCCGTAATCCTCGCTGGCCATGCGGATGGGATCCGTGGGAGCCAGGAAACCGTCGCTCACCGCGTGATACATGAGCGGATCGTTGAGGAAGCTCGGCGGCATCTCGGCGCCACGGGCCTTGCGCACGCGCTCCACATGGGCGAGATAGGCGCTGCCATCCAGGAACTGCGGCGCGCGCGGCAGCGCAGCGGCGAGGTCGTCCGACTTCAGCTTGAACGCATCCTTGGCCTTGCCGGCGTTCAGGGACTCGGACACGGACTGGAGCTTGTGCTCCGCCATGGCCCAATTCTCCAGTGCGTGCACCAGGGAGGTGGCGATCTCCGGCACCTTCACGGCGTTCTGCAGCTTCTTGTCCACCACCACCAGCGTGCCGTCACGGCCGCCGACTTTCAGACTTGCAAGTTTCACGGGTGCTCCGTTTTCGACTATTGCTTACACAGGGAGATACGGCTCAGGCGGTCTTCCGCCCAGCGGCCGTCGGCTTCCTTATAGAATTCCGGCGCCTCATCGCCGCAGGTCGCGCGAGGATCACGCACCTGGAAATAGATCAGGTAGTCATCGGTCTTGCGGCTGAACCAGGTGACCCGGTACTTCTTCTTGTCGGCCAACATGTCCTTGGTGCTCTGCCCAGCGGACTCGATGATCGCGGCGCTCTCGGCCGGCGGCGACTGCATCCGCACCCAACCTTCGCTGGGCTTGATGAGCGTGAACGGCTTCTCGCGAGCCGGCACCGAGGCGCAGGCGCTTAGCAGGAACCCACACAGCGTCGCTACGACGAAAGGAAACGCCCGCACGTCAACGGCGCTTCGGATCGAAATGCTTCTTGATGCCCTGCCAGCACTCGTAATAATCGCCTTGCAGTTCCTTGGCATCGAGTGCCTGCTGGGTGGGCCGGATCACGGCGCGCGTCTCGAACATGAAGGCCATGGTGTCCACGATGTGCAGCGGCTTGCTGGTGTCGCTGGCCGTCGCCTTCTCGTAGCTGCCGGCGTCGGGACCGTGGCCGCTCATGCAGTTGTGCAGGCTCGCGCCACCCGGCACGAAGCCGCCGCCTTCCTTGGCGTCGTAAACGCCGGTGATGAGTCCCATGAACTCCGAGGCCACGTTGCGGTGGAACCAGGGTGGACGGAAGGTGTCTTCCGCCACCAGCCAGCGGGGCGGGAACACCACGAAGTCCATGTTGGCGGTACCGGGCGTATCGCTGGCGGACGTGAGCACCGTGAAGATGGACGGATCCGGGTGGTCGTAGCTGATGGAACCGATGGTGTTGAAGCGGCGGAGATCATATTTATAGGGCGCGTGGTTGCCGTGCCAGCCCACCACGTCCAGGGGCGAATGGCCGAGCTCGGCGGTCCAGAGCTTGCCCTGGAACTTGGCCACCAGTTCGAACTTGCCTTCCACATCCTCATACGCCGCCTTGGGATAGAGGAAGTCGCGGGCATTGGCCAGGGCATTGGAGCCGATGGGCCCCAGTTCCGGCAGGCGCAGCGGCGCGCCGAAGTTCTCCGCCACGTAGCCGCGGGCGCTGCCCTCCGGCAGCTCCACCCGGAAGCGGATGCCGCGGGGGATCACTGCGATCTCCAGCGGCATCACGTCCAGCACGCCGAGCTCGGTGGCGATGCGCAGCCGGCCCTGCTGGGGGACGATCAGGAGCTCGCCGTCTGCGTCGTAGAAGAAGCGGCCCTGCATGGAACGGTCGGCGGTATAGATATGCACGCCGATGCCGCTCTGGCTCGCCGGACTGCCGTTGCCGGCGACGGTCGTCAATCCAGCAAGAAAATCAGTCGCATTCTGCTGCGGGATGGGAAAAGGACTCCAGCGCAGCTGGTTGGGCGTGGCGGCAGTCTCGTCGAAGCGGTTGTGGAAACGGCCTTCCGGCAGCGGCTTGAAGGGCTTGTGCACCGCCGCGGGACGGATGCGGTACAGCCAGCTGCGGCGGTTGGTGTGGCGCGGCGCCGTGAAGGCGGTGCCGGAGATCTGCTCGGCGTAGAGGCCGTAGGGCACCTTCTGCGGTGAGTTGCGCCCTTCCGGCAGCACGCCGAGGAGCGCCTCGGTGGCGAACTCGTTGCCGAAGCCGGACTGGTAGTTGCCCTCGTCCGCCGCTGCGGCGGCAAGCTTGGGCTCCATGGCGCTGACTTTCTGGCTCATGCCCGGCTC
This sequence comes from Gammaproteobacteria bacterium, assembly GCA_035465695.1. Lineage (GTDB taxonomy): Bacteria > Pseudomonadota > Gammaproteobacteria > Natronospirales > REEB76 > DASUBN01. Next base: position 2,446 of record DATIVR010000127.1, read on the forward strand.
CGATGGTTTAGAGGACGCCCCGCTTAATCTGGTCGCGTTCGATGGATTCGAAGAGGGCCTGGAAATTACCTTCACCGAAGCCCTCGTTGCCCTTGCGCTGGATGATCTCGAAGAACACCGGGCCGATGACGTTCTGGGTGAAGATCTGCAAGAGCAGCTTCTTCTTGGTCTCGCGATCCGCGTCGATGAGGATCTTGTTGCGGGCCAGCCGCGGCACGTCCTCGCCGTGGTTGGGGACGCGCTCGTCGATCATCTCGAAGTAGGCGTCCGGCGTGTCCAGGAACTGCATGCCGGCCTTGCGCATGGCTTCCACGGTCGTATAGATGTCGTCGGTGAAGCAGGCGATGTGCTGGATGCCCTCGCCCTTGTATTCGTTGAGATACTCGTTGATCTGGCTCTTGGGGTCGTTGGACTCGTTGAGCGGGATGCGCACCATGCCGTCCGGCGCGGTCATGGCCTTGGAGATGAGGCCGGTCTTCACGCCCTTGATGTCGAAGTAGCGGATCTCGCGGAAGTTGAACAAGCGCGCGTAGAAGTCCGCGAACTTCTCCATATTGCCGAAGTACAGGTTGTGGGTCAGGTGGTCCACGAAGGTAAGACCGAAGCCCTTGGGATGCTTGTCCACGCCCTTGATGTACTCGAAGTCCGCGTCATAGACCGAGCCCTTGGCGCCGTACTTGTCCACCAGATACAGCATGCTGCCGCCGATGCCGGAGATCACCGGCACGTCCGCCGCCTTGGTGGATTCGAGCTGGGTGATGGCCTCGCCGCCGTTCTTGAGAGCGGCTTCCTTGACCTGGGCCGCGGGCTTGCTGAAGCGGATGGCGAAACCGCAGGCGCAGGGGCCGTGCTTCTTGGCAAACTCGGCGGCGAAGCTGTTGGGCTCGTCGTTAACCAGGAAGTTGCACTCGCCCTGGCGGTAGAGCGTGATGGCCTTCTTCTTGTGCTTGGCCACGGCGGTGAAGCCGAGCTTGGGGAAGAGCGCGTGCAGCAGCTTGTGGTCGGGAGCCGCGAACTCCACGAACTCGAAGCCATCCACCCCCATGGGGTTCTCGAACTGGGTGGGATTCATGCCGACGTTGGGCTGGGCGCTCATGCCTGATACCTTCTATGTGGCTTGAGCCTTCCCTGGGGCGGGAAAGCTGGAAAATCAATCACTTATTATAAACCGGGCCGAAAGTCGGCCCAAATCGCCGCAAATCAGCTATTTAACGACGCCTATCTCGGTGCGCACGTCGATCAACTCGGGGAAGAACGTCAGGGAGAGGGCCTTCTCCAGGAACTTCACGCCGGAGGAGCCGCCGGTGCCGGTCTTGTGGCCGATGATGCGCTCCACGGTCTTCATGTGGCGGAAGCGCCAAAGCTGGAAGTACTCCTCCACGTCCACCAGCTTCTCGCACATCTCGTAGGCGTCCCACCACTCGCGGGTGCCTTCGTAGATCTGCTTGAAGACCGCGGTGACGCCGGGATGGCGCTCGTAGGGCTGCGACCAGTCCCGCTCCACCCGCTCCTGGGGCACGGCCAAGCCGCGGCGCTTCAGGTAGCGGAGGAACTCGTCATAGAGGCTCGGACGGTTGAGAAGCCCGGTGAGCACGGCATGGACCTTGGGGTCGTAGCGGAACACCTGGGTGAGCTCGGCGGACTTGTTGCCGAGCATGAACTCCAGGGCGCGGTACTGGTGGGACTGGAAGCCGGAGGCGGCGCCCAGTGCGCCGCGGAACTCGGCGTACTCGGTGGGGGTCAAGGTCTCCAGCACCGCCCACTGGTTGAAGAGCTGCATCTGGATCTGTTTCACCCGCGACAGGATCTTGAAGCAGGGCTCCAGCTCGTCCCTCTGGATATGGCGGATGGCGGCGTCCAGCTCATGCAGCACCAGCCGGATCCAGAGCTCGGAGGTCTGGTGCTGGATGATGAACAGCATCTCGTCGTGGTGGCGGGTCACGGGCTGCTGGGCGGTGAACAGCACGTCGAGTCTCAGGTACCCGGAATAGGTCTCCTGGGGCTTCAGGTCGGTGCGGATACCCTGTTCCAGCTCGCGTTTGTTGCCGCTCATGCCGATTTCCAGGCCAAAAGTGCCGCCATTCTACCCGAGCACACTCGCGGCCCCCGGCCGGCCGGCCGTTCCCCCGCGGGCTGCAGGCCTGCCGGGAGCCTGTATAATTGCCGCCCCGCCCGGCCCTTATGCCGGGCGCTATCTATATAAGCACTCCCCGCCGGCGGGCCGCTGGACCCCATGTGGTCCCGAAGAGCTCCGGGCGGCTTTGCAGGAGCCTAGCCTTGAAGACCGCCGCCACCTTCGAGATCAAATACCAGCAGTACCTCGACCACGAGGGCAAGCCCGTGCAGAAGGACCTGCCTAAGTTCGCCAAGGACAAAGAGGAACTGCTGAAGATGTACCGCGCCATGACCTTCGTGCGGGTCTTCGACACCAAGGCCATCGCCCTACAGCGCACCGGCCAGCTCGGCACCTATGCCTCCTGCCTCGGCCACGAAGCCACCCACGTGGGCATCGGCGCCGCCATGAAGCAGGAAGACGCCTTCTTCCCCATGTACCGCGAGTACGGCACCCAGTTCTGGCGCGGTGTGAAACCCCACGAGGTGCTGCTGTTCTGGGGCGGCGACGAGCGCGGCAACAACTTCTCGGGCCCCAAGCATGACTTCGCCTGGTGCGTGCCCATCGCCACCCAGTATCACCACGCGGCCGGCGCCGCCACCGCGTTCAAGCTCCGCAAGGAGCAGCGCGCGGCGGTGACGGTGATCGGCGACGGCGGCACTTCCCAGGGCGACTACTACGAGGCCATCAACTGCGCCGGCGCCTGGCAGCTGCCGGTGGTGTTCGTGGTGTGCAACAACAAGTGGGCCATCTCGGTGCCCCTCTCGGCCCAGACCGCCTGCGAGACCCTGGCCCAGAAGGCCATCGCCGGCGGCATCGAGGGCATCCAGGTGGACGGCAACGACATCGTCGCGGTGCGTGACGTGATGGAGAAGGCCCTGGAGAAGGCGCGCGCCGGCAAGGGTCCGACCCTGGTGGAAGCCCTCACCTATCGCCTGCATGACCACACCACGGCGGACGACGCCACCCGTTACCGTCCCAAGGGTGAGGTGGAGGGTGAGTGGAAGAAGGAGCCCCTGCTCCGCATCCGCAAGTACCTGACCGACATCGGCGCCTGGGACCAGAAGAAGGAAGACGCCCTGCTGGCGGAATGCGCCGAGCGGGTGGATGCCGAGGTGAAGCTATATAAGGAGACCGGCAAGCCGCCGGTGGAGAGCATGTTCGACCACATGTTCGCCAACCTGCCGGAGGGCCTGGTCGCCCAGCGCGAAGAGGCCGTCGAGGAGGGCTCCCACCATGGCTAAGGTCACGATGGTCGAAGCCATCACCATGGCGATGGCTTATGAGATGGAGAAAGACCCTTCCGTAGTCGTGCTCGGTGAAGACGTGGGCCTGAACGGCGGCGTATTCCGCGCCACCCAGGGCCTGCAGCAGCGCTTCGGCAAGGACCGGGTGATGGACACCCCGCTGGCGGAGGCCCTCATCGCCGGCATCTCCATCGGCATGGCCGCCCAGGGCATGAAGCCCGTGGCCGAGATCCAGTTCTCCGGTTTCATCTATCCCACCGTGGACCAGATGATCAATCACGCCGGCCGCCTGCGCACCCGCACCCGCGGCCGCCTGCACGTGCCCATGGTGCTGCGCGCCCCCTCGGGCGGCGGCATCCACGCGCCGGAACATCATTCCGAGAGCAACGAGGCGATGTTCGCCCACATGCCGGGTATCCGCACCGTGATGCCCTCTTCGCCGTCCCGCGCCTATGGCCTGCTGCTCGCCGCCATCCGCGATCCGGATCCGGTGGTGTTCCTGGAGCCGACGCGTCTCTATCGCCTCAACAAGGCGGAAGTGGAAGACGACGGCAAGGCCCTGCCGCTGGACACCTGTTTCGTGCTGCGCGAAGGCGAGGACGTGACGCTGGTGTCCTGGGGCGCCATGGTCCACGAGACGCTGCAGGCCGCCGCCAAGCTGGGCGAGGAAGGTATCAGCTGCGACGTGATCGATCTCGCCACCGTGGCGCCCATCGACTTCGACACCATCCTGGAGTCGGTGGAGAAGACCGGCCGCCTGGTGATCGTGCACGAGGCACCGAGGAACTGCGGCGTGGGCGCCGAGATCGCCGCTACCGTGGCGGAGAAGGCCATCTACTCCCTTAAGGCACCCATCGGCCGCGTCACGGGTTATGACATACCCATGCCGCTCTTCAAGCTGGAGCATGATTACATGCCGAGCGTGGACCGCGTCATCAAAGGCATCCGCAAGGTACTGGAGGCGTAACCCATGAAGACGTTCAACCTCCCGGATCTGGGCGAAGGCCTGCAGGAAGCCGAGATCGTCAACTGGCACGTGAAGGAAGGCGACACCGTGAAGGTGGACCAGCCGCTCCTCTCCGTCGAGACCGCCAAGGCTGTGGTGGACGTGCCGTCCCCCTGGGCCGGCAAGATCGCCAAGCTTTACGGCAAGAACGGCGACATCATCCCGACCCACTCCGCGCTCGTGGATTTCGACATCGAGGGCGGCGCTGCGGCGCCCGCCTCCGCGAAGAAGGAAGAAGCCGCGGCCCAGAAGGCCGCCCCGGATGCCAAGAAGGGCACGCCGGTGGCGGAGGACAGCGGCACTGTGGTGGGCAACGTGCCCACCAGCAACGCCGTGGTGGCGGAGACCGCCATCATCCGCAAGAAGCAGAAGCAGGAACCACAGCGCGTGAAGGCGCTGCCCTCCGTGCGCATCCTCGCCAAGCAGATGGGCGTGGACCTCTCCGGCATCCCGCCTACCGGCAAGAACGACACCGTGACGGCCGACGACGTGCGCAATGCCGCGGGTGGCCGCAGCGCCGCTGCGCCCGCCTCCGCGCCGCAGGCCCGTTGGGACATTCAGCCTAAGCGCAGCGACGTGAAGTACGGCGTAGCGGAGCCGCTGCGTGGACCGCGCCGCGCCATGCACGCCAGCATGACCAAGTCCCGCTCGGAAGTGGCGGAATGCACGCTGTTCGACGACGCCGACATCCACAACTGGATGCCGGGACAGGACATCACGGTGCGCATCGTGCGCGCCATCGTGGCCGGCTGCCGCGCCGAGCCCGAGCTCAACGCCTGGTACGACGGCGAGAAGCTGGAACGCACCATCCACGA
>DATIVR010000128.1:0-2993 GCA_035465695.1 Gammaproteobacteria bacterium
CTGTCGTCGTGCTACCTCACTACGGTGCAGGACGACCTGGACGGCATCTACGAAGCGATCAAGGAAAACGCGCTGCTGGCCAAATTCGCCGGCGGGCTGGGCAACGACTGGACACCGGTGCGCGCGCTGGGCAGCCACATCAAGGGCACCAACGGCAAATCGCAGGGCGTGGTGCCGTTCCTCAAGGTGGTCAACGACACCGCCGTGGCGGTGAACCAGGGCGGCAAGCGCAAGGGCGCGGTGTGCGCCTACCTGGAGACCTGGCACCTGGATATCGAGGAGTTCCTGGACCTGCGCAAGAACACCGGCGACGACCGCCGCCGCACCCACGACATGAACACCGCCAACTGGATCCCCGACCTGTTCATGAAGCGCGTGATGGAAGGCGGCGACTGGACCCTGTTCTCGCCATCCAACGTGCCGGACCTGCATGACAAGTTCGGCGCCGAGTTCGAGCGCGCCTACACCGCTTATGAGGCGAAGACCGTCACCGGCGAGCTCAAGCTGTTCAAGCGCGTGCCCGCAGCCAGCCTGTGGCGCAAGATGCTGACCATGCTGTTCGAGACCGGCCATCCGTGGATCACCTTCAAGGACCCCTGCAACATCCGTTCGCTGCAACAGCACTTCGGCGTGGTGCACAGCTCCAATCTGTGTACCGAGATCACGCTGAACACCAGCGACAGCGAGATCGCGGTGTGCAATCTCGGTTCGATCAACCTGGTTGCGCACCTGTTTCCCAAAGGTCACGAGAAGGCCGGGCAGATCGACCATGACAAGCTGCGCCGCACCATCAACACCGCGATGCGCATGCTGGACAACGTGATCGACATCAACTATTACGCGGTGGACAAGGCGCGCAATTCCAACCTCAAGCACCGGCCGGTGGGCCTGGGCATCATGGGTTTCCAGGATTGCCTGCACGATCTGCGCATCGCTTATTCATCCGACGCGGCAGTCGAGTTCGCCGACCGCTCGATGGAGGCGGTCTGCTATTACGCCTACTGGGCCTCCACCGAATTGGCCCAGGAGCGCGGCCGTTACGCCAGCTATCGCGGCAGCCTGTGGGATCGCGGCATCCTGCCGCAGGATTCGCTGGAATTGTTGCGCCGGGAGCGCGGCGGCTATGTCGAGGTGGATATGTCGGCGAGCATGGATTGGGACGTGTTGCGTGCCCGGATCAAGCAGCATGGCATGCGCAATTCCAATTGTGTCGCGATCGCTCCGACCGCGACCATCTCCAACATCATCGGTGTTTCAGCCTGCATCGAGCCGACCTACCAGAACATCTTCGTGAAATCCAACCTGTCCGGTGAATTCACGGTTATCAACGACCGCCTGGTGGCGGACCTGAAGCAACTGGGGCTGTGGGACGAAGTGATGATCGCCGACCTGAAATATTTCGACGGCACCCTGGCCAAGATAGACCGTATCCCCGCAGAGTTCCGCAGCCTGTATGCCACGGCTTTCGAAGTGGAGCCGAACTGGCTGATCGAGGCGGCCTCGCGCCGCCAGAAATGGATAGACCAGGCGCAGTCGCTGAACATCTACATGGCCGGCGTGTCTGGCCGCAAGCTGGATGAAACCTATAAGTTAGCCTGGTTGCGCGGCTTGAAGACCACCTACTACCTGCGCACCATGGGTGCGACTTCCGCGGAGAAATCCACCGGACGGGCCGGCGCGCTGAACGCGGTTCCAGCCAACGGCGGCGGTGCGGAAGAACCCCAATTCTGCTCGATTGACAACCCCGATTGCGAGGCTTGCCAATAGGCAATCCTCGCATCGTGGTTGCGGTGTAGGCTAACTTGCGAAGCAAGTTAAACCCCGAAGGGGTGGCCGAAACCACAATCCATTGGGAGAGGCATGTCAGTGACATGCTTCACAGTCAGGATTACGGCGTAGGCTCATATGCGCGAAGCGCATGTGAAGCACGCATAAGCGTGCGGCCGTAGCCACAACCTCATTGAGAAGCCTGCCAGTAAGCAGGTTCGCAGTCTGGATTGCAGTGAAGACTAACCTTTAGGTTATGTCGGAACCACAACCGGTTTTGGAGAAGCCTGCCAGTAAGACAGGGCTGAGATTGGAGGACTTGGGAGTGAGCCACAAGCGGGGCGGAGGTTTTTACTTGGTCCTTGGTTCTCGCACCTCAGTCCATGGAAGAATTAGCAAAGGAGAATAACAAGATGCTGAACTTTGACGAAGACATCAAGACGGCCGGGATGCCGTTGGGCATGATGCGTATCCCCTCATTCGATGAGGACCTGGCGGTGCAGAAGCCGGCCGTGCAAATGGAGGACGCGGAGCGGACTGAACCTGCGGTTCAAGCCAGGCCTGCCGGGCGTATCCGCGTGGAGGACAAGCGCATCATCAATTGCAAGGCGGACGTCAACCAGCTGGTGCCGTTCAAATACAAATGGGCGTGGGAGAAATACCTGTCTGCCTGCGCCAACCACTGGATGCCGCAGGAAGTGAACATGACCGCGGACATCGCGCTGTGGAAAAGCGACAAGCTGAGCGCGGACGAGCGCCTGCTGGTCAAGCGCAACCTGGGTTTCTTCACCACGGCGGACAGCCTGGCCGCGAACAACATCGTGCTCGGCACCTATCGCCATATCAGCAATCCGGAGTGCCGCCAGTACCTGCTGCGCCAGGCGTTCGAGGAGGCGATCCACACCCACGCCTACCAATACATCGTGGAAAGCCTGGGCCTGGACGAGGGCGAGATCTTCAACATGTACCACGAGGTGCCCAGCATACGCGCCAAGGACGAATTCCTGCTGCCGTTCATCGATACCCTGACCAATCCCGCATTCGAGACCGGCACACCTGAGGCGGACCGCCAGTTGCTGCGCAGCCTGATCGTGTTCGCCTGCATCATGGAAGGACTGTTCTTCTATGTCGGCTTCGTGCAGATACTCGCGCTGGGCCGCCAGAACAAGATGACCGGCGCGGCCGAACAATACCAGTACATCCTGCGCGATGAATCCATGCACCTG
>DATIVR010000129.1:0-3413 GCA_035465695.1 Gammaproteobacteria bacterium
AGCACCAGCTGGCCGGCCAGCGCCAGCGTCCTGACCCGTTCGAGCACGCGGCGATAAGGGCGATCGAGGGCATGGGCCAACGCATACACGCTAGGACGGCCAAGACGTGCGGCAGTCTTGATGAGCTTGCGGTCTGTAGCCCGGTTGCGCATGCCGACTCCTTATCGACATATATGACTATATTACCGCCACCCGGGACCGCGGTCCAGTTTGAGGAGGCGCCCCTCAGCGCAATCCCGCGATCCTCACCCTGGGCTTCTCCTCGGTGGCGGGCTTGGCATCCCTGGCCTTGGGCTGAGCGGCTCCGCGCAGCCAGGTGCTGACGGCGGCGAACCAGTGGAGCTTCATCACGGCGGTGTTCATGGCGTTCTCCCGATTCAGGGGCTCGGCTGGCAGGGCAGCCGGCCTTCCAGGTCTTTCGGCAGGTACAGGGAGCGGCGCGCGGCCCGGTAGGGTCGGCGCTGGGCTTCCGTGAGCGGAGCCGGGGACTCCAGCTGCTGCGGCGCCTGGGCCAGCGGCGGATAGGCGCGGAAATAGCGCACCAGGGTCTGCCACAGCGGCAGGAAGAAGTTGGGATCGAGGTCTTGGCCGTTCATGGAAATCTCCTGATTCTTAAGACAAAGACGCGGGGTGACTTCGTCACCTTCCCGGCTGCGAGTCCTGCTCCGCCGGCCGGCCCGCCTGCGCTTTCCCTGCGCAGTCGTTCGTAGCTATCGCTACTCACCCGGGCCCTGTAACCAGTCATATCTGTTTAACGGGTTACAAGCCTAGACCGGGTTCCGTAACTAGTCAAGGGTGTTATACTGGTTACATGCAAATTTCGGGAAAACCTCTGACCACGGTCGCCCTGGACTTCGCCAATGAGGGCGGCCGGCTGCAGTCCTATGAGGCGCTGCTGGACTGGAACCAGAAGGCGGACTTCATCGGCCCCAACGGCCGGCGCAACCTGTCGGCCGGTTCGGATAAGGCCAAGGCCGCCGCGCTGCAGGAGGCCCAGGCCCTGAGCGCCACCCTGCGCTCGCTGTTCCAGGCCGCGGCGCGCGACGAGGTGCTGCCGCAGAAAGCCTTGGATCACCTGAACTCCATCGTGCAGCAGACCGCCGCCTGGCGGCACATCGCCGCCTGCACCGATACCGCTTGCGAGGGCGGACGCAAGATCAACTGCGGTTGGGATTTCAAAGGTGCGCCGCCCGCGGCGGTGCTCGGCCCCATCGTGTGGCGCGCGGTGGAGTTGCTGGAGACCGGCCCCCTCGACCGCGTGAAGGAATGTCCCGGCGAAGGCTGCGGCTGGCTGTTCCTGGACACCTCCAAGAACCGCTCGCGCCAGTGGTGTTCCATGCAGAGCTGCGGAAATGTCTCGAAGGTGCGACGGTTTAGGGAGCGCACCAAAAGCGCATAATCGTCTCGGCAAATTCTCCGGCTATATCGGTACTGAAGGAGCCCCGCCCATGAAGCGCCCGATCCTTTTGCCCGCCCTGTTGCTGTCCCTGTCTCTCGCCTTGTCTTCCCTCGCGGCCTCCGCCGCGGACTCCAAATCCACTCCGCCAGCCAATCCTCTTGAGAGCAAGCTCGAGTGGCGCAGCGTCGGCCCCTATATCGGCGGCCGCGTGGTGGCGGTGGCGGGCGTGCCCGGCCAGCCGAACCTCTTCTACATGGGCGGCGTGGATGGCGGCGTCTGGAAGAGCACCGACTACGGCGTGAAATGGACCAACATCACCGACGGCACCCTGCCGGGCACCAGCGACAGCATCGGCGCCATCGCCGTGGCGCCTTCCAACGCCAACGTCATCTACGTGGGCACCGGCGAGAGCGACATCCGCAACACCTTCATCACCGGTGACGGCGTGTTCAAGTCCACCGATGCCGGCAAGACCTGGAAAGCGGCGGGCCTCACGGATACCCACACCATCAGCGCCATCGTGGTGGACCCGAAGGACCCGGACGTGGTGTACGCCTCGTCCATGGGCCACGTGTTCAAGCCGAACCCGGACCGCGGCGTGTTCAAGTCCAAGGACGGCGGCAAGACCTGGGACAAGGTGCTGTACGTGGACGACAACACCGGCGCCATCGACCTGGTCATGGATCCCAAGGATCCGCAGACACTCTATGCCGCCCTATGGCAGGCCCAGCGCACGCCCTGGGCGCTCACCAGCGGCGGGCCGGGCAGCGGCTTATATAAGAGCACCGATGGCGGCGCCCATTGGCAGAACATCTCCCGCAATCCCGGCCTGCCCTCGGGCCTCCTGGGCCGCATCGGCGTGAGCGTGTCCGCGGCCGACCCCAAGGTGGTGTACGTCATCGAGCAGGCGCGGGGCGGCGGCGTGTTCCGCTCCGCGGACGGCGGCGCCACCTTCACGCGCGTGAACGACGAGTGGAAGCTGCGCCAGCGCGCCTTCTACTACATGGCGGTGTACGCCGATCCCAAGGACGTGAACACCGTGTACGCACCCGAGGTGGACGCCCTGTGGGTGTCGCACGATGGGGCCAAGACCTTCACCAAGCTCAACACGCCCCATGGCGATAACCACATCGTCTGGATCAACCCGGATGACAACAAGATCCTGCTGGAAGGCAACGACGGCGGCGCTACCGTGTCCACCGATCGCGGCGAGACCTGGAGCAGCGAGATGAACCAGCCCACCGGGCAGTTCTATCACGTGAACCTGGACGAACGTTTCCCCTATCACATCTACGGCGCGCAGCAGGACGAGGGCTCCTTCGAGGGCCCCAGCGCCACGAGCTTAGGCGAGGTGCCCACCGAGATGTGGAACCCGGTGGCCTACGGCGAGAGCACCTTCTCGGTGCCGCAGCCCGGCAAGATCGGGGTGAACTACGGCAGCGGCTATTACAGCCTCTTCTATAAGTACGATGCCGCCACGGAAGAGTCGCAGGACGTGAGCCCCTGGCCGCTGTATCAGGACGGCGACTCCGCCGGCGCGCAGCCTTATCGCTGGGCCTGGACCCATCCCATCCTGTTCTCGCCCAACGATCGGAAGGAGATGCTGGTCGGCTCCCAGTATGTGATGAAGAGCCTGGATTACGGCAGGACCTGGACCAAGATCAGCCCGGACCTCTCGCGCAACGATCCGGCCACCACAGCGCCGAGCGGCGGACCCATCGATCTCGACCAGTCCGGCGCGGAGGTCTACGCCACCGTATCCGCGCTGGCGGTATCGCCGCTCTCGGATGATCTCATCTGGGCGGGCTCGGACGATGGCCTGGTGCACATCACCCGCGACGGCGGCAAGCACTGGAAAGCCATCACCCCGCCGAATTTCCCCCAGACGGCGTACATCAGCTCGATCGAAGCTTCCCACACCGACAAGGGCACGGCTTACATGACCGTGAACCGCTACATGTGGGACGACTTCCATCCCTACGTGTACATGACCCGTGACTTCGGCGCCCACTGG